>NZ_CP023407.1:6382500-6740768 GCF_003665435.1 Streptomyces fungicidicus
GACCCGAAGCGGAGTGATCTAGCCATGGGCAGGTTGAAGCGGAGGTAAGACTTCGTGGAGGACCGAACCCACCAGGGTTGAAAACCTGGGGGATGACCTGTGGTTAGGGGTGAAAGGCCAATCAAACTCCGTGATAGCTGGTTCTCCCCGAAATGCATTTAGGTGCAGCGTCGTGTGTTTCTTGCCGGAGGTAGAGCACTGGATAGGCGATGGGCCCTACCGGGTTACTGACCTTAGCCAAACTCCGAATGCCGGTAAGTGAGAGCGCGGCAGTGAGACTGTGGGGGATAAGCTCCATGGTCGAGAGGGAAACAGCCCAGAGCATCGACTAAGGCCCCTAAGCGTACGCTAAGTGGGAAAGGATGTGGAGTCGCACAGACAACCAGGAGGTTGGCTTAGAAGCAGCCACCCTTGAAAGAGTGCGTAATAGCTCACTGGTCTAGTGATTCCGCGCCGACAATGTAGCGGGGCTCAAGCGTACCGCCGAAGTCGTGTCATTGCGATATGTACCCCCAACGGGGATCGTGATGGGTAGGGGAGCGTCGTGTGCCGGGTGAAGCAGCGCCGGAAGGCAGTTGTGGACGGTTCACGAGTGAGAATGCAGGCATGAGTAGCGATTCACACGTGAGAAACGTGTGCGCCGATTGACTAAGGGTTCCTGGGTCAAGCTGATCTGCCCAGGGTAAGTCGGGACCTAAGGCGAGGCCGACAGGCGTAGTCGATGGATAACCGGTTGATATTCCGGTACCCGCTGTGAAGCGTCAAACATCGAATCCAGTGATGCTAAGCCCGTGAAGCCGCCGGCTGAGTCTTCGGACGAGGTCGGAGTGGTGGAGCCGGTGACCCGAGCTGGTAGTAGGTGAGTGATGGGGTGACGCAGGAAGGTAGTCCATCCCGGGCGGTGGTTGTCCCGGGGTAAGGGTGTAGGACGTCAGGTAGGTAAATCCGCCTGGCACATAGTCTGAGACCTGATGCCGAGCCGATTGTGGTGAAGTGGATGATCCTATGCTGTCGAGAAAAGCCTCTAGCGAGTTTCATGGCGGCCCGTACCCTAAACCGACTCAGGTGGTCAGGTAGAGAATACCGAGGCGTTCGGGTGAACTATGGTTAAGGAACTCGGCAAAATGCCCCCGTAACTTCGGGAGAAGGGGGGCCACGTCTGGTGATCCGATTTACTCGGTGAGCTGGGGGTGGCCGCAGAGACCAGCGAGAAGCGACTGTTTACTAAAAACACAGGTCCGTGCGAAGCCGTAAGGCGATGTATACGGACTGACGCCTGCCCGGTGCTGGAACGTTAAGGGGACCGGTTAGCTCACTTTCGGGTGGGCGAAGCTGAGAACTTAAGCGCCAGTAAACGGCGGTGGTAACTATAACCATCCTAAGGTAGCGAAATTCCTTGTCGGGTAAGTTCCGACCTGCACGAATGGCGTAACGACTTCTCGACTGTCTCAACCATAGGCCCGGTGAAATTGCACTACGAGTAAAGATGCTCGTTTCGCGCAGCAGGACGGAAAGACCCCGGGACCTTTACTACAGTTTGATATTGGTGTTCGGTTCGGCTTGTGTAGGATAGCTGGGAGACTTTGAACTCTGGACGCCAGTTCAGGGGGAGTCGTCGTTGAAATACCAGTCTGGTCGTGCTGGATGTCTAACCTGGGTCCGTGATCCGGATCAGGGACAGTGTCTGATGGGTAGTTTAACTGGGGCGGTTGCCTCCTAAAGAGTAACGGAGGCGCCCAAAGGTTCCCTCAGCCTGGTTGGCAATCAGGTGTTGAGTGTAAGTGCACAAGGGAGCTTGACTGTGAGACCGACGGGTCGAGCAGGGACGAAAGTCGGGACTAGTGATCCGGCGGTGGCTTGTGGAAGCGCCGTCGCTCAACGGATAAAAGGTACCCCGGGGATAACAGGCTGATCTTCCCCAAGAGTCCATATCGACGGGATGGTTTGGCACCTCGATGTCGGCTCGTCGCATCCTGGGGCTGGAGTCGGTCCCAAGGGTTGGGCTGTTCGCCCATTAAAGCGGTACGCGAGCTGGGTTTAGAACGTCGTGAGACAGTTCGGTCCCTATCCGCTGTGCGCGTAGGAGTCTTGAGAAGGGCTGTCCCTAGTACGAGAGGACCGGGACGGACGAACCTCTGGTGTGCCAGTTGTTCTGCCAAGGGCATGGCTGGTTGGCTACGTTCGGGAGGGATAACCGCTGAAAGCATCTAAGCGGGAAGCCTGCTTCGAGATGAGGACTCCCACCTCCTAGAGAGGGTAAGGCTCCCAGTAGACGACTGGGTTGATAGGCCGGATATGGAAGCACGGTAACGTGTGGAGTTGACCGGTACTAATAGGCCGAGGGCTTGTCCTCAGTTGCTCGCGTCCACTGTGTTGGTTCTGAAACCACGAACAACCCCATGTGCCACACATGGTGCGGTTGTCAGTTTCATAGTGTTTCGGTGGTCATAGCGTAGGGGAAACGCCCGGTTACATTCCGAACCCGGAAGCTAAGCCTTACAGCGCCGATGGTACTGCAGGGGGGACCCTGTGGGAGAGTAGGACGCCGCCGAACAATCTTTCAAAAGGGTTGGTCCCCGAACTTCGGTTCGGGGACCAACCCTTTTTTGTTCTGCGTCACTTGAAGTTCACGTTGCGCGACGAGCATCCCTGGCATGGGTACTGCTGCACTGCTCAGGGCCGCCGGTGTCGGATTGGGTGACGAGGTCGTCGTACCGGCCTTCGGCAACGTGGAAGTCGCCGAGGCCGTCGCGACGGCGGGAGCGCTGCCGGTGTTCGCCGACATAGATCCGGCGACGTACTGCCTGGATCCGGCCGCGGTGGACGCGGCCCTGACTCCGCGGACGGCGGCCGTCGTTGCCGTACACCGCTTCGGACTGCCCGCCGACATCGGGACGTTGCACGCGCTCGGCCGGCGGCAGGGGCTGCTGGTACTGGAGCACGGCGAGTCCGAGGCGCCGTACGACGAGATAGCCCAGCGGCGCGAGCGGGCCGCGTTCCTCGACGCCAGGCTGAGGGGGGTGCGGACACCCGAAGGCGGCGTCGGGCACACCTACCAGCAGTACGTGGTGCGGGTACCGGGCAATGGCCGGCCCGACCGGGACGCCTTCGCACGGACCGTACGGAGCAAGGGCGTTGAATGCCGGGTGCCGGTGAAGACCCCTGTTCACCGGCTGCCCGACTTCCGGCGGTGCGTGTCCCTGCCCGAGACCGAGCGGGCCGCCGACGAGACACTCGCGCTTCCCGTGGACGCCTCGCTGACCAAGCGTGAGATGCAGCGGATCGCGGCCGCCTGCAATGCGCTGGGTGGACTGCTCCAGCCGGCCGGCTGAGCGGCGTTTGGGAGCACGGGTCTGTTCAGGGTATGATCTATTCCGTTGCCGCGGGGGAAACCCCGCAGACGGCAACAGGCCCCTATAGCTCAGTCGGTAGAGCGTCTCCATGGTAAGGAGAAGGTCAACGGTTCGATTCCGTTTGGGGGCTCGGACAGAAAGGCCCCGCCCATTCGGGCGGGGCCTTTCTCATGTCCGCATCCCGGAGCCCGCTAGTCCGTGTGCAGGCCCGGTACGCGCATCGCCAGGATCGCCATGTCGTCGGACGGCGGCTCGGAGGCGAAGCGTTCCACGGCGCGCATGATGCGGGCCGCGACCGCGCCGGCCGTCAGGCCCGTGCACGTCGTCAGCACGTCGGCCAGGCCGTCGTCGCCCAGCATCCGGGGACCTTCACGGCGTTCGGTGACGCCGTCGGTGACACAGAGCAGGACGTCTCCGGGATCGAGCGTCACCGTCTGCTCGTACAGCTCCAGGTCCTCGATGACGCCGAGGAGGGGCTGCGGCTCCGCCGCCGGTTCGACCGTGCCGTCCTGGCGCAGACGGAGCGGGAGCGGATGGCCGGCGCAGACCACCCTCAGTTCCGCGCTGCCGTCCTCCTGCGGGCGCATCTCGCCGTACAGGAGGGTGAGGAAGCGGCTGCGGGCGCCCTCGTCGAGGATCGCCGAGTTGAGGCGCTCAAGGACCGCCGGGCCGCTGAGGCCCTCCCGGGCCAGCAGCCGGAGCGCGTGCCGGGCGAGGCCGGTGACGGCCGCCGCGTTGGGTCCGGTGCCGCAGACGTCGCCGATGGCGAAGCCGTAGGCGCCGTCGCTGATCGGGAAGAGGTCGTAGAAGTCGCCGCCCACCTCGTTGCCCTCGCCGGCCGCGCGGTAGATGACCTCGACCTCGACGCCCTCGACCGTCGGGAGCTCGGGCGGCAGGAGGCTGCGCTGGAGGGACTGGCTGATGGCGGTGCGCTCGGAGTAGAGGCGCGCGTTGTCCAGGGCCAGCGCGGCCCGCCGGGAGAGGTCCTCGGCGAGCTCCAGGATCTCCTGGCGGAAGTGCTCGTCGGTCGGCTTGCCGAGCGTCAGCATGCCGATGACGCGGTTGCGGGCGACCAGCGGAAGGACCACGGTCTCGCCGCCGACCGCGGAGGCCGTGGCGAGGGTCGGGCCGATGCCCGGGGTGACCTGCCGTGTCGGGCCGCCGCTCAGGCCGAGGCTGCGCATGGAGGTCCGCAGGGCCGCCTGGTGGGCGAGCTCCGCGGGGGCCGACCAGACGCGGGCGCCCGGGGTGGGGACCGGGTCCGGCGGGGCGATCTTCGACAGCAGCGACTTGATGCCGTCGATCAGCTCCTCGTCCTCGTGCAGCACGTAGGACAGATACGGCTCGGAGGCCTGGTCGGCGATCGTGTAGACGGCGCACCAGGTGGCGAGGGTCGGCACCGTCATCTGGGCCATCAGGGCGAGGGTCTGGTCCCGGTCCAGGGTGCCGGCCAGCAGGTCGGACGCCTCGACCAGGAAGCTGAGCGAGCCCCGGCGCAGGCGCTCCAGTTCGCCCAGCCGGGCCGACTCGACGGCGAGCGCGATACGGTCCGCCGCGAACTGCAGGCGCAGCGCCTCCTCGTTGGAGTATCTGCCGGGCGCCTCCGCGGCGACGCCGAGCGAGCCCGTTAGACGGCCCTCGACCTTCAGCGGGACGGTGACCACCGAGCGCATGCCGGTGCTGTTGAGGAGGGGGACAGCGCCAGGGACGGCGGTGAGGTCCTCGTGGACGGCCGGCATACGGGCGGAGCCGTAGCGGCCGGGGCCAGCCTCGACGGGGACGCGGGCGAAGCGCTGGCGGGCCGAGGGCAGGCCGGTGGAGGCGCGGACCTCCAGTTCCGTCTCGTCGTCGGTGGCGAGGAGCAGGAAGGCGGAGTCGCCGTCGAGCATGTCGCGGGCGCGTTCCACCGTGCGCTGGAGCAGCCCGTCGAGGTCGTCGGGCGCGGGGGAGCCGATGAACACCTCGAAGGGGTCGGCGCTCTGGCCGTCCGAGGTGCCGCCGTGGTCGGTCGCCGGGACGCGCAGCGGGGTCTGCAGGACCGCCCGTTCGTGGTCGCGCACCAGGAGGCAGACCGTTGACGGCTCGCCGTCGGTGTCGCGGACCCGCAGGTGGGAGGCGTACACGGGGATGACGCGGCCGTTGGCGCCGCGGATGCCGTAGCTGCCCTCCCAGCGGGAGAGCCGGAGGGCGTCGGCGATGCCGGTGCCGGTGCCCGGGGTGTGCGGCCAGGCCGCCAGATCGGTGAGCGGTTTGCCGGTGACCTGCTCGGCGGTGTAGCCGAAGAGCTCCTCCGCGTCCTCGTTCCAGGCGGTGAGGGAGCCGGACCGGTCGATCTGGACGACGGCGACCCGGACCCGGGTGTCGGCGAGCGGGAGGAGGTGGGCAGGCAGGGCGGGGCCGGCGGCGCGGGTGCCGACCGGGCGTTCGGGAAGGTCGAGGTGGAACCAGACGGTCTTGTGGGTGGGGGTGTAGTCCACGCCCCAGTGGCCTGCCAGGGCCGCGCACAGCTGGAGCCCGCGGCCTCCCTCGCGGTCGGGGCTGCCCATGGTGACGGCGGAGCCCTGGAGCGGGATCTCGCGCTCCGGATACCGGTCGGCCACCTCGATCCGTACGCCGTCCTCGCTGCGCAGGCAGAGCAGGTCGGCGGAGGTGCCGGCGTGGACCACGGCGTTGGTCACCAGTTCGCTGGTGAGAACCACCGCGTCGTCGACGATGTCACCGAAGCCCCAGCCCTGGAGGGTGTCACGGACGAAGGACCGGGCGGTCGCGACGGATCGCCCGACGGGCTCGAAGCTGGCGGCCGCGCGGGCGGTGATCACAGAACTCCTCGACCGGTTCTCGACAGGCATGGCTTCCTGGCCGACCGGCTCGTGCCGTGGGTGCGGCAGGCCGTCAGTCGGCCGTTGGTCCGGGGGCTGCTCCCCCGGGATCAGTCCGGTGGTCATGTGTGCGGCCGCCCTCCGATGCCCGCTCGTTCCCGTGCCACCGCCCAGGCCGGGCGGACCGGCGTGGCTGGACAGCCGGATGCAAGGTTACTTACCTTCGCGGTCCGAGCGGATGCCGGTCTGCTGTGTTTCCGTCCGGAGGGTGGCTGCCTTCCGGCGGGTGTGCGGACGATGTGCGAAGCTGCCGAACTGTTATGGCCTGGTTCGGCGGGGGTGAAACACTGGGCAGGCTTGTTGTGAAGGTCCGGCCAGGCAGTGTGCCGTGCGCGCCTGGTGGGCAGCAGCCCCCTGGCGGCGCCTCGGAGCGGCGGGCAGAAAATCGCAGTAGTACAGGAACAGCACGGCGGTAACGGGCACGCCCCTGGCGGCGGGCCCGGGCACAGCGGTAACGGTCGACCCCTGCGGGAGGGACACAGTGGAGTCTGGCGCAGCGACGCGGGGCACTGAGGCGCGCGCGAAGGGCGGACAGTCCCTGAGTAAGCGGGGGAAGGCGCGGGGCGGGACCACGACGGTGGACACGGCGTCCCTGAACCGGCTGGTGACGGCCCTGGTGGCGATGCGGGACGGCAACTTCCGCAAGCGGCTCACGGTGTCCGGCGACGGCGTGATGTCGGAGATCGCCGCGGTTTTCAACGAGGTGGCCGACCGCAATCTGCACCTGACGGGTGAGCTGGCGCGGGTGCGCCGCATGGTCGGGCGGGACGGGAAGCTCACGGAGCGGCTGGAGACGGGGCCCTCCGAGGGGTCCTGGGCGAACGCGATCGACAATTCGAACGCCCTGGTGGACGATCTGGTGCGGCCCGTGTCCGAGGTCAGCCGGGTGCTGTCCGCGGTGGCCGAGGGCGATCTGTCGCCGCGCATGGAGCTGCGGACACAGGCGCCGGACGGGTCGGGGCATCCGCTGCGCGGGGAGTTCCTCAAGGTCGCGCGGACCGTGAACAACCTGGTCGACCAGCTGTCGACGTTCACCGACGAGGTCACGCGCGTGGCCAGCGAGGTGGGCACCGAGGGCAAGCTGGGCGGGCAGGCCCAGGTGCGCGGGATGTCCGGTTCGTGGAAGGACCTGACGGATTCCGTCAACACCATGGCGGAGCGGCTGACGGCGCAGGTGCGGGACATCGCGCTGGTGACCACTGCGGTCGCGCGCGGTGATCTGTCGCGCAAGGTCACCGTGCACGTCGAGGGCGAGATGCTCGAGCTGAAGAACACCGTCAACACGATGGTGGACCAGCTCTCCGCGTTCTCCTCGGAGGTGACGCGCGTCGCGCGCGAGGTGGGCACCGAGGGCGCCCTGGGCGGGCAGGCGCAGGTGCCCGGCGTGGACGGGGTGTGGAAGGAGCTCACCGACTCCGTCAACACCATGGCCGGGAATCTCACCGCCCAGGTGCGCGGGATCGCCGAGGTGACCACCGCGGTCGCCAACGGTGACCTGTCGCGGAAGGTGACGGTGCCGGCGCGTGGCGAGGTGGCGCAGCTCGCCGACACGATCAACCAGATGACCGAGACGCTGCGGATCTTCGCGGACGAGGTCACGCGGGTGGCGAACGAGGTCGGCGCCGAAGGCCGGCTGGGCGGTCAGGCGAACGTGCCGGGCGCCGCGGGCACGTGGAAGGACCTGACGGACTCCGTCAACACGGTCTTCCGGAACCTCACCACTCAGGTGCGTGACATCGCGGCGGTGACGACGGCGGTCGCCAGCGGCGACCTGTCGCAGAAGGTCACCGTCGACGTGGCCGGCGAGATGCTGGAGCTGAAGAACACCGTCAACACGATGGTCGACCAGCTGTCCGCCTTCGGCGCCGAGGTCACGCGGGTGGCGCGGGAGATCGGTGTCGAGGGCGAGCTGGGCGGCCAGGCGCAGGTGCCGGGCGCGGCGGGGACGTGGAAGGACCTGACGGACTCCGTCAACACCGCGTTCCGCAACCTCACCGGACAGGTGAGGAACATCGCCCAGGTGACGACGGCGGTCGCCAACGGCGACCTGTCGCAGAAGGTCACCGTCGACGTCTCCGGCGAGATGCTCCAGCTGAAGAACACCGTGAACACGATGGTGGACCAGCTGTCGAGCTTCGCCGACCAGGTCACGCGGATGGCGCGGGACGTGGGCACCGAGGGCCGGCTGGGCGGTCAGGCGCGCGTGGACGGCGTGTCGGGCACCTGGAAGGAGCTCACCGACTCCGTCAACTCCATGGCGTCCAATCTGACCGGCCAGGTGCGCAACATCGCCCAGGTGACGACGGCCGTCGCACGGGGTGACCTGTCGCAGAAGATCGACGTCGACGCGCGCGGGGAGATCCTGGAGCTCAAGAACACCATCAACACGATGGTGGACCAGCTGTCGTCCTTCGCCGACCAGGTCACGCGGGTGGCCCGGGAGGTGGGCACGGAGGGCCGGCTCGGCGGTCAGGCGCAGGTGCCGGGAGTGGCCGGTGTGTGGCGGGACCTGACGGACTCCGTGAACGGCATGGCGTCCAACCTCACCGGCCAGGTGCGCAACATCGCCCAGGTGGCGACGGCGGTGGCGCGCGGTGACCTGTCGCAGAAGATCACCGTGGACGCGCGCGGGGAGATCCTGGAGCTCAAAAACACCCTGAACACGATGGTGGACCAGCTGTCGTCGTTCGCCGAGGAGGTCACGCGGGTGGCCCGGGAGGTGGGCACGGAGGGCCAGCTCGGCGGTCAGGCCGAGGTGCAGGGTGTCTCCGGCACCTGGAAGGACCTCACGCAGTCGGTGAACGGCATGGCGAACAACCTGACCCTCCAGGTGCGCAACATCGCCGAGGTCACCACCGCGGTGGCCCGGGGCGACCTGTCGAAGAAGATCACCGTCGACGCCAAGGGCGAGATCCTCGAGCTCGTCACCACCGTCAACACGATGGTGGACCAGCTGTCCTCGTTCGCCGAGCAGGTGACCAGGGTGGCGCGTGAGGTGGGTACCGAGGGCATCCTCGGCGGCCAGGCCCACGTGCCCGGGGTCACGGGCATCTGGAAGGACCTGAGCGACAACGTCAACCTGATGGCCAAGAACCTCACCACCCAGGTGCGGAACATCTCCGAGGTCTCCGCCGCGGTCGCCAACGGCGATCTGACGCGGCAGGTCACCATCGAGGCGCGCGGTGAGCTGGCGCAGCTCGCCGACACCATCAACATCATGGTGCGGACGCTGAGTTCCTTCGCCGAGCAGGTCACCAAGGTGGCCCGCGAGGTGGGTACGGACGGCATCCTCGGCGGTCAGGCGCACGTACCGGGCGTGGCGGGTACCTGGAAGGACCTCACCGAGTCGGTGAACCAGATGGCGTCCAACCTGACCGGCCAGGTGCGCAACATCGCCATGGTGACCACGGCCATCGCCAAGGGTGACCTGACGAAGAAGATCGACATCGACGCGCGCGGCGAGATCCTCGAGCTGAAGACCACCATCAACACGCTGGTCGGCCAGCTGTCGTCGTTCGCCGAGGAGGTCACGCGGGTGGCCCGGGAGGTGGGCACGGAGGGCCAGCTCGGCGGGCAGGCGCGCGTGCGGGACGTCGACGGCACCTGGCGCGACCTGACCGAGTCGGTGAACGAGATGGCCGGGAACCTGACCCGGCAGGTGCGTGCCATCGCGCGGGTGGCGACCGCGGTGACCCGCGGCGACCTGAACCTGAAGATCGACGTGGACGCGTCCGGGGAGATCCAGGAACTCCAGGACAACATCAACAAGATGATCGCCAACCTGCGCGACACCACGATCGCCAACAAGGAGCAGGACTGGCTGAAGGGCAATCTGGCCCGGATCTCCGCGCTGATGCAGGGTCGCCGGGACCTGGAGGACGTGGCCTCGCTGATCATGAGTGAGCTGACGCCCGTGGTCTCCGCGCAGCACGGCGCGTTCTTCCTGTCGATGCCGCTGGTCGACGGGGAGGACGTGGGCGTCACCGAGGACGACCAGTACGAGCTGCGGATGCTCGGTTCGTACGGCTACTCGCTGGGCTCCATGCCGACGACGTTCCGGCCCGGTGAGGGGCTCATCGGGACGGCCGCGATGGAGAAGCGCACCATCCTGGTGGAGAACGCGCCCAGCGGCTATCTGAAGATCTCCTCGGGGCTCGGGGAGGCGCCGCCCGCGCAGGTGATCGTGCTTCCCGTGCTGTTCGAGGGGACCGTGCTGGGCGTGATCGAACTGGCCTCGTTCACCCCGTTCACGCACATCCAGAAGGACTTCCTCAACCAGATCGCCGAGATGATCGCGACGAGCGTCAACACCATCTCGGTGAACACCAAGACCGAGTCGCTGCTGGCCCAGTCGCAGGAGCTGACCGAGCAGCTGCGGGAGCGTTCGGCCGAGCTGGAGCAGCGGCAGAAGGCGCTCCAGGCGTCCAACGCCGAACTGGAGGAGAAGGCCGAGCTGCTGGCCCGGCAGAACCGCGACATCGAGGTGAAGAACACCGAGATCGAGGAGGCGCGGCAGGTCCTGGAGGAGCGCGCCGAGCAGCTCGCGGTGTCCATGCGCTACAAGAGCGAGTTCCTGGCCAACATGTCGCACGAGCTGCGCACGCCGCTCAACTCCCTGCTGATCCTGGCCAAGCTGCTCGCCGACAACGCCGACGCGAACCTGTCGCCGAAGCAGGTCGAGTTCGCCGAGACCATCCACGGCGCGGGGTCCGATCTGCTCCAGCTCATCAACGACATCCTCGACCTGTCGAAGGTCGAGGCGGGCAAGATGGACGTCTCCCCGACGCGCATCGCGCTCGTCCAGCTCGTGGACTACGTGGAGGCCACCTTCCGGCCGCTGACCGCGGAGAAGGGCCTGGACCTGTCCGTGCGGGTCTCCCCGGAGCTGCCGGCCACGCTGCACACCGACGAGCAGCGGCTGCTGCAGGTGCTGCGCAACCTGCTGTCCAACGCGGTGAAGTTCACCGACTCCGGATCGGTCGAGCTGGTCATCCGGCCCGCCCGGGACGACGTTCCGCAGGCCATCCGGGAGCAGCTGCTGGAGACCGGTTCGCTGACCGACCCGGACGGGGGCCTGATCGCGTTCTCGGTGAGCGACACCGGCATCGGCATCGCGGCCAGCAAGATGCGGGTGATCTTCGAGGCGTTCAAGCAGGCCGACGGCACCACCAGCCGCAAGTACGGCGGTACCGGGCTGGGGCTGTCCATCTCGCGGGAGATCGCCCAGCTGCTGGGCGGCGAGATCCACGCGCAGAGCGAGCCGGGCCGGGGCTCCACGTTCACGCTGTACCTGCCGCTGAACCCGAGCGAGCTGCCGCCGCACGGCTACCAGCAGCCCATGCCCGCGCTGGAGGCCGGTGACCTGGTGGCGTCGGCCGAGCTGCCCCCGTCGCAGGTCGAGACGCCGGCGGAGGTGAAGTCGTACCGGGACACGCAGAACGGTCCGGCCGCGCTGTTCCGGCGGCGCCGCAGGATCACCCTGGAGCAGCGGCCCGCTGCGGAGCCCGAGCAGTGGCCGGAGACGGAGCGCGAGGAGCCGGCGCCCCGGCCGTCGCGCCGCGGCATCCGCTTCGGCGGTCAGAAGGTGCTGATCGTCGACGACGACATCCGCAACGTCTTCGCGCTCACCAGCGTGCTGGAGCAGCACGGTCTGTCCGTGCTGTACGCGGAGAACGGGCGCGAGGGCATCGAGGTGCTGGAGCAGCACGACGACCTCTCGGTGGTCCTGATGGACATCATGATGCCCGAGATGGACGGGTACGCCACGACCACGGCGATCCGGCGAATGCCGCAGTTCGCCGGGCTCCCGATCATCGCGCTCACGGCGAAGGCGATGAAGGGCGACCGCGAGAAGGCCATCGAGTCGGGTGCCTCCGACTACGTGACCAAGCCGGTGGACCCCGATCACCTGCTGACGGTGATGGAGCAGTGGATGCGGGGGGAGTGAGACCGGGGTCCGGAGAGCGCGCGGAGGTGACGGGAGGCTTCGGTGTTCACGCGCTGTTGCTGACGCGGTGCGCGCGAAGTCGTGTAGAAGTACGGGATTCGGGGAACCTTCTGTTCTCCCGCCGCGTTTCTGCTATGTGCACAGTGACATCGCGGTGACAGGGTGTGGCGACAGGCGGGGTGCGGCTACGATGACCGGCACAAGGACGGGCGGCGCAAGGGAGTCGTCCCCTGGGGCGGTACCCACGGGTGCGGACCCAGGTCCTGCGGACAGGGGAGGCCCCAAGCCGGGGCGAGGAGGGCGGGCCATGGTGCAGAAGGCCAAGATCCTCCTGGTCGATGACCGGCCGGAGAATCTGCTCGCGCTGGAGGCGATCCTCTCGGCGCTCGATCAGACGCTGGTGCGGGCATCGTCCGGGGAGGAAGCGCTCAAAGCGCTGCTGACGGACGACTTCGCGGTCATTCTGCTGGACGTCCAGATGCCGGGCATGGACGGTTTCGAGACCGCGGCCCACATCAAGCGGCGGGAACGCACCCGGGACATCCCGATCATCTTCCTCACCGCGATCAACCACGGTTCGCACCACACGTTCCGGGGCTACGCGGCGGGTGCGGTCGACTACATCTCGAAGCCGTTCGACCCGTGGGTGCTGCGCGCGAAGGTCTCGGTCTTCGTCGAGCTGTACATGAAGAACTGCCAGCTGCGGGAGCAGGCGGCGCTGCTGCGGCTCCAGTTGGACGGCGGCGAGAAGGACGATGCCGAGGCAGGCGACTCGGCGGGGCTGCTCGCCGAGCTGTCGGCGCGGCTCGCGGCCGTCGAGGAGCAGGCCGAGGCGCTGACCAAGCAGCTCAACGACGAGTCGACGGACGCGGCCGCGGTGGCCACGGCGGCTCATCTGGAGCGCAAGCTCACGGGGTTGCGGCGGGCGCTGGACGCCCTGGAGCCCGGGACCGGCAGCGCGTCGTCGGTGCCGTCGCAGAACTGACGCCGGACGCAAGGGGATTGGCCTTACGCCCGCTGCCCGGGAACGGTGAGACCGCATCAACTGCGGGTCAACTTCACGCCCCAACGGAAGCGACACGAACGGGTGAAGCGTCCGTCACGCGTGTCCCGCGCCGCCTCCGAAGGTAACCTCACACCCATGGCCTCACGTCCCTCCGCAGCCAAGAAGCCGCCCGCGAAGAAGGCAGCCGCTTCCGCGAAGGCTCCGGCGAGGAAGGCCGCTGCCAGGAAACCCCCCGCGAAGAAGGCTCCCGCCAAGAGGGCGCCGGCGAAGAGGCCCGCGCCCGCGCCGGCCCCGAATCCGACCAGCGCCGTGTACCGGTTCGCGCGCGCCCTCTGGCTGGGCCTCGCGCACGCCGTCGGCGCCGTCTTCCGCGGCATAGGGCAGGGCGCCAGGAACCTCGACCCCGCGCACCGCAAGGACGGCGTCGCGCTGCTGCTGCTCGCCGTGGCCCTGATCGTCGCCGCCGGCACCTGGGCCGACCCCCAGGGTCCCGTCGGCGACCTCGTGGAGATCCTGGTCACCGGTGCCTTCGGCCGGCTCGACCTGCTGGTGCCGATCCTGGTCGCGGTCATCGCCGTACGGCTGATCCGGCACCCGGAGAAGCCGGAGGCCAACGGACGCATCGTCATCGGCCTGTCCGCGCTCGTCGTCGGCGTGCTCGGGCAGATCCACATCGGCTGCGGCTCGCCCGCGCGCGGTGAAGGCATGCAGGCGATAAGGGACGCCGGCGGACTCATCGGCTGGGGCGCGGCCACCCCGCTGTCGTCCACCATGACCGACGTGCTCGCCGTGCCGCTGCTGGTGCTGCTCACCGTCTTCGGCCTGCTGGTCGTCACCGCCACCCCGGTCAACGCCATCCCGCAGCGGCTGCGGCAGCTCGGCGTGCGGCTCGGACTCGTCCGGGAGCCGGAGCCGGAGGAGTTCGGCGGGGACGACGAGCGCTACGAGCAGCAGTGGCGCGACGCGCTGCCCGCGGACGGCCGCAGGCGGCGCCCGGCGCCCGACGAGTACGACCCCGACGGCGTCGAGCAGGAGGCGCCGACCCGGCGTCGGGGCCGCCCCCGCCGGTCCGCGGCGCCGCAGCCCGACATGAACCGGCCCATGGACGCCGTGGACGTGGCCGCCGCCGCGGCCGCCGCGCTCGACGGCGCCGTGCTGCACGGGATGCCGCCCTCGCCGGTCGTCGCCGACCTGACCCAGGGCGTGAGCACCGGCGACCGCGAGCCGACCACACCGACGCCGGTCCCGGCCGCCCGCCCGCAGCCGGAGAAGCCGAAGGCGGACAAGCCGCAGCAGCAGAAGCCGCCGGCCGGCGTCCTGGACATGACCAAGAAGCCGCCCCGCGAGCCCCGCGACCTGCCCGCCCGCGCGGAGCAGCTGCAGCTCTCCGGCGACATCACCTACTCCCTGCCCTCACTCGACCTGCTCACCCGCGGCGGCCCGGGCAAGGCGCGCAGCGCCGCCAACGACGCCATCGTCGACGCCCTGCGGAAGGTGTTCACCGAGTTCAAGGTGGACGCCGCTGTCACCGGCTTCACCCGCGGCCCGACGGTCACCCGCTACGTCGTGGAGCTCGGCCCGGCCGTGAAGGTCGAGCGGGTGACCGCGCTGACCAAGAACATCGCGTACGCCGTCGCCAGCCCGGACGTGCGGATCATCAGCCCGATCCCCGGCAAGTCCGCCGTCGGCATCGAGATCCCGAACACCGACCGGGAGATGGTCAACCTCGGTGACGTCCTGCGGCTCGCGGAGTCCGCCGAGGACGACGACCCGATGCTGGTCGCCTTCGGCAAGGACGTCGAGGGCGGCTACGTCATGGACTCGCTGGCCAAGATGCCGCACATGCTGGTCGCCGGCGCCACCGGCTCCGGAAAGTCGTCCTGCATCAACTGCCTGATCACGTCGATCATGATGCGGGCGACCCCTGAGGACGTCCGGATGATCCTGGTCGACCCCAAGCGGGTGGAGCTGACGGCGTACGAGGGCATCCCGCACCTCATCACGCCGATCATCACCAACCCCAAGCGGGCCGCCGAGGCGCTGCAGTGGGTCGTGCGCGAGATGGACCTGCGCTACGACGACCTGGCCGCCTACGGCTACCGGCACATCGACGACTTCAACCGCGCGGTGCGTGAGGGCAAGGCCAAGCCGCCCGAGGGCAGCGAGCGCGAACTCCACCCGTACCCGTACCTGCTGGTGATCGTCGACGAGCTGGCCGACCTGATGATGGTCGCCCCGCGCGACGTCGAGGACGCCATCGTGCGGATCACGCAGCTCGCGCGGGCGGCCGGAATCCATCTGGTGCTCGCCACCCAGCGGCCGTCGGTCGACGTGGTCACCGGTCTGATCAAGGCGAACGTGCCGTCGCGGCTGGCGTTCGCCACCTCCTCGCTCGCGGACTCGCGCGTCATCCTGGACCAGCCCGGCGCCGAGAAGCTGATCGGCAAGGGCGACGGCCTGTTCCTGCCGATGGGCGCGAACAAGCCGACGCGTATGCAGGGCGCGTTCGTGACCGAGGAGGAGGTCGCGGCCGTCGTCCAGCACTGCAAGGACCAGATGGCGCCTGTGTTCCGGGACGACGTCACCGTCGGGTCCAAGCAGAAGAAGGAGATCGACGAGGACATCGGCGACGACCTCGACCTGCTGTGCCAGGCGGCCGAGCTGGTCGTCTCCACCCAGTTCGGGTCGACGTCCATGCTCCAGCGCAAGCTGCGCGTCGGCTTCGCCAAGGCGGGCCGGCTGATGGACCTCATGGAGTCCCGGAACATCGTCGGACCGAGCGAGGGTTCGAAGGCTCGTGACGTTCTTGTGAAGCCTGACGAACTGGATGGCGTGCTCGCCCTGATCCGGGGGGAGTCTGAAGGGTAGGCGTACGGGAGGCGGCCGGCGTCCCGGTTCACCCGGGTGGCCGATCGTGACCCAGCCGTGAGGGATCATTGAGCAACCGTTTCCCGCCGGCGTACGTCAAGTTCAGGGAAGCACCACAACGCAGGTCCACCACCGGGATGTCGGGCCATTCCGATGGCGTACAAAGTCCGACCGCCCGGTTGCCCCACCCTCTTGTACCCCTCCTAGACTGAATCTCCAGCACAGGCGGCTACACGCTCGAAAGGCGCCCCCGTGTCCATCGGCAACTCCCCTGAAGACGAGCGTCCGTTCGAAGACGTTTCCGACGATTCCCGGCCCTCCGTCGGCCGGGCGCTGCAGCAGGCGCGCATCGCCGCCGGGCTCTCCGTCGGCGATGTCAGTACCGCCACCCGGGTCCGTATCGCCATCGTGCACGCCATCGAGGCGGACGACTTCGCCCCCTGCGGCGGAGACGTCTACGCACGCGGGCACATCCGGACCCTGGCCAAGGCCGTGCACCTCGACCCGGCCCCGCTGATCGCCCAGTACGACGCCGAGCACGGCGGACGTCCGGCGCCGACCCCCGCCGCCCCGCTGTTCGAGGCGGAACGCATCCGTCCGGAGCGGCGCGGTCCCAACTGGACCGCCGCCATGGTCGCCGCCATCGTCGTCGTGATCGGCTTCGTCGGCTTCACGATGGTCAAGGGCGGGGACGAGGGCGGGACGACCGACGTCGCCGGAGGCGGCGAGCCCAGCGAGTCGCCCTCTGCCACCCCCAAGTCCAAGAAGCCCGTCGCACCCGAGCCCGAACCGTCGGACAGCGCCATCGCCGCCGCGCCGCAGGACAAGGTGACCGTCAAGGTCAGCGCCGCCGACGGACGCAGCTGGATCTCCGCCAAGGACCACAACGGTCGGCTGCTCTTCGACGGACTACTCAAGCAGGGCGAATCCAAGACGTTCCAGGACAGTTCCAAGGTCAACCTGGTCCTCGGCGACGCCGGCGCGATCGACCTGTACGTCAACGGCAAGAAGATCGAGGACGACTGGCAGCCGGGCGCCGTGGAGCGTCTGACCTACACCAAGGGCGACCCGCAGGCCGGATGAGCCACCGCGAAAGGTGCTTCGAAGACGGGGTTGGCCGTGATCGGCCAACCCCGTCGACGTGGGGCGTCAGCGGGACGAAGTAGTCTTGAGCCCATGCCTGAACGCCGTACCGTCGCACTCGTCACCCTTGGCTGCGCCCGTAACGAGGTGGACTCGGAGGAGCTCGCAGGCCGTTTGGAGGCGGACGGCTGGCAGCTCGTGGAGGACGCCGAGGAAGCGGACGTCGCCGTCGTCAACACCTGCGGCTTCGTCGAAGCCGCCAAGAAGGACTCCGTCGACGCCCTCCTGGAGGCCAACGACCTCAAGGGACAGGGAAGAACGCAGGCCGTCGTGGCGGTCGGCTGCATGGCCGAGCGGTACGGCAAGGAACTCGCCGAGGCCCTCCCCGAGGCCGACGGCGTGCTCGGCTTCGACGACTACGCCGACATCTCCGACCGCCTCCAGACCATCCTGAACGGCGGCATCCACGCCTCGCACACCCCGCGCGACCGGCGCAAGCTGCTCCCGATCAGCCCGGCCGAGCGGCAGGACTCCGCCGCCGACGTGGCGCTCCCCGGACACGGCCCGGTGGACCTGCCGGAGGGCCTCGCCCCGGCGTCCGGCCCCCGGGCACCCCTGCGCCGCCGGCTGGACGGCTCCCCGGTGGCATCGGTGAAGCTCGCCTCCGGCTGCGACCGGCGCTGCTCCTTCTGCGCCATCCCCTCCTTCCGCGGCTCCTTCATCTCCCGCCGGCCCAGCGACGTGCTGAACGAGACGCGCTGGCTGGCCGAGCAGGGCGTGAAGGAGGTCATGCTGGTCTCCGAGAACAACACCTCCTACGGCAAGGACCTCGGCGACATCCGCCTGCTGGAGTCCCTGCTGCCCGAGCTCGCGGAGGTCGACGGCATCGAGCGGGTGCGGGTCAGCTACCTCCAGCCGGCCGAGATGCGGCCCGGTCTGATCGACGTGCTGACCTCCACCCCGAAGGTCGTGCCCTACTTCGACCTGTCCTTCCAGCACTCCGCGCCCGACGTGCTGCGCGCGATGCGCCGCTTCGGCGACACCGACCGGTTCCTGGAGCTGCTCGACACCATCCGGAGCAAGGCGCCCCAGGCCGGTGTCCGCTCCAACTTCATCGTCGGCTTCCCCGGCGAGTCCGCCGCCGACCTCGCCGAGCTGGAGCGGTTCCTGAACCACGCGCGCCTGGACGCCGTCGGCGTCTTCGGCTACTCCGACGAGGAGGGCACCGAGGCGGCGACGTACGACGGGAAGCTCGACGAGGACGTCGTCGCCGAACGGCTGGCCCGTGTCTCGCGGCTGGCCGAGGAACTCGTCTCGCAGCGCGCCGAGGAGCGGGTCGGCGAGACCGTGCACGTGCTGGTGGAGTCCGTCGACGAGGAAGAGGGCGTCCACGGCCGGGCGGCGCACCAGGCACCCGAGACCGACGGCCAGGTGCTGCTCACGAGCGGCGAGGGGCTGAGCATCGGCCGTATGGTCGAGGCGAAGGTGATCGGCACGGAAGGTGTCGACCTGGTGGCCGAGCCGCTGTTCCAGGGTTCGCCCGCGTGTACTGAGGAGGCGGGCAGATGACGGGTGTCCCGGCATCGGCGGCGGGCGGCCCCTCCGGTGCGAGGAGGGCGGCGGGCGCCGGCCCCGGTGGCCCGGTGCCCGGCCGTGCGGCGGCCCGGGAGTCCCGGGGCCCGGGGCCGTCCGGCGCGGGCGCGGCACGACGGAGTCTGACCGGCCGCGGCGCGGGGACGCACGGCGACGAGGCCGCACCCGCGGCGGCGCCGGACGGCACCGAGGGCGTGACCGCCGAGGACGGTACGAGGCCGGCGCGCGGCGCGAAGATCGCGGCGGCGGCCGTGAACCAGGCCAGCGTCTGGAACATCGCCAACCTGCTGACCATGCTGCGGCTGCTGCTGGTGCCCGCGTTCGTGATGCTGATGCTCGCCGACGGCGGCTACGACCCGGCGTGGCGGTCGTTCGCCTGGGCGGCCTTCGCCATCGCCATGATCACCGACCTGTTCGACGGTCATCTGGCGCGCACCTACGACCTCGTCACGGACTTCGGGAAGATCGCCGACCCCATCGCCGACAAGGCGATCATGGGTGCCGCGCTGGTCTGCCTCTCCGTGCTGGGCGATCTCCCGTGGTGGGTCACCGGAATCATCCTCGGCCGGGAACTCGGCGTCACCCTGCTGCGTTTCCTGGTCATTCGCTACGGCGTGATCCCGGCCAGCCGCGGAGGCAAGCTGAAGACCCTCACCCAGGGCATCGCCGTCGGTATGTACGTACTGGCGCTGACCGGGTGGCTGGCCACGCTGCGGTGGTGGGTGATGGCCGCGGCGGTCGTGCTGACCGTGGCGACGGGGCTCGACTATGTGAAACAGGCCATTGTGCTGCGCAGGCAGGGAATCGCGGAGCGCGAGGCCGCATTGGAGGAGACGGAAGCGTGAGTTCCGAGGCCGCCGAAGTGGTGCGACTACTCACCGTGAACGGCGGAACGCTCGCCGTCGCCGAGTCGCTGACCGGTGGCCTGGTGGCGGCGGAGATCACTTCGGTGCCCGGGGCCTCCAAGGTCTTCCGGGGGTCGGTGACGGCGTACGCCACCGCACTCAAGCGGGAACTGCTCGGTGTGGACGCCACCCTGCTGGCGGAGCGCGGGGCGGTGGATCCGCAGGTGGCGGCCCAGATGGCGGCCGGTGTCCGTAAGGCGCTGGGCGCCGACTGGGGCATCGCCACCACCGGTGTCGCCGGTCCCGACCGCCAGGACGGGCAGGATGTGGGCACCGTTTTCGTCGCCGTGGACGGGCCCTCGGGAGCGGGCGCCGGTTCCGCCCGCGGCGGAAAAGTGGCGCATCTGCGGTTGAACGGCGACCGTGCGGAAATTCGTATGGAGAGTGTACGGAGCGTACTCGCACTGCTTCTGACGGAGCTTGCGGGCGAACAGACCGGGAATGAGCGGGCACAGGATACGGAACGGAACGGGGGGTTTTGATGTTTGCAGCCCTGAGTGAACACGACATCGCTCCCCGCACGGCCGCGGCGCTAGGCGGTACGGTGGGGCGAGAAGGATGCGGCTACGCGGTCCGAGGAGGGAGCCACCGATGATTCTGCTCCGTCGCCTGCTGGGTGACGTGCTGCGTCGGCAGCGCCAGCGCCAGGGCCGTACTCTGCGCGAAGTCTCCTCGTCCGCCCGAGTCTCACTCGGCTATCTCTCCGAGGTGGAGCGGGGGCAGAAGGAGGCTTCCTCCGAGCTGCTCTCCGCCATCTGCGACGCGTTGGACGTACGGATGTCCGAGCTCATGCGGGAAGTGAGTGACGAACTCGCTCTCGCCGAGCTGGCCCAGTCTGCTGCAGCGACCCCCAGCGAGCCCGTTCCCACGCCGGTTCGTCCGATGCTGGGTTCCGTTTCGGTGACCGGTGTGCCACCGGAACGGGTGACCATCAAGGCGCCCGCCGAGGCGGTGGACGTCGTCGCCGCGTGAGCGCGGCGCTCTGAAGGTGTGAGAGACCCCGGCAGGGGCCCCTCCGGGAGATCCGGAGGGGCGCGGCCGGGGTTTTCGCATGCCCGGGGTGCTCCCGTGTGCGCTTGCCGGTGCGGCGCGTGACGGTCATCGTTGAGGAACGAGGCGGGGGGCCAGCCACGGAGGTGCGGATGTACGTCGTGAAGAGCCCGTTGTCCGACGAGAACCTGAAGACCGTGTCCGAGGCGCTGCAGGGCGCGTTGGTGGACCTGGTGGATCTGGCCCTGGTGGCCAAGCAGATCCACTGGAACGTGGTCGGGCCACGCTTCCGTTCCGTGCATCTCCAACTCGACGAGGTCGTGACCGTGGCGCGCACCCACTCCGACACCGTGGCGGAGCGCTCCGCGGCGCTGGGCGTCTCGCCCGACGGACGTGCCGCCACGGTCGCCGTCGGCAGCGGGATCGGCGTGACCCCCGAGGGCTGGGTGGACGACTCGGCGGCGGTGGGCGCGCTCGTGGAGGCGCTGGGCGCGGTGATCTCCCGCATGCGCGAGCGGGTGACGGCGACCGCGGATCCGGACCCGGTGAGCCAGGACATCCTCATCGCGATCACCGCGGACCTGGAGAAGCAGCACTGGATGTTCCAGGCCGAGAACGGGTGACGTGACCCCGGGGGACCGTGGGCCCTTCACCGAGCCGGGCGCGGCACCGGATGCTCCCGTGTGCCGGCGGTGCGCTCTGTGCGCGGGGCCGCGCGGTCTCCTGGCGTCGGGCCGGGGGTGGCGGCCGTGACGACGACGGGGCGGTGGGTGCGCCGCGGTGCGGTGGTGGGCCTCGGGGCGCTGTGGTGGTGGGCGGTGGCGCGACTGGTGCTGGCGCCCGACGCCGGGGCGGTGGAAGGGGCGGTGGCGGCCGGCGGATGGGGGCTCAGCGTGCTGCCGGTGCACTGCATGCCCAAGGCGCGGGCGAAGGGCGCCCTCGCGGCCGGGCGGTGGCGGCGGGCCTGGCGGTACTGGCAGGGGAGCAGGGACGTCGGCGGCTGAGCGGGCGGGCGTGCGCCGGTGCGCCCACGGGCGTCAACGCGTCGTGGTGGGTGCCGGGCCCGGTTGGCAGGTGGGGCACCAGTAGGTGGGACGTTCACGGGAGCCGTCGCCCTGCTCGGCGACGCGGAGGGGGGTGCGGCAGCGCAGACAGGGGCGGCGGGCGCGGCCGTACACGTACAGGTCCTGGCCGCGGCGGCCCGTGGTGTTGCGGATCGGACGTTCGCGGTTGAACTCCAGCAGCTTCTTCGCGAGCCCCGGCAGCTTCGCGGACCGGTCGGCGGGCAGGCCGCCCACGGGGAGCCACGGGGTGACGCCGAGCAGGAAGCACAGTTCGCTCTTGAAGACATTGCCGACGCCGGCGAGGTTGCGCTGGTCCAGGAGGGCCTCGCCGAGCGGGCGGGCCGGGTCCTTCAGCAGGTTGGCCAGCGCGAGGTCCGGGTCCCAGTCCGGGCCGAGGAGGTCGGGGCCGAGGTGGCCGACCGCACGGTCCTCCTCGGTGGTACGGATCAGTTCCAGGACGGGGAGCCGGTAGCCGACGGCCGTACGGTCGGCGTTGCCCAGGATCGCGCGGATCTGGTGGGAGGGTCCGCCGTTCCACCGCTGCCCCTCGGCGTAGATCCGCCAGGAGCCGTCCATCCTCAGGTGCGAGTGCAGGGTCAGACCGCCCTCGACGCGGGTCAGCAGATGTTTGCCGCGCGGGGTGACGTCCAGCACGGCGCGGCCGGTGAGGTCGGCCGTGGCGAACCGGGGCACCCGGAGGTCGCTGCGGAGCAGCACCTTGCCGGCGAGGGCGTCGTTCAGCCGCCGTGCGGCCTGCCAGACCGTATCTCCTTCGGGCATGCGTCAAGGGTGGCACGCCGGCGCCGTACGGGGGCTGCGGGCCGTCGGGTGTCGCGTCAGGCACGCAGCCGCAGCCCCCGGGGCGTGGCGACGAAGCCCGCCGTCTCCAGGAGGCCGCCCAGGGGGGAGGTCAGTGCCGAGGCGCCGTTGATCCGTTCCACCGTGACCGTGCCGAGGGAGCCCGCGCGGGCGGCCGCGGCGAGGGCCTCCGCGGCGGCCGGGAGCCGGGAGTCCTCGGCCGGTTCGCCGTCGGGGCCGGCGGGCCAGGCCAGCAGCGTCTTGCCGCCGCGCTCCATGTAGAGCGTCAGCTCGCCGTCCACCAGCACCAGCAGGGAGCCCGCCTTGCGGCCCGGCTTGTGTCCGGCGCCGGTCGGGGGCTCGGGCCAGCCCAGCGCGGCACCGTAGGCGTTCGCCGGGTCGGCGGCGGCGAGGACCACGGCACGTCCGGCACGCTCCGCCCCGGTACGCCGGCCGGCGAAGGGGTCGTACGTCGGACGCCCGCCGTTCTGCCACGGCGGAGGGGAGTCGGGGGCCAGGTCGCGCGGGGAGACGTAGTCGCCCGGTGAGAGGCGGGGGTGCCGCGCGTCGTCCGGGGCGGTCTCGAAGGGGTCGGGCAGGCCGGCCCCGGACGAGGCCGGGACGGGGGCCGGGAAGCCGTCGCCGCGCTCGCGGGCGTTGGCCGCCGCGCGGAGGCGGTCCACCGCCCCGTCCATGGCGAACTGGGCGGCGCCCAGGCCCTCCACCACATAGCCGCGGCGGGCCTGCCCGGTCTCCTCGAAGGCGGACAGGATGCGGTACACGGCGGAGAAGCCGCCCTCGACGCCCTCCGCGGAGACGGCCCCGCGGGTCACCACACCGTGCCGGTCGAGCAGGGTGCGGGCCAGCGCGTGGGCGCGGACCGTGGGATCGGTGTCCCGGTCCGGGAGCAGGGACCAGCGGCCCGCGACGGTCGGCGGACCGGTCCGGGAGGCGGTGCGGGCGGCCGCGGTGAGCGAGCCGTAGCGCCCGCGCGGGACCGGGCGTTTCGCGCGGTGGGCGGTGGAGCCCGCGGTGCGGCCGGAGCCCAGCACGGCGCGCATGGGGGAGAGCGTGTCGTTGGTCAGCCGTCCGGACCAGGCGAGGTCCCACAGGGCGTCGGCCAGCTGCGGATCGCCGGCCTCCGGGTGGGTGGTGGCGCGGACCTGGTCGGCGATCTGCCGGAAGAACAGTCCGTAGCCACCGGCCAGGGCGTCCAGGACGGACTGGTGCAGGGCGGTCGGCTCCAGGGGATGCGGGGGCGGCAGGAGCAGCGGGGCCGCGTCGGCGAGGTAGAGGGAGACCCAGCCGTCCTTCCCGGGCAGTGACCCGGCACCGGCCCACACCACCTCCCCGGCCGCGGTGAGCTCGTCCAGCATCCCCGGGGCGTAGTCCGTCACCCGGGACGGCAGGACCAGCTTCTCCAGGGCGGACGCGGGCACGGAAGCGCCCTGCAGCTGTTCGACGGCGCGCACCAGGCCGTCGACGCCGCGCAGGGAGTGGCCCCTGCCGATGTGCTGCCACTGCGGGAGGAACTGGGCGAGCGCGGGCGGCGGCACCGGCTCCAGCTCGTGCCGCAGCGCGGCCAGGGAACGCCGGCGCAGCCGGCGCAGCACGGCCGCGTCGCACCACTCCTGTCCGATCCCGGCCGGGTGGAACTCGCCCTGGACGACCCGGCCCGCCGCGGAGAGCCGTTGCAGCGCGCCCTCGGTGACCGCGACGCCCAGTCCGAAGCGGGCCGCAGCGGTGGCCGAGGTGAAGGGGCCGTGGGTGCGCGCGTACCGCGCGAGGAGGTCGCCGAGGGGGTCCTTCACGGGTTCGGTGAACGCCTCCGGCACACCGACCGGAAGCGCCGTGCCCAGCGCGTCGCGCAGCCGTCCCGCGTCCTCGATCGCCGCCCAGTGGTCGGCGCCGGCCACCCGCACCCGGATCGCGCGCCGCGCGGAGGCGAGCTCCCGCGCCCACTGCGGCTCGGCGCCGCGTTCGGCCAGCTCGGCGTCGGTGAGCGGGCCCAGCATCCGCAGCAGGTCGGCCACGCCCTCCGCGTCCTTGACCCGCCGGTCCTCGGTGAGCCACTGCAGCTCGCTCTCCAGCTCGGTCAGCACCTCGGCGTCGAGCAGCTCGCGCAGCTCCGCCTGTCCGAGCAGCTCGGCCAGCAGCCTGGAGTCCAGCGACAGGGCGGCGGCGCGGCGCTCGGCGAGCGGGGAGTCGCCCTCGTACAGGAACTGGGCGACGTAGCCGAAGAGCAGGGAGCGGGCGAAGGGGGACGCCTCCGGCGTGGTGACCTCCACGAGGCGCACCTTGCGGGACTCCAGGTCGCCCATCAGCTCGACGAGGCCGGGGACGTCGAAGACGTCCTGGAGGCATTCGCGGACCGCCTCCAGAACGATCGGGAACGAGCCGAACTCGCCGGCCACCTGGAGCAGCTGCGAGGCGCGCTGACGCTGCTGCCACAGCGGTGTGCGGCGGCCGGGGTTGCGGCGCGGCAGCAGCAGCGCGCGGGCGGCGCACTCGCGGAACCGGGAGGCGAACAGCGCCGAGCCGCCCACCTGGTCGGTGACGACCTGGTCGACCTCGCCCTTGTCGAAGACGACGTCGGCCGCGCCCACCGGGGCCTGGTCCGCGTCGTACTCGGTGCCGGCCTTCACCGGCTCCTGGTCGAGCAGGTCGAGACCCATCAGGTCGGCGTCCGGCAGGCGCAGCACGATGCCGTCGTCGGCGTGCATCACCTGGGCGTCCATGCCGTACCGCTCGGAGAGGCGGGCGCCGAGCGCGAGCGCCCACGGGGCGTGCACCTGGGCCCCGAACGGGGAGTGCACGACGACCCGCCAGTCGCCCAGCTCGTCCCGGAAGCGCTCCACGACGATGGTGCGGTCGTCCGGGACGTGGCCGCAGGCCTCGCGCTGTTCGTCGAGGTAGGACAGCACGTTGTCGGCGGCCCAGGCGTCGAGGCCCGCGGTGAGGAGCCGCAGCCGGGCGTCCTCCTTGGACAGCGCGCCCACCTCGCGCAGGAAGGCGCCCACCGCGCGGCCCAGCTCCAGCGGCCGGCCCAGCTGATCGCCCTTCCAGAACGGCAGCCTCCCCGGCACACCGGGCGCCGGGGAGACCAGGACGCGGTCCCGGGTGATGTCCTCGATGCGCCAGGAACTGGTGCCGAGCGTGAAGACGTCACCCACGCGGGACTCGTAGACCATCTCCTCGTCGAGCTCGCCGACCCGCCCGCCGCCCTTCTTGGGGTCGGAGCCCGCGAGGAACACCCCGAAGAGACCGCGGTCGGGGATGGTGCCCCCGGAGGTGACGGCCAGCCGCTGGGCCCCCGGGCGGCCGGTGATCTCGCCCGTCACCCGGTCCCACACCACGCGCGGGCGCAGCTCGGCGAACGCGTCGGACGGATAGCGGCCGGCGAGCATGTCCAGGACGCCCGTGAACGCGGACTCCGGCAGGGAGGCGAAGGGGGCCGCGCGGCGGACCAGGGCGAGCAGGTCGTCGAGCTGCCAGGTGTCCATGGCCGTAATGGCGACCAACTGCTGGGCCAGCACGTCGAGGGGGTTGGCGGGGACCCGCAGGGACTCGATCGCGCCGGTGCGCATCCGCTCGGTGACCACGGCCGCCTGCACCAGGTCGCCCCGGTACTTCGGGAACACCACGCCCGTGGAGACCGCGCCCACCTGGTGCCCCGCGCGGCCCACGCGCTGGAGGCCGGAGGCCACGGACGGCGGCGACTCGACCTGCACCACCAGGTCGACCGCGCCCATGTCGATGCCCAGCTCCAGACTGGAGGTGGCGACCACCGCGGGCAGCCGGCCCGCCTTGAGGTCCTCCTCGACCAGGGCGCGCTGCTCCTTGGACACCGAACCGTGGTGGGCGCGCGCGATGACCGCGGGCGCGCCCTGCGCGGCTCCGGAACCGCCCATGAGCTCGGCGGGGGAGTGGTGCTCGTCCAGTGGCTCCCCGGTGGCCCGCTCGTAGGCGATCTCGTTGAGCCGGTTGCACAGCCGCTCCGCGAGGCGCCGGGAGTTCGCGAACACGATGGTCGAGCGGTGCGACTGCACCAGGTCGGTGATCCGCTCCTCGACATGCGGCCAGATCGACGGGCGCTCGGCGCCCTCCGAGCCGTCGGCCACCGGGGAACCGCCCAGCTCGGCCAGGTCCTCGACCGGCACCACCACGGACAGGTCGAACTCCTTGCCCGACTCCGGCTGGACGATCTCCGCCTTGCGCCGCGGGGAGAGGAACCGGGCGACCTCGTCGACCGGGCGCACGGTCGCCGAGAGGCCGATGCGGCGGGCCGGCCGCGGCAGCAACTCGTCCAGCCTCTCCAGGGTGAGCGCGAGATGCGCCCCGCGCTTGGTGCCCGCGACCGCGTGCACCTCGTCCAGGATCACCGTCTCCACGCCCGTCAGCGCGTCCCGGGTGGCAGACGTCAGCATCAGGAACAGCGACTCGGGCGTGGTGATCAGGATGTCCGGCGGCCGGGTGGCCAGGGCCCGGCGCTCGGCGGGCGGGGTGTCGCCGGAGCGGATGCCGACCTTCACCTCGGGCTCGGGCAGGCCCAGGCGTACCGCCTCCTGGCGGATTCCGGTCAGCGGGCTGCGGAGATTGCGCTCGACGTCGACGGCCAGGGCCTTGAGGGGCGAGACGTACAGGACCCGGCAGCGCTTCTTCGGGTCGGCGGGCGGCGGCGTCGAGGCCAGCTGGTCCAGGGCGGCGAGGAACGCGGCCAGCGTCTTCCCGGAACCGGTGGGGGCCACCACCAGCACGTCCGAGCCCGCCCCGATGGCCTGCCACGCGCCTGCCTGGGCGGCGGTGGGCGCGGAGAAGGCCCCCGTGAACCAGCCGCGGGTCGCGGGGGAGAAGCCGTCCAGGGCTCGCTGCGGATCGCTGACCATGCGTCCATCGTGCACCCGGCCACTGACAATCGGCCGGGCCGCGCGGCCGCGAGGTACCCCCGGACGGGCCCGGCCGGGGCCGCGTGACAATGGCCGTATGGCGGAATCGCGGAAGGAGCGAGCACGGCACTGGCAGTACGACGAACTGCCCGGTGTCGATCTGCTGCGTGCCCGGTACATACGGAAGACGTTCGTCCGGCACACCCACGAGCACTTCGTGATCGCCGCCATCGCCGACGGGGTGGAGGTCTTCCACCACGGCGGGGGCGACGTGTACGCGGGCGCGGGATCCCTGGCGCTGGTGAACCCCGACACCCCGCACACCGGCCGGGCGGGCGTCCCCGAGGGATGGCGGTACGGGGCGGTCTACCCGTCGCCGGAGGTGGTGGCCGGGATCGCCGCCGAGACCACCACGCTGCGCGGCGCGCCGGGGTTCGTGACGCCGGTGCTCGACGATCCGTACACCGTCCAGCTGGTGCACCAGGTGCTGCGGGCCACCGACGAGGGCAACGCGCTCGCCGCCGACACCCTGCTCCGGGTCGCGGTGACCCGGCTGCTGCGGCTGAACGGCGGCACGCTGCCGCGGCGCGAGGTGCGCACGGCGGGCGCCCGGATCGCGGCACGCGCGCGTGCCGCGCTGGAGGAGCGGATGGCCGGCCCGCCGACGCTGGAGCAGCTCGCCGCCGAGCTCGGCACCAGCCCGTTCGCCCTGCTGCGCGCCTTCCGGGACACCTACGGGATGCCGCCGCACACCTGGCTCACCGACGCCCGCGTACGGCGGGCGCGGAGGCTGCTGGACGCGGGAACGGCGCCGTCGGAGGCGGCCGTCGCGGTCGGCTTCACCGACCAGCCGCACCTGAACCGCCACTTCGGCCGGATCGTCGGCGTGCCCCCGGGCGCCTACCAGCGCGAGCGCAAGAACGTACAAGACGCGCGGCACGGCCGGCCCGTACCGTCCGGGGCGTGGCAGTGGAACGGACAACAGCGCTCGCGGACGTACGGGACGACGGCGGGGGAGCACCGGACGGCAAGCCGGACGGCGCCGTCGTACGCGACGCCCTCGGGGTCGGGATCGCCGTCGGACTCTCCGGGTTCGCCTTCGGCGTGACCTCGGCGGGCAGCGGGCTGACCCTGCTCCAGACCTGCGCGCTCAGCCTGCTGGTGTTCACCGGCGCGTCCCAGTTCGCGCTGGTGGGGGCGCTGGCGGCGGGCGGCGGCGCGTTCACGGCCGCCGCGGGGGCGTTCTTCCTGGGCGTGCGCAACGCGTTCTACGGGCTGCGCCTGTCGCAGCTGCTGGCGCTGCCCCGCGCGGTACGGCCGTTCGCCGCCCAGTGGGTGATCGACGAGACGACCGCCGTCGCGCTCGCCCAGCCCGGCCGGCGCTCCGCCCGTCTCGGCTTCCTGGTGACCGGCCTCAGCCTGTACGTCCTGTGGAACCTCACCACGCTGCTCGGCGCGCTCGGCGCCGAGGCGATCGGCGACACCGACGCGTGGGGGCTGGACGCGGCCGGTCCCGCGGTCTTCCTGGCGCTCCTCGCGCCGATGCTGCGCACCGGTACCGAGCGGACCGTCGCCGGGCTCGCCGTCCTGCTGGGGCTCGGTCTGCTGCCCGTCCTGCCGGCCGGTGTGCCGGTCCTGGTGGCCGCGCTCGCGGCGCCGGCCGTCCTGTGGGCCCAGGGCCGCAGGCACGCGGCACGCGGTGACGCGGCGGAGGGGGAGCGTTGAACATCTGGATCGCGATCGCCGCGACCGCCGTCGGCTGCTACGCCGTCAAGCTGGCGGGGCTGCTGGTGCCCGCCGGGGTCCTCGAACGGCCTGTCGTGCGGCGCCTCGCCGCGCTCCTGCCGGTGGCGCTGCTCGCCGCCCTGACCGCCCAGCAGACCTTCTCCGACGGCCAGGCACTGGTCGTCGACGCGCGGGCGGCCGGCCTGGCGGCCGCCGCCGTGGCCCTGATCCTGCGCGCCCCCTTCCTGATCGTCGTAGCGGCGGCCGTCGCCGTGACGGCGGGGGTACGCGCCCTGGGCGGCTGAGCGCACGCCGGCGGCACCCCGCGTGCGCGGGTGAGTGAAACCAGTCCTGTATGGCGCTCAGCCGACGCCACGGCCGTACGCCGTCAGGGTGCGCAGGGCGTCGATCGTCACCATGGGCCGCGCCTCCAGCACCGGCCCCGGCGCCCACTGCCGCCACCGCAGCGGCCAGCCGCCGTCCTCCCGCTGCTCGGCCGCGAGGTACTCCAGCGACCGCCCCATCTCCTCGTCCGTGAACCACGCACGCGCCAGCGAGTGGGGCGTGCGCGCGTAGTCGTGCGGGAAGTGGTGCTCGCCCGGGGCGTAACCGGGAGCGACCGGATACGCGTCGAGGTCGTCCGGGTCGAGCGCCGCGAGCCGCCGGGCGCGCACCAGCCGGCCCAGCCGCCCGGCGGCGGCCTGCGCACGGGGACGGTCGGGGGCGTGGTCCAGAAAGGCCAGGGCGGCCTGGACCTCGTAGGGATGGGACTCCTCCAGCGACTCCACGGCCCGCCAGCAGAAGTCCGTCGCACGGAACAGCCACGCGTGCCACACCTCGTTGCGGTGCAGCAGTCCCACCACCGGCCCGGTGGCCAGCAGCTCCCCGGGCGGGTCGTCCACCACCGGCACGAACGGCGCCACCGGGTATCCGCGCTGACGGGGATGGACTGCCGGAAGGGCGCCGTCCGCCGTGGAGACGGACGTCAGATAGCGGCACACGTCCTCCGCGCGGCGCCCGCCGCACCGCCCCACGGCGTCCAGCACGCGCAGCGCGCGGGCGGTGTGCAGCGGCTGGCTGACCGGCCCGCGCAGATCGGGTTCGAGCGCGTGACCGTAACCGCCGTCCTCGTTGCGGTAGGCGTCCAGCGCCGCCTCCACCGGGCCGGCGCCGCCGTCCCGGAAGTGGTGGGCGAACAGGTGCTGCTCGAGCACGCGCGCGGTCAGCCAGACGAACCGCTCCGCCCGCGCGAGCGGGCCCTGCGGCCGGGGCGCCGGGGGCGGCGGTTCGGCTTCGGTGTCGGCCATGGCTCCGACCGTAGGCGGAAACCGGCGCGGGCGGGCGGCCCGGACCGGGGCCACCCCCACAGGCGGGATACTGGGTGCATGCGGTTGACGGTTTTCTGGGAGCGGATGACGGAGCACTTCGGTGCGGGCTACGCCGACACCTTCGCGCGTGACCATGTCATGTCCGAGCTCGGCGAACGTACCGTGCACGAGGCGCTGGCGGCCGGCTGGAGCGCCAAGGACGTCTGGCAGGTGGTCTGCGCCGTGATGGACGTGCCCGCCGAAAAGCGCTGACCGTCACAGAGACCGCAGGGGGAGCGCATGCTTCCGCCGCCGTGGGCGAGACTTGCTTCGTGGCACCCACTGACGAGACCGGGCAGGCGGCCCGGCACACCACCCCGCCCGACGCGCCGCCGCCCGCCGGGCCCGGGGTGGACCCCGTACCCGGATCCCGGCCGGGCGCCCGCATGCCGCGCTGGCTGCCGCGCGCCATGGTGCTCGCGCTCGCGCTCTATGCCGTGTTCCAGCTGGGCAGCTGGGCCTTCCACCAGCTCATCGGCCTGCTGATCAACGTCCTCATCGCGTTCTTCCTGGCGCTCGCCGTCGAACCCGCGGTGAGCTGGATGGCCGCGCGCGGAGTCCGCCGTGGCCTCGGCACCTTCCTCGTCTTCCTGGGCGTCCTGATCGCGGCGGCGGGCTTCGTCACGCTGCTCGGGTCCATGCTGGCGGGGCAGATCATAAAGATCGTCGAGGACTTCCCCGACTACCTCGACTCCGTGATCAACTGGATCAACGGGCACTTCCACACCGAGCTGCGCCGGGTGGACATCCAGGAGGGGCTGCTGCGCTCCGACTGGCTGCGCAACTACGTGCAGAACAGCGCCACCGGCGTCCTGGACGTCTCCACGCAGGTCCTCGGCGGTCTCTTCCAGCTGCTGACCATCGGTCTGTTCTCGTTCTACTTCGCCGCCGACGGCCCGCGGCTGCGGCGCACCGTCTGCTCCCTGCTGCCGCCCGCCCGGCAGGCCGAGGTGCTGCGCGCGTGGGAGATCGCCGTGAACAAGACGGGCGGCTACCTGTACTCGCGCGGACTGATGGCCCTGGTCTCCGGGCTGGCGCACTACGTCCTGCTGGAGTTCCTCGAGGTGCCCTACGCGCCCGTGCTCGCCGTGTGGGTGGGTCTGGTGTCGCAGTTCATCCCGACCATCGGCACGTATCTCGCGGGCGCGCTGCCCATGTTGATCGCCTTCACCGTCGACCCCTGGTACGCCCTGTGGGTCCTGGTCTTCGTGGTGATCTACCAGCAGTTCGAGAACTACGTCCTGCAGCCCAAGCTGACCTCCAGGACCGTCGACATCCACCCGGCGGTCGCCTTCGGCTCGGTCGTCGCGGGCACCGCGCTGCTCGGCGCGGTCGGCGCGCTGATCGCCATCCCCGCCACCGCCACCCTCCAGGCGTTCCTCGGCGCGTACGTGCGGCGGTACGACGTCACGGACGACCCCCGGGTGCTCGGCCACCGGGGTCCCCGCCCCGGCGGCGGTGCGGGCGCCCTCGCCCGCGTGCGCGGCCTCTGGGTCCGCCGGCCGGCCGCGGAGGGCGCCCCGAGCGCAGACGCCGAGCCCTCCTGAGGGCTGCCGCCCGCGCGCCGCACGGCACGGCGGTGCCGCGCGGCGCGGCTTGACACAAAAATCGAACATCCATTCTTATGGAAGTGCCGGTGAGGCCCGGCGGCGGGTGTTCTGTCCTGTTTGGGGCGGATGTGAACCCACGTTATCCACAGGCCGGAGGTGCGTCGGGGCGCGTTGTCAGTGGCAGGCGTTAGCGTCTTTGACGTGAAGCGATCGACTCAAGCAAATCGGGTGGAACCCATGGCAGGAACCGACCGCGAGAAGGCGCTCGACGCCGCGCTCGCACAGATTGAACGGCAATTCGGCAAGGGCGCGGTCATGCGCATGGGCGAGCGGTCGATGGAGCCCATCGAGGTCATCCCGACCGGGTCGACCGCGCTCGACGTGGCGCTCGGCGTCGGCGGCCTGCCGCGCGGCCGTGTGGTGGAGATTTACGGACCGGAGTCCTCCGGTAAGACGACCCTGACCCTGCACGCGGTGGCGAACGCGCAGAAGGCCGGCGGCCAGGTCGCGTTCGTGGACGCGGAGCACGCCCTCGACCCCGAGTACGCGAAGAAGCTCGGCGTCGACATCGACAACCTGATCCTGTCCCAGCCGGACAACGGCGAGCAGGCCCTGGAGATCGTGGACATGCTGGTCCGCTCCGGCGCCCTCGACCTCATCGTCATCGACTCCGTCGCGGCGCTCGTCCCGCGCGCGGAGATCGAGGGCGAGATGGGCGACAGCCACGTCGGTCTGCAGGCCCGGCTGATGAGCCAGGCGCTGCGGAAGATCACCAGCGCGCTCAACCAGTCCAAGACCACCGCCATCTTCATCAACCAGCTCCGCGAGAAGATCGGCGTGATGTTCGGTTCCCCGGAGACCACGACCGGTGGCCGCGCGCTGAAGTTCTACGCCTCGGTGCGTATCGACATCCGCCGCATCGAGACCCTCAAGGACGGCACCGAGGCGGTCGGCAACCGCACCCGCTGCAAGGTCGTCAAGAACAAGGTGGCCCCGCCCTTCAAGCAGGCCGAGTTCGACATCCTCTACGGCCAGGGCATCAGCCGCGAGGGCGGCCTGATCGACATGGGCGTGGAGAACGGCTTCGTCCGCAAGGCCGGCGCCTGGTACACGTACGAGGGCGACCAGCTCGGCCAGGGCAAGGAGAACGCCCGCAACTTCCTGAAGGACAACCCCGATCTCGCCAACGAGATCGAGAAGAAGATCAAGGAGAAGCTGGGCGTCGGCGTACGGCCCGAGGAGCCCGCCGCCGCGCCGGGCGCGGACGCCACGAGCACCGCTCCGGCCGAGCCGGCCGCCGTACCGGCCCCGGCGGCCAAGGCGTCCAAGTCCAAGGCCGCGGCGGCCAAGAGCTGACCCGTGACCCGACGAACCGACTGGGCCGAGTACGAGTCCGCCGCCTCCGGTGCCCCACGGGGGAGGGGCATCGCGGGCGGCGACGGTCCAGCCGTGGGCGGTGACACAGAGTACGACGGCATCACCGAGGGGACCGGCCCCGAGGACGGGGACGGCGCACGGGCGGGCGGCTCGCGTGACGGCAGGCCGCGCGGTGGACGCGGACGCAGACGCCGGACCTCCGGCGAGGCGCCCGCGGCGGACGGAGGCGCCTCGTCCTCGTCGAGGGCCGAGCGGGAGGAACCTCCGGCGGACCCGGTGGAGCGGGCGAGGGCGATCTGCCTGCGCCTGCTCACCGGGACCCCGCGGACCCGGAAACAGCTGGCCGACGCCCTCCGCAAGCGGGAGATCCCGGACGAGGCCGCCGAGGAGGTGCTCTCCCGGTTCGAGGAGGTCGGCCTGATCGACGACGGCGCCTTCGCGGACGCCTGGGTGGAGTCCCGGCACCACGGCCGGGGACTCGCCCGGCGCGCACTCGCCCGGGAACTGCGCACCAAGGGGGTCGACCCCACGCTGATCGACGCGGCGGTCTCCCAGCTCGACTCCGAGCAGGAGGAGGCGACCGCCCGCGAGCTGATCGCACGCAAGGTGCGCGCCACCCGCGGACTCGACCGTGACAAGCGGCTCCGCCGCCTCGCCGGCATGCTCGCCCGCAAGGGCTATCCCGAGGGCCTCGCCCTGCGCGTGGTCCGACAGGCGCTCGAGGAGGAGGGCGAGGACACGCACCTCCTCGGCGACGAGCCGTTCTGAAGCGGCGGGGCCCGCACAGGGCGCGCCCGGGCTCGGTCCGGCCTCAGCTGGCGGGGACGGCGTACACCAGCAGATTCCGCTGGTAGCCGCCGTGTTCGCGGTCGTACGGGGGCGCGCAGGTGATCAGGGTCAGGACCGGCCGCCCATGGCGCCGGAACACATCGTCGGGGAGCCTGTCCTTGTCGACCACCTCGCGGGCCGTCACCTCGTACCGGACGGGAGTCGCGTCGCCGCGGGCGACGGTCACGGCGTCGCCCTTCCGGACCCCGTACAACTTGGCGAAGGCGCCCAGGTCACCGGTGCGGTCGTCCACGTGGCCGATCAGGACGGCGGAGCCCGCGGAGGCGCCCGGTGCGGGGCCGAACCGGTACCAGCCGGCCTGCTCCGCGTCGTCCGGGACCGCCACCGTGCCGTCGTTCCGGACGCCGACGTCCTGGACCCGGGCTTCCAGGGAGACCCGGGGGACGCGCAACGCCGTCGGTTCGGACGCGGGGCCGGATGTCTTCCCTTCGCCCGACGCATCGTCGAGAACCCCGGACGACACCCCGGTCACGGGCTCCTGGGCGCGCGGACGGGTGCCGAAGTCCGACGGCACCGAGGTCCCGGACGGCCTCAGCGACCAGACCAGCAGTGCTGCCAGGACGACGGCGACGACCGCGGCGGCCCCGACGGCCGCCGCGGGGGGCCTTCCGGCCCCTGTGGAGGAACGCACGGCCGTCAGTCGCCCCGGGCGCGCATTCGGCGGGCGGCCAACAGGCCGGCGACCGCGACGGCACCCGCGGCGCTCCAGGCCAGCCACGCGGTGGCGGACTCGTTGTCGGAGGCCATGGCTCCGCTCTCGCCGGCGTCCACACCGTTCGGCGCGGAGTTCATGCCGCCGATCGTCTGGGTCTTCAGCGCGAGGTTCTTGTCCTTGGCGCTGCCCCAGGCGTAGACGACCGTGCTGGTGCCCTCGGCGAGGTCGAGGTCGGCGGGGCCGATGGCCACGGTGTCGGTCCCGGCCAGGACGACATCGGCGTTCACCGTGCCTGCGGGCACCTCGAGCGACTTCTCGTGCGGGTTGGTCAGGTCCCGGACGATCGGCTTGCCGCCCGCTCGGACGTCCACGGCGGGTGCCGCGGCCACGTGACGGACGGTCAGCCGTGCCTGACCGGCCGGAACCTCGCTGGTGTCGTTGACGAACGCGGTGAGCGTGGGGTTGCCCTGCGCGTCGAGGTGGGCCGCGAGCGTCGCGTTCGCCCCGGCCGGGACATCGACGCTCTTCTGGATGGCGGGCGTGCCGTCGGGGCCCTCGCCGTCAGGGAAGATCTTGATGTCGTAGGTGCCCGGGTCCAGGGGCTGGGGCTCGGTCAGGGTGCCGGGCTTGAAGTCGGGAAGCAGTTCGTTCCCGTTGGCGAACACGTCGACGGTGAGGCCGGGAACGCCGTGAAACACGGACACGGACGCCTTGCCGTCCTCCTGGGCCGCACTCTCCGCGGAGGCGGGAACCGACACGGCGAGGGACAGTGCACAGGCTCCGGCGGTGGCGGCGGCTGTCTTCCTGATGCGGTTCGTCATCGCAACTCCCTTCGTGGGGGCTGGTCGGCGCTGCCGCGGTCGTCACCATGAACCCCGTGGCGGCGCCTGATCCATTGTGGGAAGCGAGGAAGTTTTCCGCCACTTGAGTCACATGAGCCACATGTGTCCCACAAATCCCTTGCCGTCCTGGTGTGCGCCGGTCCGCGGCGATGGATACACGTCCGCTATTACGCGAAAAAAATTTCACGTAACTCTTGACGTGCTTTCTGAGGGTGGAGACGCTGGAGGTGCCCCCGGTCCGGAAGGTGTGACGATCATGACCTCCCTGTTTCCGCCCTCCCCGTCCGCCGCGAAGGCCGTCAACGCCGCCTCGACTTCGGGTGGTTCACGTCCGTCGCGTCCGGTGGCGGCGGTACTGGCCGACCGTCTCGACGACGTCCCGGTGGTGGATGCGGCTGCCGGCCTCGCCGTCGTGCGCGGTGCTCCGCTTCTGCTGATCGCGGTGCTGCCGCCGCTGCTGCCGCGAGCCGCCGCGGCGGCGCCGGACGGTGCGACGGCCCGCGCGGTACTGGGGCGTGCTCTGCCGCGCCTGGCTCGGGCGGGCGTCGGTTTCGAGTCGGCCGTCTGTCACCGTCCCGCCGGACGGGGCGGCCGGCTGCGCGCGGCGAGCGGACTGCTGGACGTGGCGATCGCCCTTGGCTGCTCGCGGCTGGTGGTCTCCCGCAGTGGGCCGGAAGGGCTCGACGCGGACACGGTGATGGAGGCGGCCGCCATCAGGGGAGGCCCGTTCGTCCACGCGGCTCCGCCGCTGCCCTGGGTGCCGCTGGCCGCCCCGCGTCCCCTCGTCTGAAGCGGGGGCCGGAAGGCCTATGAGGCGCCGTGCCCGGACGGGGCTGCCGGTGTGTCCTCGCGGTGGATGAAGGTCGTCAGCAGGTCGCCGACGGGGTGGTCGGCCTCGGTGGGGTGGCGCAGGGCGACGGTGAAGTCGATCGTGTAGCGGTTGCGGCGGCCGACGCGCGTGCGTGTGAGGTATCCGGCCGTTTCGAGGTCGGCGACGATCAGCTGGACGGCGCGTTCGGTGATGCCGATGCGCTCGGCGACGTCGCGGAGCCGGGCGTCGGGGTCCTGGGCGAGGGCGATCAGGACGCGCGCGTGATTGGTCAGGAACGTCCACTGGTCGCCACGTGCGGAGGAAGGCCGGCTCATGGCCTTCATGATACGAAGCCGGCTTCACCCGACCAAGAATGTTTCGCGAAATGTGATTGACGAAAAATTTTTCACGTAATTCTTGACGGGTTTCAGGGTGTCCAGTGAAGATGGATTCATCACCTGGTGTCCCTAGTTGTCAGATTTGAAGGGATCCTGCGATGTCCGTCCATACCCGCCGTGACCCGCACCGCGGGGACGTCGGTCCGGCGGCGCCCGCCAGCCGTCTTCGCACTCGGTCCGAGGAACTCGATGCCCCATGAATGACCTGTCGTTCACCGTCCCGCTGTGGGTGTGGGCCTTGGTCTCGCTCGTCATCGCCGTCATGCTCGCCGTCGATCTGATCGCGCACCGGGACAACCATGTCATCGGGTTCAGGGAGGCGGCCGTCTGGTCCGGGGTGTGGATCGCGATCGGCCTGGCCTTCGGGCTGGTCCTGTTCGCGTGGCAGGGCGGAGAGGTGTCCTCCACCTACTACGCCGGATACCTGATCGAGAAGGCACTGTCGATCGACAACGTCTTCGTCTTCGCCCTGGTCTTCTCGTTCTTCGCGGTGCCCGACGCATACCAGCACAAGGTCCTGTTCTGGGGTGTCATCGGCGCTCTGGTGTTCCGGCTGGTGTTCATCTTCGTCGGCGCCGAACTGCTGCAGGTCTTCTTCTGGACCGCCTACCTGTTCGGTGCGTTCCTCATCTGGACCGGCTACAAGATGGCCGTCTCCAAGGACGAGGAAGTCCATCCGGACCGCAACATCGTCGTCCGTCTGGTCAAGAGGATGATCCCCACGGACCCGACGTTCCACGGTGGCCGGTTCTTCACGAGGATCGACGGGCGGCGTGTGGCCACCCTGCTCTTCGTGGCCCTGGTCGCGATCGAGGCCGCCGACCTGATCTTCGCCGTGGACTCCGTCGCCGCGGTCCTCGCGATCACCACCAACACCTTCCTGGTGTGGACCGCCAACGCCTTCGCGGTGCTCGGCCTGCGCAGTCTGTACTTCTGCCTGGCAGGCCTGCTGCGCCGCTTCGCCTATCTCCACTACGGACTCGCGGTGCTGCTCGCCTTCGCGGGCGTCAAGCTGATCCTGTCCGAGACTCCCGTGGGCAAGCTGCCGATTCCTCTGACCCTCGGCGTCATCGTCGTCACCATCACGGTGTCCATCTGCTGGTCCCTGATCGCCACGCACGGCGACCGCGATGACCACGGCGCCACACCGGGTACGGGCACCGCCCACGGCGCTGACGGCGGTGGGGTGACCGGCCCGGGCTCTGCGCCTTCCGCCCGGTCGCACGGTACGGAGCCGCCCCGACCGTAGCGATCACTCCCGCTCCGCCGCCCTCGCGTGGGCGTCGCACCCGCGGCGCCCACGGGACGCCTACCCGGGTGCGGGCACCACCGGCAGTCCCGCCGCACGCCAGGCCTGGAAGCCGCCGGTCAGATCGGTGGCCCGGTGGAGGCCCAGACGGTGGAGGGACTCCGCCGCCAGGCTGGAGGCGTAGCCCTCGTTGCAGACCACGACGACGCGCAGATTGGGGCCCGTGGCCTCCGGGAGGCGGTGGCTGCCCCGCGGATCCAGACGCCACTCCAGTTCGTTGCGTTCGACGACGAGGGCGCCGGGAATGAGCCCGTCCCGCTCCCGCAGGGCCGCGTAGCGGATGTCCACCAGCAGCGCCTCGCCGGCGCGGGCGGCCTCGTACGCGTCCCCGGGCTCGACGCGGTCGTAACCGGCGCGTACCCGCTCCAGCAGCTCGTCGATGCCCACGGCGCCGCCGGCCTGTCCGTCCGCCCCGCTCACTGCCAGTCCTCCGGGCGCTCGACCTGCTCCAGACGGAGGACGCGGCCGCTGCGGCTGTAGCGCCGGATCCGCGGCAGCGGCGGATAGTAGGCGTGCACGGAGACCGCGTGCCGGTCGGCGGACTCGTTGAGTACCTCGTGCACATGGTGCCGCCCGAAGGCGCGCCCCTGTCCCGCTCCCAGCCGGCGTTCCCGGTCCACCCCGTCCGTGAGCTCCAGGGTCTTCCAGCCGTCGGTCGGCAGCCGCGCGGCGAGGGAGTTCTCCTTCAGCTCGCCCGACGCGGTCATGAAGGCCCCGACGGAGTCGGCGTGGTCGTGCCAGCCGGTACCGGTCCCGGGCGGCCAGCCGATCAGCCACGCCTCGCTGCCTCCGGGCCCCTCGAGCCGCACCCAGGTGCGTCCCTCGGGGTCGAGCGGAAGGGAGGCGATCAGCTCCGTGTCGGCGACGGCCCGCCGCACGAAGTCGAGGAGCTCGGCCTGCGTGGGCGCGGAGACCGGAGCCGGAGCCGGAGCAGGGGAGGAGACAGACATGTGCACCGTCCTGGAGAAGGGTTCGCGGAGGCGCGCGGCAACGCACGGAAGACGGCGGCGGCGCGCGGAGAAGAGGGGGAGACGCGAATCAACAGGACGGACGACACACGCAGCCCGCATAGCGGACGAGGTCCATATGGACCCTCCGCCACAGGTGCACGCAGGTGTCGGTCACGAGCGGAGTACACCACGGAGCCGCGCGGCGATTCAACTCGCCGTCACCCTGCGGACCGCAGGGTGACGGGGCAAGGTGCCGGCGGCTCCACCGGCCGGGACCCTCAGCGCGATCCGGCCGCCCCGGCGTCGGCCCTGGCCGAGGTCTCCGCCGTGGCGGGTCCGCCGGTCGCCGTCTCCGCCGCCGCGTACAGGTCCGCCGGACGGACCCCGCTCAGCGCCGTGACCAGGTGACCGTCGGGACGGAGCAGCAGCACCGTGTGGGCCGCCGCCCCCGGGTAGCTCTCGGCGACCAGGAGTTCGGCCCGGTGCGGCAGTGCCGCGACGGCCGCCGCCAGCCGCGGCATGATCCCGGCGGACACCCAGTGGCGGCGCTCCCACACCCCCGTACCCGGCGCGATCAGCACCACCAGCAGCGCGCCCCGGCCGAGCCGGTCCCGCAGCCGGACGAAGGTGCCGTCCTCCGCCGTGACCCGCACGTCCGTGACCGCCGAGCCGGGAGCCGTCCCGGTGGGAGCCTCACCCTCGAGCCGGCCCGGCGCGAGCGGCGAGCCGGCGTACGTCCCCGGCGACCCCAGCGCGCCCCGACCCAGGTGACCGTCCATCAGCAGGGCGTCGTGGCCCCGCGCGGACCCCGGGACGCGGGCACGCAGCCCACCGCCGCCCCGCACCAGCGGCAGCGCCTGGTCGGCCGCGCGCAGCCGGGCGGCGACGATCGCGCGGCGCTCGGTCTGGTAGCTGTCCAGCAGCGCCTCGTGCGGACCGTGGTGCCAGGCCAGTGCCAGCTTCCAGGCCAGGTTGTCGGCGTCGCGCAGCCCCTCGTCCAGCCCGTGCGTGCCCAGCGCGCCGAGCAGATGGGCCGCGTCCCCGGCGAGGAACACCCGGTCGGACCGCCAGCGCCGGGCCAGCCGGTGGTGGACGGTGTGGACGCCGGTGTCCAGCAGTTCGTAGGGAGGCGTCCGACCGCCCGTCCAGCCGGCCAGCGTCTCCCGGACGCGGCCCAGCAGCAGTTCGGGTGTCACCAGGTCCTTGCCCGGCGGCAGCAGCCAGTCCAGGCGCCACACCCCGTCCGGCAGCGGCCGTGCGGTGACCTCCCCGGCCGAGGGCCCGGAGGTGCGCCACGGCGGCAGGCGGTGCAGCAACGCCTCGTCCCGCCAGGGGAGTTCCGTGCGCAGCGCGGCCACGGCGTGACGTTCCACCGCGGTGCGGCCGGGGAAGCGGATGTCCTGGAGCTTGCGCACGGTCGAGCGCGGGCCGTCGCAGCCGACCAAATAACTGCCGCGCCACCAGGTGCCCGTCGAGCCGCGTGTGTGGGCGGTGACGCCCGAGGTCTCCTGCTCTATGGTGTCCAGCCGGCTGTCCACGGCGATCCTGACGAGCCGCTCCCCGGCGAGGGCCGTGCGCAGGGCGCCGGTCAGGACGTGCTGGGCGATGTGCAGCGGAGCGGGCTCGGCGTCGCCGAAGGCGACCTCGGATGTCACCTGCTTGCGCCGCATCGACCGCCATCCGGCCCAATGGACACCGGCGTACGCGAGCGGTGCGCCGGTCAGCCGTTCCATGAGCGCGGCGGTGTCCTCGCGCAGTACGACGGTGCGCGCCGGGCGCGGCTCGTCCTTGCCCGGCCCTTCGTCGAGGACCACGCAGGGCACTTCCTGACGTGCCAGCGCCAGCGCGAGCGTGAGCCCGACGGGCCCCGCTCCGACGATGATCACCGGGTCCACGGCGCGGCGCCCCCTGCTCGAAGTGACGTCTGTGGGGACGTGGAGGAACAGGAAGATGGAGCAGGGTGCACGATCACAGAACGTATGCAACCTATTGCCGGTGCTTGCGTCAAGTGACCGAAGGCCAGTGGCGATCATGAAGTTGGCCGGGGCCGGTCCCACGACGTGACTGTTCATCACATGAGCCCGACGGGTACGGCACCTCCGCACCGCCGGGGGCGGACGGCAACGCGACATGACTGTGGCCCGCCGGGATGCGGCGGGCCACAGTCATGCCGTTGCGTCAGGCGTGCGTCACTTGTCGGCGCCGGTCCCGAACGTGCCTCCGACCTCGGCCGCGTTGAGGTCGTCGACGTCCTCCGCGCCGAGCACCGCGCCGGTGCCGCGCTTGCTGCGGCGCAGCCGTCCCTCGAGCCAGGAGGCGAACGAGGTGAGGAGGAAGTTGAGGACGATGAAGATGACCGCCACCACGATGAAGCTGGGGACGACGTTGGCGTAGTTGGCCGCCAGCGTGCCGCGGGAGTTCAGCAGCTCGGTGAAGCCGAGCATCACGCCGCCCAGCGCGGTGTCCTTCACGATGACGACGAGCTGACTGACGATCGCCGGGAGCATGACCGTGACCGCCTGCGGCAGCAGGATGTTGCTCATGATCTGGCTCTTGCGCAGGCCGATCGCCTGTGCGGCCTCTCCCTGCCCCTTCGGGAGGGAGAGGATGCCGGCCCGGACGACCTCGGCGAGGACCGAGGCGTTGTAGAGCACCAGGCCGGTGACGACCGCGTACAGGGGCCGGTCCGCACTGGTGACGTCCGTCGAGCGCGCGAAGAACTCGTTGGCGAACAGCATCAGCAGCAGCACCGGGATGGCCCGGAAGAACTCCACCACGACGGAGGCCGGCACCCGCACCCACTTGTGGTCCGACATCCGGGCGATGCCGAGTATCGCGCCCAGCGGCAGGGCGATGACCATGGAGAGCGCCGCGGCCTTGAGCGTGTCGACGAGGCCCGGCAGCAGATAGGTCGTCCAGGCCTCGGACTCGGTGAACGGCTTCCACAGGGCCCAGTCCAGCTGCCCCTTGTCGTCCATCGTCCTGTAGACCCACCACAGGACGAGGGCCAGGGCGGCGATGAAGACGACCGACAGGATGACGTTGCGCCGCTTGGCCCGGGGGCCGGGGGCGTCGTACAGAACGGAGGTCACCGCTTCACCGCCAGTCGCTTGCTCAGCCAGCCGAGGAACAGACCGGTGGGCAGGGTCAGTACCACGAATCCGAAGGCGAAGACCGCGCCGATGAGCAGCGTCTGTGCCTCGTTCTCGATCATTTCCTTCATCAGCAGGGCGGCTTCCGCCACACCGATGGCGGCCGCCACCGTCGTGTTCTTGGTCAGCGCGATCAGCACGTTCGCGAGTGGGCCGATCACCGAGCGGAAGGCCTGCGGCAGCACGATCAGGCTGAGCACCTGTGTGAAGTTCAGCCCGAGAGCGCGGGCCGCCTCCGCCTGGCCGACGGGCACGGTGTTGATGCCGGAACGCAGCGCCTCACAGACGAAGGCCGCGGTGTAGGCGGCGAGGCCGAGCACCGCGAGGCGGAAGCCCTGGAGCGCGAAGTCGTCCGGCGCGCCCATGGTCACACCGAAGATGTCGGCGAGGCCGAGCGAGGTGAAGACGATGATGACGGTCAGCGGGATGTTCCGCACGATGTTCACGTACGCGGTCCCGAACCACCGCATCAACGGAACCGGACTGACCCGCATCGCCGCCAGCAGCGTGCCCCAGACCAGGGAGCCGACGCCCGAGAACACGGTGAGTTTCACCGTCATCCAGAACGCGCCCAACAATGTTGGGTCGTCATAGTCAGAAATAAAGTCGAACACGATCTCCCGCGCTTCCGGGTGTGTGGCGTACGTGGCGGACGCGGCGCGCCGCCGCCCTGATCGCGACGGACGGCGGCGCGCCTTTCAAGACCCCGCGTTGCGGCCCTGGACTACTTGACGATGTTGCCGATCTTGGGCGCCGGCTCGTTGTTGTACTCGGCCGGGCCGAAGTTCGCCTCGACGGCCTTGTCCCAGGCCTTGTCGCCGACCATCTTCTCCAGGGCGGCGTTGATCTTGTCCGTGGTCTCGGTGTCGCCCTTCTTGACGCCGATGCCGTAGTTCTCGTTGCTGAGCTTCAGGCCGGCGAGCTTGAACTTGCCCGCGTACTGCTCCTGCGCGGCGAAGCCGGCGAGGATCGAGTCATCCGTGGTCAGCGCGTCCACGGCACCGCTCTGCAGGGCGGCGACGCACTCCGAGTAGGTGCCGACCTGCTTGAGCTGGGCCTTCGGCGCGAAGTCCTTCTTGACGTTCTGCGCCGAGGTCGAGCCGGTCACCGAGCAGAGCTTCTTGTCGTTCAGGTCGGTGGCCTCGGTGATGTCCGAGTCCTTCTTCACCAGCAGGTCCTGGTGGGCCAGGAGGTACGGGCCGGCGAAGTCGACCTTCTCCTTGCGCTCGTCCGTGATCGAGTAGGTCGCCGCGATGAACTTCACGTCACCGCGCGCGAGGGCGTTCTCGCGGTCGGCGCTCTTGGTCTCGACCCACTCGATCTGGTCGGCCTCGTAGCCGAGCTCCTTGGCGACGTACGTCGCCACGTCCACGTCGAAGCCGGAGAAGGATCCGTCCGGCTTCTTCAGACCGAGACCGGGCTGGTCGTACTTGATGCCGATCTTGATCTTGTCGCCGCCGCCCCCGGAGGACGAACCGCTGTCCTTGCCGTCGTCGCCGCCACAGGCGGTCGCGGTCAGGGCGAGAACGATTACGGCGGCCGAGGCGGCGGTGACCTTGCGGAGCTTCATGGTGCACATCCTTTGACTCAGGTGAAGTGATGCGGCCCGGTCGGGTGTCCGGTGACGCAAGACTGCGGGGCGCGGGGCGCGCCTCAGTGGTGAAGGATCTTCGACAGGAAGTCCTTGGCGCGGTCGCTGCGCGGATTGCTGAAGAACTGGTCCGGCGTCGCCTGCTCGACGATGCGACCGTCTGCCATGAACACCACACGATTCGCGGCCGAACGGGCGAATCCCATCTCGTGGGTGACGACGATCATGGTCATGCCGTCGCGGGCGAGCTGCTGCATGACCTCCAGAACCTCATTGATCATCTCCGGGTCGAGAGCCGACGTCGGCTCGTCGAAGAGCATGACCTTGGGCTCCATCGCCAGGGCCCGCGCGATGGCGACGCGCTGCTGCTGGCCGCCGGAGAGCTGGGCGGGGTACTTCTCCGCCTGCGCGCCCACGCCGACCCGGTCGAGCAGGGCGCGGGCCCGCTCCTCAGCCGCCTTCTTGTCCTTCTTCCGAACCTTGATCTGGCCCAGCGTCACGTTCTCGAGCACGGTCTTGTGCGCGAAGAGGTTGAAGGACTGGAAGACCATCCCCACGTCGGCCCGCAGCCGGGCCAGCTCCTTCCCCTCGTGGGGCAGGGGCTTGCCGTCGATGGTGATCGACCCTGAGTCGATCGTCTCCAGACGGTTGATGGTGCGGCACAGGGTGGACTTCCCGGACCCGGAGGGCCCGATGACCACGACGACTTCGCCACGGGCGACCGTCAGGTCGATGTCCTGGAGTACGTGCAACGCGCCGAAATGCTTGTTGACGCTCTGCAGGACGACCAGGTCGCCGGTCGCGGCCACATCTTCCTTGGCCACCGATACTTCGGTCATCGCTCTCTGGCTCCGTCCTCCTCGGTTTCGGAGGACAGTAGTAATCCTTCAGACCTGCGTCATTACATCTGAGGGGAATCTGAGCATCACGATCCGATAGCAATCGGACACCTGTCGTAGCACTTGTGAGCTGGGGTGATTTCGGCGGGGTAACGGTACGAAAGAGCAACCGGAACCCTCTTGACGGGGCACTCGGTCATCGGCGTCACTGCAAGGTGCACGCGCGCGTGCCCGCGCAGGAATACACACGGAGAGCGGACGGCCGATGAACCGAAGGGGGCCCTGGTGAGACTGCTTCTTGTCGAGGACGACAACCACGTCGCCGCCGCCCTGTCGGCGGTCCTGGCGCGGCACGGGTTCGACGTCACCCACGCCCGCAGCGGCGAAGAGGCGCTCCAGGCACTGGTCCCCGAGGGCGAGGGCTTCGGTGTCGTCCTGCTCGACCTGGGCCTGCCCGACCAGGACGGCTACGAGGTCTGCGGCAAGATCCGCAAGCGCACCGGCACCCCGGTGATCATGGTCACCGCGCGGTCCGACGTCCGCTCCCGCATCCACGGCCTCAACCTCGGCGCCGACGACTACGTGGTCAAGCCGTACGACACCGGCGAACTGCTCGCGCGGATCCACGCCGTCAGCCGGCGCAGCGTCCCCGAGGAGGCCACCGGCAGCACGGAGACCGAGCTGCGGCTCGGCCCGGTCCGCATCGAGCTGCCGACCCGCCAGGTCACCGTCAACGGCGCGCCCGTGCAGCTCACCCGCAAGGAGTTCGATCTGCTCGCCCTGCTCGCGCAGCGGCCGGGGGTCGTGTTCCGCCGCGAGCAGATCATCAGCGAGGTGTGGCGCACCAGCTGGGAGGGGACCGGGCGCACCCTGGAGGTGCACGTCGCCTCCCTGCGCGCCAAGCTCCGCATGCCCGCCCTCATCGAGACCGTGCGCGGCGTCGGCTACCGGCTCGTCGCGCCCACGGCGTAGCGGGGCCGGGTGCACACACGTCTGCTGCCGCTGCTCATCGTCCTGATGGCGGCCGTACTGCTCGCCCTCGGCGTCCCGCTGGCCGTCAGCCTGGCCGGGGCGCAGCAGCAGCGGGTCGTCGTCGACCGGATCGACGACACGGCGCGCTTCGCGGCCCTCGCCCAGTTCGTCACCGAGCCCACCGATCCGGTCGCCGGCGACATCAACGAGCGCCGCGAGACCCTCAGCAGCGAGCTGAGCAGCTACCACACGGTGTACGGCATCCGCGCGGGCGTCTTCTACCGCAACGACTCGCCGATGGCGCACGCGCCGGGCGACTGGTTCCTGCCCCGCTCCGGGGAGGTGCGCGACGCCTTCGAGGAGGCGCTGCTCAGCCGCCGCAGCCACGACCCCGAGCAGGTGTGGCCCTGGCAGCGGCGCAGCCTCGTGGTGGCCTCGCCGGTGATCCGGGACGGAGACGTGGTCGCGGTGGTGGTCACCGACTCGCCCACCGGACAGATGCGCTCCCGCATCCTCCAGGGCTGGCTGGTCATCGGGGCGGGCGAGGTGGCGGCGATGCTGCTGGCCGTCGGCGCCGCGCTGCGGCTGACCGGCTGGGTGCTGAGGCCCGTACGGATCCTGGACGCCACCACGCACGACATCGCCACCGGGCGGCTGAAGTCCAGGGTCGCGGCGGCCGGCGGGCCGCCGGAGCTCAGGCGGCTCGCCCGGTCGTTCAACGAGATGGCGGACAACGTCGAGAGCGTGCTGGAGCAGCAGCGCGCGTTCGTCGCCGACGCCTCCCACCAGCTGCGCAACCCGCTCTCCGCGCTGCTGCTGCGCATCGAGCTGCTCGCCCTGGAGCTGCCCGAGGGCAACCAGGAGATCGCCTCCGTGCAGGCCGAGGGCAAGCGCCTGGCACAGGTCCTGGACGATCTGCTCGACCTGGCGCTCGCCGAGCACAGCGAGGCCAGCCTCCAGATCGCCGACATCGGCGCCCTGGCCGCCGAGCGCGTCGCGGCGTGGGCGCCCACCGCCGAGGCCAAGGAAGTCCGGCTGACCGGCACCTGCCCGCCCACCACGGCGTGGGCCGACCCGGTGGCGCTGTCCAGCGCCCTGGACGCGGTCATCGACAACGCGGTGAAGTTCACGCCCGGGGGCGAGGCCGTCGAGGTCGCCGTCGCCTCCAACGGAGACACGGTCACCGTCGTCGTCACCGACAACGGGCCGGGGCTGACCGAGGAGGAGCTGGCCCGCGTCGGCGACCGCTTCTGGCGCAGCGGACGGCACCAGAACATCAAGGGCTCGGGCCTGGGCCTGTCCATCACTCGGGCGCTGCTCGCGGCGGGCGGCGGGTCGATCGCGTACGCGAGCCACGAGCCGCACGGACTGCGGGTCACCGTGACGGTGCCGAGGAACGCCCCCGCGGGCGGGGCGACGGATCAGGGCTTGTCGGACCGGTAGTACCGGCGGGCGCCCTCGTGCAGCCTGAGCGGGTCGGTGTAGATCGCCGTGCGCACGTCGACCAGCTGGGCGGAGTGCACATGCGCGCCGATGCCGTCCCTGCTCCTGAGCACGATGCGGGTCAGCCACTCGGTGAGCCGGGGATCCGCGTCCGCGCGGGTGATCAGCAGGTTGGACACCGCCATCGTCGGCACGGTCGCACCGAGCTGGCTGCCCGGGTAGGCCGACTCCGGCATGTTGGTGGCGCGGTAGTAGCGCGTGGCGCCGCCCTCCCTGTGCAGCTCCGCGACGAGGTCCGCCTCGATCGGCACGAACCGCAGCGCGGACTGCTCGGTGAACTTCTTGAGGCCGTCCGTGGGCAGTCCGCCCGACCAGAAGAAGGCGTCCAGACCGTGCCCGAGCCGCCCCGGCCCGGTGTCGATGCCGTCGGCGGACGGGCTGATGTCGGTCTCCGGGTCGATGCCGGCCGCCTTCAGCACCCGGTTGGCGATGAGCCGGACGCCCGACTTGGGCGGCCCTATGGCGACCCGCTTGCCCCGCAGGTCGTCCACGGTGCGGATGCCGGAGTCGGGCGCGACGGCGAGCTGGACGTAGTCGTCGTACAGACGCGCCACCCCGCGCAGCCGGTCCGCGCCCGGCCGGCCCTCCAGCTTGTACGTCTGCACGGCGTCGGCCGCGGCGATCGCGAAGTCGGCCTGTCCGGTCGCCACGCGCCGCACGTTCTCCTGCGAGCCGTCACTGGTCTTCAGCCGCACCTCGAGGTCGGGCATGTACTTGTCGAGCGAGGAGCGCAGCAGCTCGCCGTACTTCTGGTAGACGCCCGCGCGGGTGCCCGTGCTCAGGGTGATCGTCCCGCCGGGCGGCTCCTCGCTCCAGGGCGCCAGCCACCACAGCAGCACCCCGAGCGCCACGAAGGCGGCGGCCGCGCCCCGCAGGGCCCGTCGCCTGCCGATCCGGGACAGCGTGTGGGGCATGCGCGCGATCCTGCCAGCCCGAGTCGCCGCTGACCAGGGCGGAGCTCACAGCGGCGGGGGTGGGCGCCCCGGCCGGCCGCTACAGTCGCGGGCATGAGTTCTTCGCCCGCCGAACTGGTCCGTGACTTCCACCGCACCTTCGGGCTGGACGCCCGGGACACACCGTCCGAGGTCTCCCCGGAACTCGCCGCCCACCGCGGTGAGCTGCTCGCCGAGGAGGCCGGCGAGGTCGCCGAGGTGTCGGTGACGGGGCCGCTCGACCGGCTCGCGCACGAACTGGCCGACGTCGTCTACGTCGCGTACGGCACGGCGCTGGTCCACGGCATCGACCTCGACGCGGTGATCGCCGAGATCCACCGGTCCAACATGACCAAGGTCGGTCCCGACGGGCGGATCAGCCGGCGGGCCGACGGCAAGGTGCTCAAGGGCGACCACTACGAGGCCCCGGACGTCTCGGCGGTGCTGCGCCGGCAGGGATGGGCGCCGGGCGGGGACGCCTGAGCGGACCCACCCACGGCGTGCCGCGCATCATCGTATTTCCGGGCCTGTGGCACGCATGATCGCTGTACTCTCCGCCCATGACGCCCACCCAGCCGGTCCCCTCCTCCGGGGACGCCGAATGTCTCACGCTCACCCGGCAGTTGCGGCGCAGAGGAACTCTCGTCCTGTCCGTGTTCGCCCTGCTCTGGGCCTTCGCGGGGGCCTCCGGCACGGGCGCGGCGACGGACGCCGTGCCGCTGTCCATCGAGGTGGCGGCCGTCCTGGTCACCGCGGCCGCGGTCTACCTGGGACACCGTGCGGGGGCGGCGCCGTCGCCCCGCTCGGTGCGCCTGCCGGAGAACTGGGCGCGCGGCGTCGGGATCGTCAACGGCGTCGAGGTGGCGGCCATCGTCGCCGTGATCGCCGCGGCCAACGGCTCCGGCCGTCCCGAACTCGTCCCGGCCGGCGTCGCGCTCGTCGTGGGGCTGCACTTCTTCCCGCTCGCCCGCCTCTACGACCAGTGGCAGTACCGGTGGACGGCCGCCCTGCTGACCGCCGTGGCGGTCGTCGGCCTCGTGCTGGCCGGGGCCGGTCTGACGGCCGGGAGCGTGCGGATCGTCGTGGGCCTCGGGTGCGCGGCGGTGCTCTGGGCCGCCGCCTACCACCTGGCCCTGCGGGGCTGACGGACCGCCGCGGCCCAGGGGTGTCCGCGGCACCGCCTACTCTTGGGGACATGAGCAGCATCGACCGGAGCCAGTCAGTGGGCGGCACGCGCACCTATGAAGTACGCACCTACGGGTGCCAGATGAACGTCCACGACTCCGAGCGATTGTCCGGGCTGCTGGAGGACGCGGGCTATGTGCGCGCCCCCGAGGGCTCCGACGGCGACGCGGACGTCGTCGTCTTCAACACCTGCGCCGTGCGGGAGAACGCCGACAACAAGCTGTACGGCAACCTCGGCCACCTCGCCCCGAAGAAGGCGAGCCGGCCCGGCATGCAGATCGCGGTCGGCGGCTGCCTCGCGCAGAAGGACCGCGACACCATCGTGAAGCGGGCGCCCTGGGTGGACGTCGTCTTCGGCACGCACAACATCGGCAAGCTGCCCGTCCTCCTGGAGCGCGCCCGGGTGCAGGAGGAGGCGCAGGTCGAGATCGCCGAGTCGCTGGAGGCCTTCCCCTCCACGCTGCCGACCCGGCGCGAGAGCGCCTACGCGGCCTGGGTGTCGATCTCCGTCGGCTGCAACAACACCTGCACCTTCTGCATCGTCCCGGCGCTGCGCGGCAAGGAGAAGGACCGCCGCACCGGCGACATCCTCGCCGAGATCGAGGCCCTGGTCGCCGAGGGAGTCTCCGAGATCACCCTGCTCGGCCAGAACGTCAACGCGTACGGCTCCGACATCGGCGACCGGGAGGCGTTCAGCAAGCTGCTGCGGGCCTGCGGGAAGATCGACGGCCTGGAGCGCGTCCGCTTCACCTCGCCGCACCCGCGCGACTTCACCGACGACGTCATCGCCGCCATGGCCGAGACGCCGAACGTGATGCCGCAGCTCCACATGCCCCTGCAGTCCGGCTCGGACCCGGTCCTGAAGGCGATGCGCCGCTCCTACCGGCAGGAGCGCTACCTCGGGATCATCGAGAAGGTGCGCGCCGCCATCCCGCACGCCGCGATCAGCACCGACATCATCGTGGGCTTCCCCGGCGAGACCGAGGAGGACTTCGAGCAGACCCTGCACGTGGTGCGCGAGGCCCGCTTCGCACAGGCGTTCACCTTCCAGTACTCCAAGCGTCCCGGCACCCCGGCCGCCGAGATGGACGACCAGATCCCCAAGAAGGTCGTCCAGGAGCGCTACGAGCGGCTCGTCGAGCTCCAGGAGGCGATCTCCTGGGAGGAGAACAAGAAGCAGGTCGGCCGCACCCTGGAGCTGATGGTCGCCGAGGGCGAAGGCCGCAAGGACGACGCCACCCACCGCCTCTCCGGCCGCGCCCCCGACAGCCGTCTGGTGCACTTCACCAAGCCGGAGCAGGAGGTGCGTCCCGGGGACGTGGTCACCGTCGAGATCACCTACGCAGCCCCGCACCACCTCCTCGCGGAGGGCGCCGTGCTGGACGTGCGCCGCACCCGCGCGGGCGACGCCTGGGAGAAGCGGAACACCGCCCGGGCCGCCGGGCCGAAGGGCGTCATGCTCGGCCTGCCCAAGCTGGGCGTGCCCGAGCCGCTGCCCGCGGTCACCGGAGGCTGCGCCGTCGACTGACCGGGACGCCGGGGGACGGGCCGCCGTCGCGGCCCGTCCCACGTAGGCTGCCGATCATGCTTGTCGCCGCCGCCGTCTGCCCCTGCCCGCCGCTGCTCGTGCCCGAGGTCGCCGCGGGCGCCGCTCCCGAGCTGGACGCCGCACGCGCCGCCTGCGGTGACGCGCTGGGCGTGCTCGCCGCCGCCCGGCCGGACCTGCTCGTGGTCGTCGGACCGGGGGACGACGCAGGGCCAGAGGTCTACCCGGAGGGCACCCCGGGATCCTTCCGGGGCTTCGGCGTCGACCTGGACGTACGCCTCGGATCCGACCGCGGCACACCGGCCGGGCGGGAACTCCCCTACGGGCTCGCCGTGGGCGCCTGGCTGCTGGGCCGCGCCGGATGGGCGGACGCCCCCGTCGAGGGACTGGCGGTGGGGGAGGACCTCGCCGCCGAGCGCTGCGCCGAAGCGGGGGAGGCCCTCGCGGGCCGGGCGGAACGGGTCGCGCTGCTGGTGATGGGCGACGCCAGCGCGTGCCGCTCGCTCAAGGCGCCGGGCTACCTGGACGAGCGCGCGGCCCCCTTCGACGCGGAACTGGCGCGTGCCCTCGGCGCCGCCGACACCGGAGCCCTGCGCGCCCTGGACACCGGACTGGCGCGCGAACTGAAGGTGTCCGGCCGGGCGCCCTGGCAGGTGCTCGCCGGCGCGGCTGCCGGCAACGCGGACCTGAGAGGCGCGCTGCTGCACGAGGACGCCCCGTACGGGGTCGGCTACCTCGTGGCCGGCTGGTCGTAGGCGCGTACCGCCCCGGAAAGGGCGGACGGCCGCGAGCCCTCGTGCGCTCCACGGCCGTCCGTCCGTGCTGCCCCGTCGCGTCCCGCCGTACGGCTCAGGAGGCGGGCGGAGGCCCGGCCGGCGGGGTGGTCGTGCCACCCGTCTCCTGACCGGGGTCCTGCTTGTGCGCGAGCCGGTCCACGGCACCCTTGGCCTTGCCCGTACCCGACTGGATCCGGTCGCTGTACTTGCCCTTGGTCCGCTGGTCGACGGTCCGTGCGGCCTTGTCCAGCCCGTGCTGGATCTTCTCCTCGTGCTGCTGCGCGAGGTGGGAGACCTTGCCCTTGGCCGGGCCGATCTTGGCCTTCAGATTGTCCAGGAGACCCATGATGCACCTTCCCTCGAGGCCGTCTACGTGCGGGCGCCCTCACCGGTCTCGCTGCCGGCGGACTCTGCGGACTGCTGCTTCGGGATCTCGAGGGTGTCCGTGACGGTGACCTCACCGGACTCCTTCCCGGCCGGCCCGGCGCCCTCCGGCGCCTCGTCCGTGCCCTCCGGCCGCGCCGCCCCGGCCGCCTCCTCGGCGGGCCCGGCCGCCGCCTCACCGGCCCGTGCCTCGGCGGTCCGCGTCTCCTCCGTCGCCTTCGACCTCCGGAAAAGCCGTGCAAAAACGCCCATATCAACTCCATACGTTACTCGTGCGGGCGAAATCCCGCGTTGCCCGGTGTGTCCGTTCGTGTGACCCGGGCCTCCACCCGCGCAGTCCGACGGCTGGAACCCCGCAACGGGCAACGACCCGGCGACTGCCGCGTCACGTAACCCGTTCGGGGGCGGGCCGGGAGGTTTGCGAGACTGGATCAGTGAGCAGCGCACCCCTCGCCCCCCGCGTCATCGCCGTAGTCGGCCCCACTGCGGCCGGAAAGTCCGATCTGGGCGTGTTTCTGGCCCAGCGGCTCGGCGGTGAAGTCGTCAACGCCGACTCCATGCAGCTCTACCGGGGGATGGACATCGGCACCGCCAAGCTGACGCCCGCCGAGCGCGGCGGCGTCCCGCACCACCTTCTGGACGTCTGGGACGTCACCGTCACCGCGTCCGTCGCCGAGTACCAGCGGCTGGCCCGGGAGCGGATCGACGCATTGCTCGCCGAGGGCCGCTGGCCCGTCCTGGTCGGCGGTTCCGGCCTCTACGTCCGCGGCGCCGTCGACAACCTGGAGTTCCCGGGCACCGACCCGGAGGTCAGGGCCCGCCTGGAGGAGGAGCTCACGCTGCGCGGTCCGGGGGCGCTGCACGCACGCCTCGCGGTCGCGGACCCCGGGGCGGCACAGGCGATCCTGCCGAGCAACGGCCGCCGCATCGTCCGCGCGCTCGAGGTCATCGAGATCACCGGAAGGCCTTTCACGGCAAGTCTCCCCGGCCACGACTCGGTCTACGACACGCTCCAGATCGGCGTCGACGTGGCCCGCCCCGAGCTGGACGAGCGCATCGCCCGCCGGGTCGACCGGATGTGGGACGCCGGTCTCGTGGAAGAAGTGCGCGCACTGGAGGCGCAGGGGTTGCGCGAGGGGCGTACGGCGTCGCGCGCGCTCGGCTACCAGCAGGTGCTGGCGGCTCTCGCCGGGGAGCGCACCCTCGAGGAGGCGCGGTCCGAGACCGTTCGTGCCACCAAGCGCTTCGCGCGCCGTCAGGATTCATGGTTCAGGCGCGATCCCCGGGTGCACTGGTTGAGTGGGGCCGCGGCGGACCTGACGGAACTTCCGCAGCTCGCGTTGTCGTTGGTCGAACGACCGGTTACAGCCTGATCACGTCATGGCATCGGGACGCCCAGGCCGTCATCCGGCCCTGTGACGCCGTGCCATCATCGAGCTTCGATCGACCGGAGTGAGTCCTAGTTGGGAGGGCGCGTGGCGATGGAGGCCGGCCCTCGCGACACCGGACACGGCACCGAACACCTCACCACCGAGCGGGGTGCGGCGGAGCAGGAGAACGACCGTCTCAGCCCGGACGGACCGGACGAGACGCAGGGCGGGGTGACCGACGACGGTCCCGAGCCGGACGAGATGTTCGCGGGCGGCGACGAGGTCGAGGTCGAACTGCGCCCGCAGCGCCGACTGCGCATCTGGCAGCTCGCGCCCATCGTGGGACTGGCCGCGGTCGGCTCCCTGATGTTCGCCTTCCCGCTCGCCTTCGACTTCGGCGACAGCGGCGCCGTGATCGCCATGCTGGGACTGCTGATCTGCTCCTGCGCGGCCGGCTGGGGCATGATGGCCGCCCGCAGGGTCGGCTCCACCCTCCCCGGCCTGCCGGCCCGGGGCTCCGGACGCAGACCCGACTGGCGGGTGGTGACCGGCTACGCCGTGATGGTCGCCGCGGTGGTGGCCCTGGCGGTCTGGCGCGTCGCCCGGCTCCGCTGACGGCTCCGCCCGGCGCCCGGGCGGCGTGTTCTCGTACGATCGAGGAATGAGCACGCGGATCGCCTTCCTCAAGGGACACGGCACGGAGAACGACTTCGTGATCGTCCCCGACCCCGAGAACGCCATCGACCTCCCCCCGGCCGCCGTCGCCGCCCTGTGCGACCGCCGCGCGGGCATCGGCGGCGACGGGCTGCTGCACGTGGTGCGGTCCGCGGCACACCCCGAGGCCCGGCACATGGCGGCCGACGCCGAGTGGTTCATGGACTACCGCAACGGCGACGGCTCGATCGCGGAGATGTGCGGCAACGGAGTGCGGGTGTTCGCGCGCTACCTCCAGCGCGCCGGGCATGTGGCCGAAGGGGACCTCGCCGTCGCCACGCGCGGGGGAGTGAAGACCGTGCACATCGCGAAGGAGGGCGACATCACCGTCGGCATGGGCGGCGCGCTGCTCCCCGAGGGCGACGTCACGGTGAGCGTCGGAGGGCGCAGCTGGCCCGCCCGGAACGTGAACATGGGCAACCCGCACGCCGTGGCCTTCGTGGACGACCTCGCCCACGCGGGCGACCTGCTCGGCCCCCCGCCGTTCAGCCCGGCCACCGCCTACCCGGACGGCGTGAACGTGGAGTTCGTCGTCGACCGCGGGCCGCGGCACGTGGCGCTGCGCGTGCACGAGCGCGGGTCCGGCGAGACCCGCTCCTGCGGCACCGGCGCCTGCGCGGTCGCCGTGGCCGCCGCCCGCCGCGACGGAATCGACCCGCGCGTCACCGGGACCCCGGCGACGTACACCGTGGACCTGCCCGGCGGCACCCTGGTGATCACCGAACGGCCCGACGGCGAGATCGAGATGACCGGACCCGCGGTGATCGTCGCCGAGGGCGAGATCGAGGCGGAATGGCTGGAGAGCGCCCTCCGCTGACCGGGCGATGGCTCGGGAACGCAGCCTCCGGCCCGCCCGGGGGTGCCATCCGCAGGCACCGGCAGGGTGTTCGTCTTCAAGAGCACGGCGGACCGCCGGTCCGATGGCGTGAAACGGACCTCTCGCCGGCCTTCCCTCAATGGGGTGATCCGTTTCACGCTCGGCCGGAGGCGGTCCGTCCGGCGTGGTCCGTGTCGGTAGCATCAAGCACCGGCCCGGACGGGAACGAACGCCGCCTCCCGAGCCCGAGTCCGCCCTGGGGCGCGCCGTCCGCCGGTCCACGCAGCCGGAGGTGCCCATGAACGCGGAGGCCGTGAATCCTGCGAGCCCAGGCTCTGTGACTTCTGAGCACGTCACATCCACGGGACCGCGCAGGAAGGCCCGCCCCCGGCTCGACCTGCGCAGACTGGGCCGCGCCGCGCTGCTCGGCACCACCGCCCGCGACCGGCTGCCCGACGCCATCGGTCACGTGGTCGACGCCCATCGCGCGCACCATCCAGACGCCGATCTCGAAATCCTGCGCCGCGCCTATGTGTTGGCGGAGTCCTCCCACCGGGGGCAGATGCGCAAGAGCGGTGAGCCGTACATCACCCACCCGCTCGCCGTGACCCTGATCCTCGCCGAACTCGGCGCCGAGACGACCACGTTGACGGCGTCCCTGCTTCACGACACCGTGGAGGACACGGATGTGACGCTGGAGCAGGTGGGGGAGGAGTTCGGCGAGGAGGTCCGCTATCTCGTCGACGGCGTCACCAAGTTGGAGAAGGTCGACTACGGCGCCGCCGCCGAACCCGAGACCTTCCGCAAGATGCTCGTCGCCACCGGCAACGACGTCCGCGTGATGTCGATCAAACTCGCCGACCGGCTGCACAACATGCGCACCCTCGGCGTGATGCGTCCCGAGAAACAGGAACGCATCGCCAAGGTGACACGTGACGTCCTGATCCCGCTCGCCGAACGGCTCGGCGTCCAGGCTCTCAAGACGGAACTGGAGGACCTGGTCTTCGCCATCCTCCACCCCGACGAGTACACGCACACACGGGAGTTGATCGTCCGCAACGCCGCACGCGCGGACGACCCGCTCGCCGAGGTGGCCGACGAGGCGCGCAAGGTGCTCCGCGAGGCCGACATCCCTGCCGAAGTCCTCATCCGCCCGCGCCACTTCGTCTCCGTGCACCGTGTGTCCCGGAAGCGCGGGCCGCTGCGCGGCGCCGACTTCGGCCGTCTGCTGGTCCTGGTGAACGAGGACGCCGACTGCTACGGCGTCCTGGGCGAGCTGCACACCTGCATGACGCCCGTGGTCTCGGAGTTCAAGGACTTCATCGCCGTACCGAAGTTCAACCTGTACCAGTCGCTGCACACCGCCGTGGCCGGCGGGGACGGCCAGGTCGTCGAGGTCCTCATCCGCACCCACCAGATGCACAAGGTCGCCGAGGCCGGCGTCGTCGCCCTCGGCAACCCCTACGCCGTCCCGCCGGAAGAGCAGCAGTCCGCGAGCGACGGCGAACGCGTCGACCCCACCCGGCCCGGCTGGCTCTCCCGGCTGCTCGACTGGCAGCGGGCCGCGCCCGACCCCGACACCTTCTGGTCCACCCTGCGCGAGGACCTCGCCCAGGACCGCGAGATCACCGTCTTCCGCCCCGACGGGGGGACGCTGGGCCTGCCCGAGGGGGCGACCTGCGTGGACGCCGCCTACGCGCAGTACGGCGAGGACGCGCACGCCTGCATCGGGGCCCGGGTCAACGGCCGTCTGGCGACGCTCAGCACCGTCCTCAAGGACGGCGACACCGTCCAGCTGCTCATGGGGCAGGACGCGGCCTCCGAGCCCTCCCGGGAGTGGCTGGAGCACGCCCACACCCCCGCGGCCCGGATCGCCATCCAGCGGTGGCTGGCCGCCCACCCCGCGCCGGACGGGGCCACCGCACCGGACACGGCAGCCCGGCCGCCCGCCCAGGATCCCGCCCCCTCGCCGACCCCCGACGCTCCGGCGCCCGGCCGTCCCGGCGCCGCCCAGGTCCTGGCCGACCGGGCCGGCGCGACCGTACGGCTCGCCGGCTGCTGTACGCCCGTACCGCCCGACGAGGTGACCGGCTTCCCCGTGCGCGGGGGAGCGGTCACCGTGCACCGGGTCGGGTGCGCCGTGGTGGCGCGGATGAAGGGCGCCGGGCGCGCCGAGGTCGGCGTGCGCTGGGGCGAGGGCGCCGAGTGCCGGGTCACGCTCGTCGCGGAGTCGTTCGTCCGCCCGCATCTGCTCGCCGACCTCACCGAGGCCATGGCCCTCGAGGGCGCCGAGATCGTCTCCGCGACCGTCGAGCCTCCGGAGCGGCAGCAGGTGCGGCACACCTACACCGTGCAGCTGCCGGACGCCGCCCACCTGCCCGCGCTGATGCGCGCGATGCGCGACGTGGCCGGCGTGTACGACGTCAGCCGGGCGCAGCGGCAGGCGCCGGGCGTCTGACAGGCGCGGGCGGAAAGCCGGACCGGTCCGGCCGCCCCGCCCCGCGGGCGCTCGCTCACGCGCGTCGACCGGGCGCCGGCAGGGAATAACACGGTGACGAGACGAGCCGTACCGTGCGACCATCGTCAGGTCCGCGCACCACGGGCCCCGGGAATCTCCCGGAGCGCCCGGACGTTGTGCACAGTGACGGAGGGTCCCACGGACCGGCTCCGTCGACACTCAGGTCACCGACGACGTAAGGACCCAATGACCTCCTCTTCTTCCCCTTCCCAGGACACCAAGCGCTTCGCGCACACCTACCCCGAGGGTCTCCGGGCCGATGCCCTGATGGAAGAGGACGTCGCCTGGAGTCTCGACATCGACGGAGAGCGGGACGGCGACCAGTTCGACCGCTCCGAGCGTGCGGCCCTGCGCCGCGTCGCGGGTCTCTCCACCGAGCTCGAGGACGTCACCGAGGTCGAGTACCGGCAGCTCCGCCTGGAGCGGGTCGTGCTCGTCGGAGTGTGGACCTCGGGCACCGTGCAGGACGCGGAGAACTCCCTGGCCGAGCTCGCCGCCCTCGCGGAGACGGCCGGCGCCCTCGTCCTCGACGGCGTGATCCAGCGCCGCGACAAGCCCGACGCCGCCACCTACATCGGCTCCGGCAAGGCCGAGGAGCTGCGGGACGTCGTGCTCGACACGGGCGCGGACACCGTCATCTGCGACGGTGAGCTCAGCCCCGGCCAGCTGATCCACCTCGAGGACGTCGTCAAGGTCAAGGTCATCGACCGTACGGCCCTGATTCTCGACATCTTCGCCCAGCACGCCAAGTCCCGGGAGGGCAAGGCGCAGGTCGCGCTCGCGCAGATGCAGTACATGCTGCCGCGGCTGCGCGGCTGGGGTCAGTCGCTGTCCCGGCAGATGGGCGGCGGCAAGGGCGGCGGACTCGCCACCCGTGGCCCCGGTGAGACCAAGATCGAGACGGACCGGCGCCGGATCCGCGAGAAGATGGCGAAGATGCGCCGGGAGATCGCGGAGATGAAGACCGGCCGCGAGATCAAGCGACAGGAGCGCCGGCGTCACAAGGTGCCGTCCGTGGCCATCGCGGGCTACACCAACGCCGGCAAGTCCTCCCTGCTCAACCGCCTCACCGGCGCGGGCGTCCTGGTCGAGAACGCCCTGTTCGCCACCCTCGACCCGACCGTACGCCGGGCCGAGACCCCGAGTGGCCGGCTGTACACGCTGGCCGACACGGTCGGCTTCGTCCGGCACCTGCCGCACCACCTGGTCGAGGCGTTCCGCTCCACGATGGAGGAGGTCGGCGACGCCGACCTGATCCTGCACGTGGTGGACGGTTCGCACCCGGTCCCGGAGGAGCAGCTGGCCGCCGTGCGCGAGGTGATCAGGGACGTCGGCGCCACCGGCGTACCCGAGATCGTCGTGATCAACAAGGCCGACGCCGCCGACCCGCTGACGCTGCAGCGGCTGCTGCGGGTGGAGAAGCGCTCCATCGCCGTCTCGGCCCGCACCGGCCGGGGCATGGCGGAGCTGCTCGCGCTCATCGACGCCGAGCTGCCCCGACCATCCGTGGAGATCGAGGCACTCGTGCCGTACACCCACGGCAAGCTGGTCGCGCGCGCCCACGACGAGGGCGAGGTGATCTCCGAGGAGCACACCGCGGAGGGCACCCTGCTCAAGGTGCGGGTGCACGAGGAGCTGGCGGCGGAACTCACGCCGTACGTGCCGGCCCCGGCTGGCTGACCGCACGGCCGAAGGCCCGCCCCCGCGGTGTGCGGGGGCGGGCCTTCGGCATGGTGCGGCTCACTGACCGCCGTAGGTCTTGCTCATGTTCTGGTACAGCGCCTCGGCGTCCGCGCCGAGCTGCGGGCCGGCGAGCCAGGTGTTGTCCAGCGGGCCGATCGAGGTGTTGGAGACCAGCACCGTCTTGCCGTCCCGCACCCGGAACCAGCCGCCGCCGGACGAGCCGCCGGTCATCGAGCAGCCGATGCGGTACATCGTCGGCAGGCTCGGACTGAGCGAGAACCGGCCCGGGGCGTCGAGGCACTTGAACATCTGCAGCCCGTTGTAGGGCGGCGCCGCGGGGTAGCCCCAGGCGCCCATCCGGCCGGCCTCCGCCGCGGACGGCGCGGAGAAGTCCACGTCGAGCGCGTTGCCGACCGTCTCCTCCAGGGACTTGGCGCCCTGCTCCGGCTTCACGTGCAGCACGGCGTAGTCGTACGCCGCGCCGTCGCCGCCGCTCGGCGAACCGCCCTGGATCCAGCCGTTGGAGGTCGAGGCCCAGTCCGCCCACCAGTTGCCGTAGGGGGCGATCTCGGCGGCGTTCGCGTTGCTCAGCTCCGCCTCGGACTTGCCGAGGTCGTTGTAGGCCGGGACGAAGACCAGGTTCCGGAACCAGCCGCCGTCGCTCCCGGCGTGCACACAGTGCCCCGCCGTCCAGACCAGGTTGGACTTGCCCGGGTGGTTCACGTCCTTGATGACCGTGCCGGAGCAGACGGCGGGGCCCTCCGGGGAGTCGAAGAACACCTTGCCGACCGGCGCCGCGTTCTCGTGGTACGGCGTCTTCTCGCCCACCGCCCGGACCTGGGCCGGCTCCGGGTCGCTGACGCCCTCCGCCGCCGACGCGTCCTTCGTCGAGACCGTCTTGTCGGCCTCCTTCGCGGACTTCATCCGGTCGGGCTTCCACAGCCCCTCGATCACCGGGTTGACGAAGTCCTCGGCCTCACTCAGCCACTTGTCCCTGTCCCAGTTCTCCCAGCCGCCGTCCTTCCACTTGTCGACGTCGATCCCGTGCTCCTTGAGCCTGTCCGCGATGTCGGACGGGACCGTCACCCTGCCGCCGCCGCTGTCCGCGGTCCGGGAGGCGGTGGCGTCGGGCTTGCCCTTCGCCTCGTCCTCCTCGGAACCGCCGCACGCGGTCGCGGTGAGCGCCAGGGCGGCGACCAGCCCGGTGGCGGCGAGGACGGTGCGACGGCCACGCCCGGACGGCGCGGACATACGTGTGGAACCCATGGTGCGATGACCCCCGTGGAAACGAATGAATGTCGTGCCGCGCGTCATGTCCCGCCCGGGGCGCTGCCGCCCCGCCCGGTCCCGTGCGCGCGGCGGCACACGGGACCGGGCACGCCGGTCACTGCCCGGCGAACTTCTCGCTGACCGAGTCGTACACGCCCTTGGCCTCGTCACCCAGACGCGGACCGGCCAGCCAGCCCGACGTCACCGGGCCGATGGAGGTGTTGGACACCAGCGCCGGCTTCCCGTCCGAGCCCGTCGCGACCCAGCCGCCACCGGAGGAACCGGCCGTCATGCTGCACCCGATGCGGTACATCGTCGGGTCGGACGCGCTGAGCGACAGCCGCCCGGGCCTGTCCTGGCAGCGGTACAGCGTCTGGCCCTCGTACGGCGGGGCGGCCGGGTAGCCGATCGCCGTGAGCTCCTTCACCTTCGCCACCGCGGGCGCGTTGAAGTCCACCGGCAGAGCCGAACCGACCTTCTCCTCCAGCGACTTGCCGTCGCCGCCCTTCTCCGGCGTCACATGGATGACGGCGAAGTCGTACGAGGCGCCGTCACCGCCCGTGGCGCCGCCCTGCTCGATCCACTGGTCGGAGGTCTGCGCCCAGTCGCCCCACCAGACGCCGTACGGAGCGACCTCCTCCTTCGTCGCGCCCTCGAGCTCCTGCGCCGACTTGCCCGAGTCGTTGTACGAGGGCACGAACGCGATGTTGCGGTACCAGCCGCCCTTCTTGCCCGCGTGCACACAGTGGCCCGCCGTCCACACCATGTTGGACTTGCCCGGGTTGGCCGGGTCCTGCACCACGGTGGCCGAGCAGACCATCGTGCCCTCGGGGGAGTCGAAGAACACCTTGCCCGCCGTCGGGGCGTTGGCGTGGTACGACGGCGAGATCGCCGCCGCCTGCACCGGCTCCGGAGTGGGGTCGGTCACGCCCTGGTCACCGGAGATGTCGCCCTCGTCGACACCCTGGTCCGGCTCCTCGGCGTCCCGCATGCGGTCCGGGTCCCACAGGTCCTCGATGATCGGGTTGACGAAGTCGTTGGCCTCGCGCAGCCAGTCGTCCTTGCTCCAGTCCTTCCAGGCGCCGTCCCTCCACTTGTCGAGATCGATCCCGTGCTCCTTGAGCCGGTCCTTGATGTCGTCCGGGATCTTGAGCTTGCCGTCGTCGGCCGCGGCGGTCGCCGAGGTCTCGGCGCTCGCGTCCGTGTCCCCCGACTCACAGGCGGTGGCGGTGAGGGCGAGCGCCGAGGCGAGTGCGACGGCGGCCAGCACGGGGGAGGTACGGCGCGCGCTCCCCCCTCGTCGAGCGGTGGACGACGGCCGTATGGATCGCATGATCTGACTCCCCCTGGAGTGGACGAACTTGATGGTTCTCGGCCGTGATCCGGCCCGCGCGCAGGCGGAGTTCGGGGCGGTCCCACGGCCTTCGGGAACGGCACCACACACTATGCGCTCGCTGTGGGGGACGTCCGACGGAACGGCAACGGTTCGGCTACAAGCCGCCTGACCTGGATGTTCGTCCGCAGTTGCGCCGGTTTGCTGCCGGACGGCGCACGCGTCGCGGACGCCCGGGCGGCCAAGTGCGCCCGGACAACCCGTAACCCGGCGAGTGGTCCGGGGTTGGTTGAGACGACTCCCCCCTCCCACCCGGACGGGCCGACCCCGCTACGCGCCACCCACGAGGACCCGCCTTGCACACCACCCCCACACCGGCCGACCGCACGGGCCCCCTGCTGCCGCGCCAGGACCGGAAACCGCCCGACACCGACTGGATCAGGGGCACCGGAGCGTGCCCCCTGGAGCATCCCGACCCGCGCAGGGCGGCCCAGGCGGCCGCCGCCGAGAACCTGCTGCGCTGCTGGGTGCGCGAAACCGGCGTACGCGCCCCGGAGGGCGACATCCTGTGCCTCCCCCTCCCGGCCAGCGGCACGGCCCTGCTCGTCCCCGTCCTGTACTGGTCCCCGACCGGCCTGCACCGCTTCGGCCTGCCCTACCTGGCGGACGCCCCGGACCCCGCCCCGTACGTCGACGCCGTGCTGCTGGCCGCCCTCCTCGGCAGGGAGCACGCCCGCCCGGCGGGACCAGCGCTTCCGCCGGCCGGTGACGTCACCGACCTGGTCTCGCGGGTCGCCGACTCCGTGCGGCGCGTCACCGCCTTCGTCACCGAACGGCGGCTGCGTACGGAGGACCACCCGGACCTCTTCCTCGCCGCGGAACAGGCACTCGTCCTCGGCCACCCCCTGCACCCCGACCCGAAGAGCCGCGACGGCCTCTCCGACGCCGAGGCGCTGCGCTACTCACCCGAGTCACGCGGCTCCTTCTCCCTGCACTGGATGGCCGTCGCCCCCGCCCTGCTCGCCACCGACTCCGCCTGGACCGAGCACGGACGCCCGGTCACCGCGCCCGGCCTCACCGCCCGGCTCGCCGGCCCCGGCCTGCCGCTGCCCGACGGCCACGCGGCCCTGCCCGTGCACCCCTGGCAACTGCGCCAGATCCGCCACCGCCCCGAGGCCGCCGCGCTGCTCGACGCCGGGCTGCTCCGCGACCTCGGCGGCCACGGCGACCCCTGGCACCCCACCTCCTCCGTCCGTACCGTCCACCGGTCCGGCGCCCCCGCCATGCTCAAGCTGTCGCTGGGCCTGCGCATCACCAACTCCCGCCGGGAGAACCTCCGCAAGGAACTCCACCGGGGCGTCGAGGTCCACCGTCTGCTGCGCACGGGACTGTCCCAGCGGTGGCGGGCCGCGCACCCCGGCTTCGACATCGTCCGCGACCCGGCCTGGCTCGGCGTGGACGGACCGGCCGGTGACCCCGTGCCCGGACTAGACGTGGTGATCCGGCACAACCCCTTCCGGCCGCACGAGGACGCGACCTGCGTCGCCGGGCTCCTCGCGCCGCACCCCCGCCCCGGCAGCCGCACGGCGTCCCGGCTGGCCGGGATCCTCACCGGCCTCGCCGCCCGGACGGGCCGGCCGTCCGGGGCGGTCGCCGCGGAGTGGTTCCTGCGCTACCTCGAGCACGTGGTGCGGCCCGTGCTGTGGCTGGACGGCGAGGCCGGCATCGCCCTGGAGGCGCACCAGCAGAACACCCTGCTCCTGCTGGACCCCGACGGCTGGCCCGCGGGCGCCCGCTACCGGGACAACCAGGGCTACTACTTCCGCGACTCCCGGCGCGCCGGACTCGACGCCCTGCTGCCCGGCATCGGCGAACGCAGCGACACCTTCGTCCCCGACGAGGTCACCGACGAACGCTTCACCTACTACCTGGGCATCAACAACGTCTTCGGTCTCATCGGTGCCCTGGGCTCCCAGCGCCTCGCCGACGAACGGCTGCTGCTCGCCGCCTTCCGCCGGTTCCTCGCCGGAATCTCCACCGGCCCGGCAAGGACCCGCAGCACCCTGCCCGCCCGTCTCCTCGACGCACCCGTCCTGCGCTGCAAGGCCAACCTGCTGACCCGGCTGCACGGCCTCGACGAACTCGTCGGCCCGGTCGCCACCCAGTCCGTCTACGTCACCCTCGCCAACCCGCTGCACCCATGACGCCCGACCGCGTCCGCGACTGGGGCCCGGCCGGCACACCCGCCGGACTGTTCCGGCTCGTCCCCGTCCGCCTCGAACGCGACCTGCCGCTGCTCGCGGGGTGGATGAACGACCCCGCCGTCGCCGCGTTCTGGGAGCTGTCCGGACCGCCGGACGTGACCGCGGGCCACCTGCGGGCCCAGCTCACCGGCGACGGACACAGCGTTCCGTGCCTCGGCGTCCTGGACGGTACGCCGATGAGCTACTGGGAGATCTACCGCGCGGACCTCGACCCCCTGGCCCGCCACTACCCGGCCCGGCCCCACGACACCGGGCTCCACGTCCTCATCGGCGCCTCCCGCGACCGGGGCAGGGGCCTCGGCGGCATCCTGCTCGCAGCCGTCGCCGACCTCGCCCTGGACCGAAGCCCCCGGTCACCTCGCGTCATCGCGGAACCCGACCTGCGCAACGTTCCGTCCGTCGCCGCGTTCCTCACGGCCGGCTTCCGCTTCTCGGCGGAGATCGATCTGCCCACGAAGCGGGCCGCCCTCATGGTCCGGGACCGTTCCCCGCGGCATCGGCTCCGGCACGCCGTCCCCGTACCCCTCACCTCCGCCGAGGAGCCCGAGTCTTGATCACACCGCCCGTCCCCGCCGGGATCGCACGAATGTCAGTGCCGGGTCGTAGGGTGGTCGCGCTATGACGAAGCCCTCACTCCCCGAACTCCTGCACGCCGCCGTCGCCGCCGTCGGCGGCACGGAGCGTCCCGGCCAGGTCTCCATGGCCGAAGCCGTCGCCGAGGCGATCGACGACGGAGCCCATCTCCTGGTGCAGGCCGGCACCGGCACCGGAAAGTCGCTGGGCTACCTGGTGCCCGCGCTGGCGCACGGGGAGCGGGTGGTCGTGGCGACGGCCACCCTGGCACTGCAGCGCCAGCTCGTGGAGCGGGACCTTCCGCGCACGGTCGATGCCCTGCATCCGCAGCTGCGCCGCCGCCCGGAGTTCGCGATGCTCAAGGGCCGCTCCAACTACCTGTGTCTGCACCGGCTCCACGAGGGCATGCCGCAGGACGAGGAGGAGGGCCTCTTCGACCAGTTCGAGGCGGCCGCGCCCACCAGCAAGCTCGGCCAGGACCTGCTGCGGCTGCGCGACTGGTCCGACGAGACGGAGACCGGCGACCGGGACGACCTCACACCGGGCGTCTCCGACCGGGCGTGGTCCCAGGTGTCGGTGTCCTCGCGGGAGTGCCTGGGCGCCACCAAGTGCGCATACGGCGCCGAGTGCTTCGCCGAGGCGGCCCGCGAGCGCGCCAAGCTGGCCGAGGTGGTCGTCACCAACCACGCCCTGCTCGCCATCGACGCCATCGAGGGCGCGCCGGTGCTTCCGCAGCACGAGGTGCTGATCGTCGACGAGGCCCATGAGCTGGTCTCCCGGGTCACCGGGGTCGCCACCGGGGAGCTCACCCCCGGGCAGGTCAACCGCGCGGTCCGGCGGGCCGCGAAACTGGTCGACGAGAAGTTCGCGGACCAGCTCCAGACGGCCGCCGAGGGCTTCGAGCGGCTGATGGAGCTGGCCCTCCCCGGCCGGCTGGAGGAGATCCCGGAGGACCTCGGATACGCGCTCATGGCGCTGCGCGACGCGTGCAGGAACGTCATCTCCGCGATCGGCAGCACCCGCGACAAGTCCGTGCAGGACGAGGACGCGGTCCGCAAACAGGCGCTGGCCTCCGTGGAGAGCGTGCACGACGTGGCGGAGCGGATCACGCACGGCTCCGAGTGGGACGTCGTCTGGTACGAGCGGCACGACCGCTTCGGCGCCTCCCTGCGTGTCGCGCCCATGTCCGTCTCGGGTCTGCTGCGGGAGAAGCTCTTCACCGACCGCTCCGTCGTCCTGACGTCCGCGACGCTGAAGCTGGGCGGCGACTTCAACGGCGTGGGGGCGTCCCTGGGGCTCGGTCCCGAGGGCGTCGAGGGCGAGGACCTCCCGCAGTGGAAGGGCGTCGACGTCGGCTCGCCGTTCGACTACCCCAGGCAGGGGATCCTGTACGTCGCGAAGCATCTGGCGCGTCCCGCGCGTGACGGTGACCGCGGGGACATGCTGGACGAGCTCACCGAACTGATCCAGGCGGCGGGAGGCCGCACCCTGGGCCTGTTCTCCTCGATGCGGGCCGCCCAGCTCGCCGCGGAGGAGCTGCGCTCCCGCATTCCGGAGTTCCCGATCCTCCTCCAGGGTGAGGAGACGCTCGGCGAACTGATCAAGAACTTCGCGGCCGACCCGAAGACCTGCCTGTTCGGCACGCTGTCGCTCTGGCAGGGGGTGGACGTACCGGGTCCGAGCTGTCAGCTGGTGGTCATGGACAAGATTCCCTTCCCGCGTCCCGACGACCCCTTGATGAGCGCCCGCCAGAAGGCCGTCGAGGAGGCGGGCGGCAACGGCTTCATGGCGGTCGCCGCCACCCATGCGGCGCTGCTCATGGCGCAGGGCGCGGGCCGTCTGGTGCGCGCCTCGGGCGACCGGGGCGTGGTGGCCGTACTGGACCAGCGACTGGCGACGGCACGCTACGGCAGCTATCTGAAGGCTTCGCTGCCCGACTTCTGGTACACCACTGACCGCAACCAGGTCAGGAAGTCGCTGGCCGCGATCGACGCGACGGCGAAGCAGGCGGAAGCGAAGTGACCACCGGGGGCGTCGCCCGCCCCCGGCAGGTGCCGCGGCCGGCGGCCCCGTAGGCCGGACGGCCGAGTCCCACAGCCCCACCCCTCGGCGTGTCGCCGGTCCGCATGGATGAGCCGACTGTCCATGCGTTCGCGTGTGCGTGAGGTCCGGCTGTCCGGTGATCCGGCGGACTCGGGGGCCTGTCGGTCCGTGTCCGGGCGTTCTGTGTGCCCGGCGGGGGCCGGGATGCCCGTTGATCGCGCGAAGTCCGCTGCAGGGTGCGCCGGTGGTCCGTGTCGGCCCGGCACCCGGTGAATCCGGGGGAGTCCTCGGCACGGCGTGTCTGCGGGACGTGGGACAGGTCGGCCGAGGTGGCCCGCGTGACCGGGGATGCCGGGAGTGGGCCGGCCTGGCGGGCCGGAATGCCCGCGCCGGGTGGGTCGGCCGGGCCTCGCCTACGGAGCTGGTCCCGGGCCGGGGCCGCGGTGGTCGGAGCGGCGTGAGGTGCTCGGGGCAGCACAGGGCCCCGGAACCGGCGCAGGGGTTCCGGGGCCCGGTCAGGGGGCGGGGTGGGCGGCGTGGCCAGCCCCGCACCGTGCTCAGACGCGGCGCAGAACGGCAACCACCTTGCCCAGAATGGTCGCGTCGTCGCCCGGGATCGGCTCGTAGGCCGCGTTGTGCGGGAGCAGCCAGACATGGCCGTCCTCGCGCTTGAAGCGCTTGACCGTCGCCTCGCCGTCGAGCATCGCCGCCACGATGTCGCCGTTCTCGGCGACCGGCTGACGGCGGACCGTGACCCAGTCGCCGTCACAGATCGCCGCCTCGATCATGGAGTCGCCGACGACCTTCAGGACGAACAGCTCACCGTCACCGACGAGCTGCCGGGGGAGCGGGAAGACGTCCTCGACGGACTCCTCGGCGAGGATCGGGCCACCGGCGGCGATACGGCCGACCAGCGGCACGTAGGACGCGGCCGGCTTGCCGGCGGTGTCCGTGGGCTGCACGGAGGCGGCCTGGTCGGAGCCGCGCACCTCGTACGCCCGCGGGCGGTGCGGGTCGCGGCGCAGGAAGCCCTTGCGCTCCAGCGCCATCAGCTGGTGCGCCACCGAGGAGGTGCTGGAGAGGCCGACCGCCTGGCCGATCTCACGCATCGACGGCGGGTAGCCGCGCCGCTGGACCGAGTCCCTGATGACCTCGATCACCCGGCGCTGGCGGTCGGTGAGTCCGGAGCTGTCCGCCCGGATGCCGGGAGGTCGGCCCGGCAGGGAGCGCTTGTGCCCCTCGGGATTCGTGGCTTCGTTCATCGCATGCGCCGGCTCGAGTCGGCCCTGGTGGCGATCCTGGGCAGTGATGGCGGCACTGTCTGCGGTGGTGGTCACGTCGGCCCCTCTCGATGGTCTCCCTGCAGCACAACGGTAATTGCTTTCGAAAGGTTGCGCCAAACACACGTTCGAGTGAAAAAACGCGAATTGCCTTACGCGATCTCTCATCGAGGTGTATTTGCCGCCCCGCCTCCCGCCGGACAAACGGGCCGATTGTTGTACTCTTCACCGCCTGGGCGACGACCCCGGGGCTGCGGACCTCAGTCTGCCATCGGGTGCCCCGCGAGGTGGGAAGCGGCCCCCGCTCTCTTCGGGAATCGCACGCCGCCTCCCCGCCTCCGGCACGCCGTCTCCCCGACGCGCGGCCGTCGGCCGCCACGTACCCGGCCTGCCGCGCGCGACACGCGTGCGCGGCATGAATGTATGAGCCAATCCCCACATCTAGTGGTTGGATTGCGGCAGCAGCCCAGAAGTTGTGGTCCCCCGGGTCTCCGAGCCCTCCACGATCGCCTATGCTGGTGCTGCTTCGTGAGGCCCAAGAGGCCTCGTGGGGCTATTGAGACTGCTGTGAGGAGGGTTGGGACTTCATGCACTGCCCCTTCTGCAGGCACTCCGACAGCCGTGTCGTCGACAGCCGTACGACCGACGACGGCACGTCGATCCGCAGGCGCCGCCAGTGTCCGGACTGCTCCCGTCGTTTCACGACCGTGGAGACGTGTTCGCTCATGGTGGTCAAGCGGTCCGGGGTCACCGAGCCCTTCAGCCGCACCAAGGTCATCAACGGTGTGCGCAAGGCGTGCCAGGGACGGCCCGTCACCGAGGACGCCCTCGCCCAGCTCGGGCAGCGTGTCGAGGAGGCGGTGCGGGCCACCGGGAGTGCCGAGCTGACCACCCATGACGTGGGGCTTGCGATTCTCGGCCCGCTTCAGGAGCTCGACCTCGTCGCCTATCTGCGGTTCGCGTCCGTCTACCGGGCGTTCGACTCGCTGGAGGACTTCGAGGCCGCGATCGTGGAGCTCCGGCGGGCGGAGCCGCCCGCCGCGGACGACGGGGACGGCGAGGGCGGCGAAGAGGCCGTCCCGGCGAGCCAGGAAGACGACAGCGGGTCCGGAGGGCCTGTCCAGGTCCCCGAACCCGCTCCCGCCGCCGGCTGACCGGCGGGCCGGCCCCGGAGGCGAGCTGCGGGGACCGGCCGGGCGGCGGCGATGAGAAGACCTGTTGCGGGCAGGCGAGTGGGCACCCGCAGCACCAGACAGAACACCGTGCCACGGGAACAATCGGGGCACTTCAGGGCGTTTTCGCCCGTACAGGGAGGCGGCATGACAGAGACGGCGAGCGGTCCGGCACGGAGTCCCCGAGCCAAGAGCAACAAGGCCGGCAAGGGACTTCGCGTCGAGCGCATCCACACCACCCCTGGAGTCCACCCGTACGACGAGGTGGCCTGGGAGCGCCGTGACGTCGTCATGACCAACTGGCGCGACGGCTCGGTCAACTTCGAGCAGCGCGGCGTCGAGTTCCCCGACTTCTGGTCGGTGAACGCGGTCAACATCGTCACCAGCAAGTACTTCCGGGGCGCCGTGGGCACCCCGCAGCGCGAGGTGAGCCTGAGGCAGCTCATCGACCGCATCGTGAAGACGTACCGGAAGGCCGGCGAGGAGAACAAGTACTTCGCCTCGCCCGCCGACGCCGAGATCTTCGAGCACGAGCTGGCGTACGCCCTCCTGCACCAGATCTTCAGCTTCAACAGCCCCGTGTGGTTCAACGTGGGCACGCCCCAGCCGCAGCAGGTCTCCGCCTGCTTCATCCTGTCCGTCGACGACTCCATGGAGTCGATCCTCGACTGGTACAAGGAAGAGGGCATGATCTTCAAGGGCGGCTCCGGCGCCGGCCTGAACCTCTCCCGGATCCGCTCCTCCAAGGAACTGCTGTCCTCCGGCGGCAACGCCTCGGGACCGGTCTCCTTCATGCGTGGAGCCGACGCCTCCGCCGGCACGATCAAGTCCGGTGGCGCCACCCGCCGCGCCGCCAAGATGGTCGTCCTCGACGTGGACCACCCGGACATCGAGGACTTCATCGAGACCAAGGTCAAGGAAGAGGAGAAGATCCGCGTCCTGCGCGACGCGGGCTTCGACATGGACCTGGGCGGCGACGACATCGCGTCCGTCCAGTACCAGAACGCCAACAACTCGGTCCGCGTGAACGACGAGTTCATGCAGGCGGTCGAGCAGGGCGGCAAGTTCGGCCTGCGCGCCCGGATGACCGGCGAGGTCATCGAGGAGGTCGACGCCAAGGCGCTCTTCCGCCGGCTCGCCGAGGCCGCGTGGGCCTGCGCCGACCCGGGCATCCAGTACGACGGTGTCATCAACAACTGGCACACCTGCCCCGAGTCCGGCCGGATCACCGCGTCGAACCCGTGCAGCGAGTACATGCACCTGGACAACACGTCCTGCAACCTGGCCTCGCTGAACCTGATGAAGTTCCTCAAGGACGACGGCCTGGGCAACCAGTCCTTCGAGACCGAGCGCTTCCAGAAGGTCGTCGAGCTGGTCATCACCGCGATGGACATCTCGATCTGCTTCGCGGACTTCCCGACCCAGAAGATCGGCGAGAACACCCGCGCCTTCCGCCAGCTCGGCATCGGCTACGCCAACCTCGGCGCCCTGCTGATGGCCACCGGCCACGCGTACGACTCCGACGGCGGCCGCGCCCTCGCCGGCGCGATCACCTCCCTGATGACCGGCACCGCGTACCGGCGCTCCGCCGAACTCGCCGCGATCGTCGGCCCGTACGACGGCTACGCCCGCAACGCCGACGCCCACCAGCGCGTCATGAGGCAGCACGCCGACGCCAACGGCACGGCCGTGCGCATGGACGACCTGGACACCCCGGTGTGGGCCGCCGCCACCGAGGCCTGGCAGGACGTGGTCCGGGTCGGCGAGAAGAACGGCTTCCGCAACGCCCAGGCGTCCGTGCTCGCCCCGACCGGCACCATCGGTCTGGCGATGTCCTGCGACACCACCGGCGTCGAGCCCGACCTGGCACTCGTCAAGTTCAAGAAGCTCGTCGGCGGCGGCTCGATGCAGATCGTCAACGGCACCGTCCCGCAGGCCCTGCGCCGCCTGGGCTACCAGGAGGAGCAGATCGAGGCGATCGTCGCCCACATCGCCGACAACGGCAATGTGATCGACGCCCCCGGTCTCAAGCAGGAGCACTACGAGGTGTTCGACTGCGCCATGGGCGAGCGCGCCATCTCCCCGATGGGCCACGTCCGCATGATGGCCGCGATCCAGCCCTGGATCTCCGGCGCCATCTCCAAGACGGTCAACATGCCGGAGACGGCGACCGTCGAGGAGGTCGAGGAGATCTACTTCGAGGCCTGGAAGCTCGGCGTCAAGGCGCTCGCGATCTACCGCGACAACTGCAAGGTCGGCCAGCCGCTCTCCGCGAAGACCAAGGAGAAGGAGAAGGCCGAGGTCACCGAGAAGGCCGAGGAGACGATCCGCGCCGCGGTCGAGAAGGTGGTCGAGTACCGCCCGGTCCGCAAGCGCCTCCCCAAGGGCCGTCCCGGCATCACCACCTCCTTCACGGTCGGCGGCGCCGAGGGCTACATGACCGCCAACTCCTACCCGGACGACGGTCTCGGCGAGGTCTTCCTGAAGATGTCGAAGCAGGGTTCGACCCTCGCGGGGATGATGGACGCCTTCTCCATCGCGGTCTCCGTCGGCCTCCAGTACGGCGTGCCGCTGGAGACGTACGTCTCGAAGTTCACCAACATGCGCTTCGAGCCGGCCGGCATGACGGACGACCCGGACGTGCGGATGGCGCAGTCGATCGTCGACTACATCTTCCGCCGCCTGGCGCTGGACTTCCTGCCCTTCGAGACGCGGTCCGCGCTCGGCATCCACTCCGCCGAGGAGCGCCAGCGTCACCTGGAGACCGGTTCGTACGAGCCGTCCGACGACGAGCTCGACGTCGAGGGCCTGGCCCAGTCGGCGCCGCGCGCCCAGGAGCTGAAGGCGGTCGCCGCCCCGAAGGCCGAGGCCGAGGTGACGGAGCCCGCCCCGAAGCAGGCCCACACCAGCGCCGAGCTGGTCGAGATGCAGCTGGGCATCCAGGCCGACGCCCCGCTGTGCTTCTCCTGCGGCACGAAGATGCAGCGGGCCGGTTCCTGCTACATCTGCGAGGGCTGCGGCTCCACCAGCGGCTGCAGCTGAGCCGTCCGGGCGCTGCCCGGACATGAGAACCACCGAGGGCGGTGGCGCCGGTTCCCCCGGCGCCACCGCCCTCGGCGTTCCGTCGCGTCGCCTTCTTGTCTGGCCGCGCTCCGTCAGGCCCCGCGCGACACCCCCATCGCACGGGTGAAGGTCGCCGGATCGCCCTCGAACCCCTGGACACCGGGCCGGAACTCCCAGGGGCCCGACCCGTCCCGGACGAACTCCGCGACCGTCGCCGCCGTGGCCCCGAGGACACCGCCGAAGTCGTCCTCGGACAGGATGGTGTAGCCCTCGCGGATGCGCAGGCCGGGGTTGGCCACCCCGGAGAACGTCCGCTCCCCCTGCTGCTGCTGGATGACGACGCCGACGACCACCCGCCCGTACCGCTGGTCGAGCCGGTCCAGTTCCAGCGTCATGACCTCGTCGAAGCCGAAGCCCTTGCCGTCCTTGCTGTCCCGGTTGAGCGTGATGGTGCCGTCGGGCGAGCGGCTGTCGAAGTGCACCACGTACCCGGGGGCGGCCTGCGGGTCGCCCGCCGGATAGGGCGCGGCGACCAGATCCAGGTCGGTGGAGGGCTCTCCCGACGGACTCGGATCCCACCTCAGTGCGATCTCGACCTTGCCGATGCCCTTGTTGAGGCCGTTCACCAGTCTTCCCCTTCCCTGCGACCGTTCTGCCCGTCACCCCAACTGCCGGACGAATCCGGCAGGTTGTCCATCCTGCCACGCGTGCGGCGGCGGACGCCGGTAAGCAGTCACCGCGAGGGTGACCGGCGCCACGCTCACTGGCCTTACGATGGCGCGGTGCTGGTCAAGTGGATTCGCTGCACCGTGGTGGACCGCCGGGGGTTCGAGCGGGGGCAGCGGAAATGGGCGGGGCTTCTGGGGGAGCCGGGGTTTCGCGGACAGGGCGGGGGCTGGAGCCGGGGGCGGCAGGACGTGGCGCACATCTTCTCCTTCTGGGAGAGCCGTGCCTTCTACGACTCCTTCATGGCGCGTTCCCACGACCGGCTCGCCTCGGCCCAGTCGGGGACCTTCAAGGACGCCCAGGTCAGACTCTTCGACCACCGTTTCGACGTGAAGACGGGCTTCGAGCCCCGTTTCACCGACGCCGACCTGCTCAGGGCGGCGCTGTGCCGGGTCCACGAGGAGCGGGCGGAGCACTTCGTGCTGATGCAGGAGAAGGTCTGGAACCCGGCGATGGCCGGCTCGCCCGGCATGATCCGGGGTCTCTTCGGAGAGGCGCCGGGGAACGAGTTCCTGGTCCTCTCGATGTGGCGGTCGGCCGCGGAACACGGCAAGTACCGCACCGAGCGGATCGAGCGGCTCGCCCTGAGGGCGCAGACGGAGGCCGATGTCGCGGCCCTCACGGGGGACATCGTGGAGATGGAGTCGGCCTGGACGGTGTGATCCCCGGACGCGCGAGGGAGGGCGCCGGCGAGGCGTGGAGCGCGGGAGAGGTGTGACCTACGCCGTACGAGGCCCGCACGGGTGCTCGCCCGGCCGTCACCCGATCTAGGGTTTCGGCATGGCACGACCACGGCGCATCGTCCTTGTCCGGCACGGTGAATCAACGGGCAATGTTGATGACTCCGTCTATGAGCGCGAACCCGATCACGCCCTGGCGCTGACCGAGCGGGGCAGACTGCAGGCCGAGGAGACGGGAGAACGGCTGCGGTCACTGTTCGGCGGGGAGCGGGTCAGCGTCTATGTCTCCCCCTACCGCCGGACGCACCAGACGCTGAGCGCCTTCCGGCTCGACCCGGAGCAGATACGGGTCCGCGAGGAGCCGAGACTGCGCGAGCAGGACTGGGGCAACTGGCAGGACCGGGAGGACGTGCGGCTGCAGAAGGCCTACCGGGACGCCTACGGGCACTTCTTCTACCGCTTCGCCCAGGGAGAGTCCGGGGCCGACGTCTACGACCGGGTCGGCGGGTTCCTGGAGAGCCTGTTCCGCAGTTTCGAGGACCCGGACCATCCGCCCAACGTCCTCATCGTCACCCACGGACTGGCCATGCGGCTGTTCTGCATGCGGTGGTTCCACTGGACCGTGGCGGAGTTCGAGTCGCTGTCGAATCCGGGGAACGCCGAGATGCGGATGCTCGTTCTGGGGGAGAACGACAAGTACACCCTCGACCGGCCCTTCGTGCGCTGGCGGGATCCGGAACCCTACGGGAGCACCGGATGAGCAGAGGGTCACCGGATAGAGTGGCAGGGCGATGACCGCTGATTCCTCTCCCGCCGGGCGCCTGGACCGCGCCCTGGCCAGCCTGCGCGGACTCTCCGTGGGGGACGCGCTGGGTTCACAGTTCTTCGTGCCGGTGAACTACCCGCTGCTCAAGCGCCGCGCCCTGCCCCCGGGCCCCTGGCAGTGGACGGACGACACGGAGATGGCGTGCTCCGTCGTCTCCGTCCTCGCCGAGCACCACCGGATCGACCAGGACGCCCTCGCGCGGTCCTTCGCCACGCGGCACGACTTCGACCGGGGCTACGGGCCCGCGGTCAACCGGCTGCTGCGCCTGGTCCGTGAGGGCGGCGACTGGCGGGAACTGGCCGCCGGGCTGTTCAACGGGCAGGGGTCGTGGGGCAACGGCGCCGCGATGCGGATCGCCCCCCTGGGCGCCTGGTACGCGGACGACCCGGAGCAGGCCACCCATCAGGCCGAGATCTCCGCCTACCCCACGCATCAGCACCGTGAGGCGGTGGTCGGTGCCATGGCCGTCGCGGCGGCGGCCTCGCTCGTCGCCGCTCCCGGCGGGCCGCCCGGCGCGGAGGCCCTGCTCGACGGGGTCGTCGCTCTGGTGCCTGCGAGGAGCGCGGTCGGAGCCGGGCTGCGCCGGGCCCGCGACATGCTCGACTACGGCGACGCGGCCACCGTCGCGGCCGTGCTCGGCTGCGGACGGCGTACGACGGCGCACGACACGGTGCCGTTCGCGCTCTGGTCGGCCGCCCGGGCTCTCGGTGACTACGAGCGGGCCTTCTGGACCACCGCGCAGGTGGGCGGGGACGTCGACACGACCTGCGCGATCGTGGGCGGGGTCGTCGCCGCGGAGAAGGCGGGAGCGCCGCCCGCCGAGTGGGCCGACCGGGTCGAGCCGCTGCCGGACTGGACGCGGACCACGGTCTGAGAGCCGGTCGCGGGACCGCCCGAGGGGCCTGTCCCGAAAACTCTCCGTGCATGGTGGGAACTCTCCGTGACCGGCCGCTCGTTGTCGGGACATCCACTGTGTGAGGCGGGAGACCTGACACGTGTAGGTGTGCCGTGCCGGAGCGGAGATCGGGAGGGGCCGTGGTGTTCATCGTGCGGGCGTTGCTCGCGGCGCTGTTCGCCCTGACCGGTGCGGTCCGGCCCGGCGGCCGCCGGCCGACCCCCCTGCAGTCGGCCGGAGGTCCGCCGGGCCGGACCCGCGGTGGCTTCTCAGCCCATGCCCGGTCCGGCGGAGCCGGACAGTGCCTCCAGGTCGCTCTTGCGGACCCGGATGACGAACCACGCGGTGGCCAGGGCGAGTACGGCCATCGCGGCCGCCGGGATGAACGCCGTGGAGATGCCCTCCGCGAGGACCTCGTGTCCCCACGGAGCGGGCAGCTGGTGCGTTTGGGCGAACTCCGCCTGCTGCTCCGGCGTCGCCTCGGCGAGGAAACCGGGGACCTGCTTCTCCGCCTCGTCCTTGCTCGCCGTGCCGAACACCGTCGTCAGAAGGGCCAGTCCGACCGACCCGCCCACCTGCTGGGTCGCGTTGAGCAGCCCGGACGCCGCGCCGGCCTCGTGCTGGGCCACCCCGGAGACCGCGGTGAGCGTCAGGGTCACGAAGTTCAGGCCCATGCCGAAGCCGAAGATCAGCATCGGTCCGAGGATGCCGCCGACATAGGAGCTGTCGGAGCTGATCAGCGTCTGCCAGGCCAGTCCGGTCGCGGCGAGCGCCGAGCCGACGACCATGAACGGCTTGGGGCCGAACACGGGGAGGAACCGCTGGGACAGACCCGCCCCGAGCGCGATGACGACCGTCACCGGCAGGAAGGCCAGTCCGGCCTCGATCGGGGTGTAGCCGAGCACGTTCTGCACGAAGAGGACGATGTAGAAGAACATGCCGAACATCGCCGCGGCCAGGCTGAGCATGATCACATACGTGCCCGAGCGGTTGCGGTCGGCGAACATCCGCAGCGGGGTGATCGGCTCCTTGGCGCGGGACTCGATCAGCGCGAAGGCCGCCAGCAGGACCGCGGAGGCCGCGAAGGAGCCGATGGTCAGTCCGTCTCCCCAGCCCTCCTCCGCCGCGCGGATGAAGCCGTAGACGAGGGAGGCCATGCCGGCCGTCGAGGTCACGGCGCCCGCGATGTCGAAGCGGCCGGAGTGCCGCTCGGACTCGTTGATGAACATCGGTGTGAGTACGGCGATCAGCAGGCCGATCGGCACGTTGACGAAGAGCACCCAGCGCCAGTCGAGCCACTCGGTGAGCATGCCGCCTGCGAGCAGGCCGATGGCGCCGCCGCCCGCGGAGACCGCGGCGAAGACGCCGAAGGCGCGATTGCGTTCGGGCCCTTCCGGGAAGGTGGTGGTGATGAGGGCCAGCGAGGTGGGCGAGGCGATCGCACCGCCCACGCCCTGCAGTACGCGCGCCGCCAGCAGCTGCCACGGCTCCTGGGCGAGCCCGCCGAGCAGCGAGGCGACGGTGAACAGCAGGATGCCGCTCATGAAGACCCGGCGGCGGCCGAGGATGTCGCCGGCCCGGCCGCCGAGCAGCAGCAGGCCGCCGAAGGTCAGCGTGTAGGCGCTGACCACCCAGGTGAGGTCGGTGGTGCTGAACTGGAGAGCGTTCTGGATGTGCGGCAACGCGATATTCACAATCGTCGCGTCGAGTACCACCATGAGCTGGCAGGCCGCGATGACGGTGAGTGCGATGCCGGGGTGCCCGCCCCGGCGTGCCGCCCCTGGCTTCTGGTCGTGAATCAAAGGAGAGGTTGTCACTATGGATCCCCCACGAGTGCGTCAGTGAACGCTCGCGTTCACTGTTGCGCCAAACGGTAGTGAATCCCCGACAGTGAACGCAAGCGTTCACTTGATGGGGCGTCGCCCGGTGCGTCCCCCTCAGGCGCCGCGCGGCGTGTGCTTCATCCCCGGAATGCCCGCTTCCTCTGCTCGTTGGAGAGAGTTCAGATGGTTTCTTCGAGCTGGGTGGCCGCCCAGGAACCGACCGCCGCGTCCCGCCGCCGCGGTGCCGTACTGGAGCGCGCGATCCTCGACGCCGCCCTGGAGCAGCTCAGCACGGTCGGCTGGAACGGCCTGACGATGGAAGGCGTCGCCGCCGGCGCCCAGACCGGAAAGGCCGCCGTCTACCGGCGCTGGCCCTCCAAGGAGGACCTGGTCGCGGACGCCCTGCGGGCCGGACTGCCACAGTTCGACGCGGTGCCGGACCTGGGAAGCGTGCGCGAGGACCTCCTGCACCTGTGCCTGCGGGCGCGCGACGCGATGTTCTCCCCGTCCGGATTCGCGGTGCGCTCGGTCATTTACGAATGTGACACCACGCAGGCCGAGCGCTTCCACGCCGTCATCTTCGACGGTGTCGTCGAGCCGACCATCAGGATGCTGCGCGAGGTGATCACGCGGGGAATCGAGCGAGGAGAGGTGCGTCCCGACGCGGCCAACGGATATGTCTTCGACGCCGTTCCGGCGATGATGATGTACCGCTCGAAGATGTGCGGCAGCGAATGGTCGGACATCGATCTGGAGCAGATGATCGACCAGTTGATGGTTCCGCTGCTGCGCCCGGAAGGCGCCTGACCCGGGTGCGGTGAGGCGGCCGGCGCCGCTCGGAGAACCGGGGTGTCGCGGGCCCTCGTGGGCGGCGTACGCTAAGGGCGCCATGCCGTACGAACCACCTACTCACACCGTCGAGCGCTCTCTGCGCGCCACGACCGGGGCGAAGATCGTTGCAGGTGTCGACGAGGTGGGCCGAGGCGCGTGGGCCGGGCCTGTCACCGTCTGCGCGGCGGTCACCGGACTGCGCCGGCCCCCCGAGGGCCTGACCGACTCCAAGCTCCTCACCGTCAAGCGGCGCACCCAGCTGGCCGAGACGCTGCGGGGCTGGGTGACGTCGTACGCCCTGGGGCACGCGTCCCCCGAGGAGATCGACGCCGTGGGGATGACGGCGGCGCTGCGGCTGGCGGCGGGACGTGCCCTTGAGGCGCTGCCGGTCCGGCCGGACGCGGTGATCCTCGACGGCAAGCACGACTATCTCGGCACGCCCTGGAGGGTCCGTACGGTCATCAAGGGCGACCAGTCGTGCGTGGCGGTCGCGGCGGCCTCGGTGATCGCCAAGGTCCAGCGCGACAAAATGATGGCCGAACTGGGCATCGACCATGCAGACTTCGGTTTTGCGGACAACGCCGGGTATCCGTCACCCGTGCACAGGGCCGCACTGGAGGTTCGGGGCCCCACTCCGTACCACCGGTTGTCATGGGCGTATCTTGATGCGTTGCCCCAGTGGCGGCACCTCAAGAAGGTCCGCAGCTGGACGGAAGGGCGCGTTCCGGAAATCGAGGGTCAGCTCGGCTTCGACTTCTGACGTGCCGCTCGCACTCATGTGCCACCCGGCGGCGCGTGCCGTACCAACGTTTGATAAAAATCAGCTCATGCCTCTCATTCCCGAGGAGCCTCAGATTCACGAGAGTGCCCAGGGTCCCCGCGCCACGCCGGCCAGTGGCCGCACCGCGCCGACCCCCCGCCCCGTACCCGGTCCCCGCCCCGCGGCTCCGTCGCGTCCCGGTCGTCCCGGCCCGCCGCGGCCCGCGCCGCCGGTGCAGCGCGCGTCACGCGACGCCGTCAAGCCCGGCCCCGGTCCTTCGACGCCGCCCGCGCCCGCCGCGGGCACCCCGCAGATCCAGTTGATCCCGGCCTCGGTCCAGGGGGCGCTCGACGCCGCCGAAGAGGCCGTGGACCTGCTGCTGGACTCGGGCCGCGCCCCCGGTGAGGTGCTGGTGATCACCACCGGCGATCCGCACCCGTGGGCCACCCACGAACTGTCCTTCGGCGAAGCCTCCTACTGGGCCCAGCACGACGCCGGTGACGACGTGTTCTACACGGACACCCGGATCGCGGACCGGGCCGGCGCACGGCCCGTCGTCGTGGTCGCCGTCAACGGAGGACCGGAGTCCGCTGCCGTCTCCGCCCTGGCCGTGGCGCAGGCCCGGGCCGGGGCCCTGCTGATCGTCTGCGGTGACCCGCAGCGGATCAACTCGGTGCTGGGCGCGGGCGTCTGAGCCCACACCACGGCGTCCGGCCGGACGCCGAGGGGGACGTGAACGCCGCGGACGCGGCGTCCGCACGGTGACTGACTCGGCGTGCCCGCGGCGCGCAGCGGCCGGTGGACCGGTGCCCCCGCCGTCCTCGGACCGGGCGGGGGCCGCGGTCGTGCGGACGCACCGCGTCCTCGCGCGGGCCACCGAGCCGGCACTCCGGGCGGTGTGCGTGAGGTCAGCGTGCCGCCGCGCGGCGCAGGACCTCCGAGGCGACGCCTCCGGTGCGCGGTATCCGGGGCGGCGCCGTGGCCGTGGCGAACGGCTCCGGCGCCGAACCGGCGGTGGGATGCCGGCCGCCACGCCCTTCGCCGAGGACCTGCCACCCGTCACGGGTCAGCGTGATGTACGCCCCGCAGCGCAGCCCGTGCAGGGTGCAGGCGTCCCGCAGCCCCCACATCCACGCGCCGTCCTCCGCCGTCCAGCGCGCGTCGCCGTCACGGCAGTAGAGCAGTACGGCGGTGCGCACCGGGGTGCGGCGCCGCAGGTCGTGCGGGATGACCCGGCGCAACTGGTCCAGCAGGGCGTTGCGGAACATCCAGCCGTCCGCCGGGGCGGAGCGGCGGACGAACGAGGCGCTCGCGCGCACCCGTTCGTCCGGATCGAGCACGGCGACCACCGCGGTCGCCGGACCGGGGCGATGCCGGGCGTGCAGTCCGCTGACGACCTCGCGCGGGCTGCGCAGCAGCGGGATTCCCGCGGCGGCCCACTCCGCGGGTTCGAGCACACGGTGGGCGGAAGCGGCGGACGTCGACAGCGATGCCGCCGAGGACGGAGCGAATCCGAAGGTCACGGTCCTCCCTTCGGCTACGCCCGGACAGCGGGCGGGTCGGATGCGGGGGAGCGCGCACGCAACGGAGCCCTACCTGGTCGGCGGGCGAGCCGTGCGGGTGCGGACTTCAATTCTTCCTGTCGAACTTGGATGCGGCAACGAGCAATTGAGGCAGCGGACCGGTATCGGCCGCTCTGCGGCTAATATCCCCACCCGCCGGACGCGGTGAACCTTCAGCTCTGTACGGCCAGTACCAGCGGCAGTACTCCCTGCGCACCGGCCCGCCGCAGCAGGCGCGCGGCGACCGCGAGGGTCCAGCCCGTCTCCGTGAAGTCGTCCACGAGGAGGACCGGGCCCCGTGCCTCCGCCAGCGCGGCCGCCAGGTCGTCGGGCACCGTGAGCGCTCCGTCCAGGGCCTTGAGCCGCTGGGCGCTGTTGCTCCGGGAGGCGGAGGGCGCCTCACCACCCGCGTACGCCACCGAGCCCAGCAGCGGCAGCCGCCCGATCTCCGCGATGCTCGCCCCCAGTGAGCTGATCAGCCGGGGCCTGCTGCGGGAGGCGAGGGTGACCACCCCCACCGGCCTCGGCTGCGCGTCGGCCACCCCCGGAGCCCAGCCGCCGGGGCCCTTCGCCCAGTCGGCCAGCACACCCACCACCGCTCGTGCGACATCGTCCGGCACCGGTCCGTCCGGCGCGTGCGGCGCCAGCATGGGACGCAGCCGGTTGCCCCAGCCGATGTCCGACAGCCGGCCCAGGGCGCGCCCCGGGGCGGCCTGTTCGCCGGCCGGGATGCGGCCCTTGAGGTCCATGCCGATCGCGGGGAGACCGGTGGGCCACATCCGCCTCGGCTCCACCTCGACGCCCGCCCGGCCGAGGTCCACGCGGGCCGCCTCCAGCGCGGTCGCGGAGGCCTCGGCGGTGAAGCGCGCGCCCGCGCAGTTGTCGCAGCGGCCGCACGGCTTGGCGCCCTCGTCGTCGAGCTGCCGCTGGAGGAACTCCATCCGACAGTCGGTGGTCGCCGCGTACTCGCGCATCGCCTGCTGCTCCGCCTTGCGCTGGCGCGCCACCCACGCGTACCGCTCGGCGTCGTAGGACCACGGCCTGCCGGTGGCGGTCCAGCCGCCCTTGACCCGCCGGACCGCGCCGTCCACGTCGAGCACCTTGAGCATGGTCTCCAGCCGGGAGCGGCGCAGCTCGACCAGCGGCTCCAGGGCCGGCAGCGACATGGGCCGGTCGGCGCGGGAGAGCACGTCGAGCGTGCGGCGCACCAGGTCCTCCGAGGGGAAGGCGAGCGACGCGAAGTACTCCCAGATCGCCTCGTCCTCCTTCCCCGGCAGGAGCAGCACCTCGGCGTGCCGCACACCGCGCCCGGCGCGGCCGACCTGCTGGTAGTAGGAGATGGGGGAGGACGGGGAGCCGAGGTGCACCACGAAGCCCAGATCGGGCTTGTCGAAGCCCATGCCGAGAGCGGAGGTGGCGACCAGGGCCTTCACCTTGTTGCCGAGCAGGTCCTCCTCGGCCTGCTGCCGGTCGGCGTTCTCCGTCCGGCCCGTGTACGGGGCGACGGTGTGTCCGCGCTGCCGCAGGAAGGCGGTGACCTCCTCGGCGGCGGCCACGGTGAGCGTGTAGACGATCCCCGAGCCGGGGAGCTCGTCCAGGTGGTCGGCGAGCCAGGCCATCCGGTGCGCGGCGTCCGGCAGGCGCAGCACGCTCAGGCTGAGACTCTCCCGGTCCAGCGGGCCCCGCAGCACCAGTGCGTCCGACGAGGCTCCCGTGCCGAGCTGTTCGGCGACGTCGGCGGTGACGCGGGCGTTGGCGGTGGCGGTGGTGGCTAGTACGGGCACGCCCGCGGGGAGATCGGTGAGCATGGTGCGCAGCCGGCGGTAGTCGGGGCGGAAGTCGTGGCCCCAGTCGGAGATGCAGTGCGCCTCGTCGACCACCAGGAGCCCCGTCGCGGCGGAGAGCCTGGGCAGCACCTGGTCCCGGAAGTCGGGGTTGTTCAGCCGCTCCGGACTCACCAGCAGCACATCGACGTCGCCCGCGGCGATCTCGGCCTGCACGGAGTCCCACTCCTCGCTGTTGGAGGAGTTGATGGTGCGGGCGCGCACGCCGGCCCTGGCGGCGGCCTCCACCTGGTTGCGCATCAGCGCCAGCAGGGGCGAGACGATCACGGTGGGGCCGCTGCCCCGTGCCCGCAGCAGCGAGGTGGCCACGAAGTAGACCGCGGACTTTCCCCAGCCGGTGCGCTGGACGACCAGGGCCCGGCGCTTGTCGGCGACCAGCGCCTCGATCGCCCGCCACTGGTCGTCGCGCAGCCGGGCCTCGCCCGAGTCGTCCCCGACGAGACGGGCGAGAACCGCGTCGGCGGCCGTCCGGAGTTCCGTGTCGCTCGTGTGCACCATGGGGTCCATACAACAGGACGGCGCCGACATCCGGGCCGGTGCGGGGGAGGGCGCCAGCTGGTGGCATGTCCCTGGCGGGACTTATCCACAGGGTGAAGCGGAGTACGACATTCCGCGAGATCGTCTTCGCATGACGAACCACAGCGAAGCCGCCGGATCCTCTGAAAACGGCGACATCTCCGAAAGCGGTGACATCTCCGGTGACGACGGCAGGGGCGGGCATGACGCCGGGACCTGGCCGCAGGGCGGCGCGGAGCTACGCGCACCGCTTCCGCCGGACCTCACCTGCACCGCGTACGACAGCCGTGGCGACGGACAGCAGGTCACCCTGCGCACCCCCGCCGAACTCGCCGACGCCCTGCCCTATCTGCTCGGCTACCGCCCCGAGGACAGCATCGTGCTGGTCGCCCTGCACGACAAGGACGGACGGGGGCGGTTCGGCGGGCGCGCCCGGCTCGGGATCCCCGCCAACCCCGACGACTGGCCCTCCGCCGCCCGGCAACTGGCGCACGGCCTGGTGGCGGGCAGCGAGCGCCGGGGCGCCCGGCCCGAGCAGATGGTCGTCTTCCTCTGCCACGAGCCGGGCCGGGACGAGTCCGGGCGGCAGGTCAAGGAGCGGCTGGGGCCGCTCGCCCACACCCTGCGCCTGGAGTGCGGCGCCCTGGACATTCCGGTGGTGGAGGCGCTGTGCGTCTCGGACGGCCGCTTCTGGTCGTACTGCTGTGACGACGAGGGCTGCTGCCCGGCCGAGGGAGTGCCGATGGGCCTGCCCGGCACCTCGGTACTGGCCGCGGCGGCCGCCTACGCGGGGCTCCAGGTCCGCGGCTCGCTGCGCGAACTGCGCGCCAGGCTGCTGCCCTGGGAGAACTCCGCGGCCCGGGAGCAGGAGGCCGCCCTGGACGCCGCGGGCGCGGCGCTGGTCCCCAGGATCCTCGACGCGCGGGGCCGGCACGAGGTCGCCGGCGAGACGCTGGATCTGGCCGAGCGGATCATCGGCCGGCTCGCCGACGCCCCGCCCGCGCCCGGCATGCTCCCGGCGGATCTGCGCGACGACGAACTGCTCGGGTACGACGAGGCCGCGACGCTGATCCTCGGCCTGCAGGACCGTACGACCCGCGACCGCGCGGCCGAGTGGATGGAGGACGAGCAGGCGGGCCCCGCCCTGCGCCTGTGGCGGTCCCTGGCCCGCCGCTGCGTCGGGGCCTACGCCGAACACGCGGCGGCGCCCCTCACGCTCGCCGGGTGGGTGGCCTGGTCCAGCGGGGACGAGCTGGAGGCCCGGGAGGCGCTCGCCATGGCCCTCGGCGCCGATCCCGACTACCTCTTCGCCCGTCTGCTGCACCAGGCGTGCAACGAAGGGCTCGATCCGGAATCGATCCGCCGCTGCCTGCGCGCCGAACGTGAGGAACGCGCCCCGGCGCCCCGGGACGAACCGGCCACGGCCGGGGGTGCGGACGAGCGGAAGCAGGGGGACGGCGCGCCGCCGGCCGCGGACCCCGCGGATTCCGGCGGCGGGGCGTCCCTCCTGTCCCGCCGCCGTCGTGCGCGGGTCCCGCGGGCCGTCGGCGGAGCACTGCGCAGGCCGCGTGCGGAGGGCGGCCGGGTCCCGCGTCCCCGTGCGTCGGCGGTGAGCACGCGCCCCGGGGGCGGCGCGGCGGGCGCGCACCGCCGTCGTGGCGCCCCGAAGCCGGGCGCCCAGGCCGGCGGGCGGGGCGGCGACGGGGAGGAGTGAGTGAGCCGGATACCGCCCGTTCGCCCCGCGCCGGGCCGGGGGAGGAGGCCGGCCGGCGTGCGGGACGGGACCTGCTCGCCGGACACGGAGGTCCGCGCGGGGCGAGGGGGTAAAGGGCATGGTGACGGGCCTGTCCGACCGAAGTGGATCAGCCATCGATACGGCCGGCGAAGGGAGTGCTTATCGTCAGGCAGACGACTATGATCGCCGCATGTCCTACGACCCGTCAGCATTCCCGCCCTTCGCCGTCACCGTGGACCTGGTCGTGCTGACCGTTCGCCGTCACGCCCTGTGCGCGCTGGCGGTGCGCAGGGGCGAGTCGCCGTTCCAGGGGCGCTGGGCGCTTCCCGGCGGTTTCGTGCGGGCCGACGAGGACCTGGCGCAGGCGGCGGCGCGGGAACTTGCCGAGGAGACCGGGCTGCGGGTGCACGACCCCGCCGTCCCCGCCCAGGACAACGGCGCTCACCTGGAGCAGCTCGCCACCTACGGCGACCCCAAGCGTGATCCCCGGATGAGGGTCGTCAGCGTCGCCCATCTCGCCCTCGCCCCGGACCTGCCCGCACCCCGGGCGGGCGGTGACGCCAGCAACGCGCGCTGGGCGCCGGTCGGGGAACTGCTCCAGCAGGGTGGTTATGGCCGGGAGGGCGAGCCGGTGGCGCCGCTCGCCTTCGACCACGCCCAGATCCTGTCGGACGGAGTGGAGCGGGCCCGCTCCAAGATCGAGTACTCGTCGCTGGCGACCGCCTTCTGTCCGCCCGAGTTCACCGTCGGCGAGCTGCGCCGTGTCTACGAGGCGGTGTGGGGCGTGGCCCTCGACCCGCGCAACTTCCACCGCAAGGTGACGGGAACACCGGGCTTCCTGGTCCCCACCGGTGGCACCACCACCCGGCAGGGCGGACGCCCCGCCCAGCTCTTCCGGGCCGGCGGAGCCACCCTGCTCAACCCCCCGATGTTGCGCCCCGAGGTCTGACACGGGGACCGTCTGACCGGCCAACGGGCCCCGCGATGCCCGAAAAACCCGATTTGGCGCGCTATCTTGCATCGGGTGATCCAGGCCATCGGACTGACCAGCAACCCCCGCAAAGAGCTCCCGCCCGCCGTCGACGACGTCTCCTTCGAGGCGCACGCGGGCCGCGTCACCGCGTTGCTCGGAGCACCGGGCGCCGGCAAGACGACGGCGCTGGGGCTGATGCTCGAACTCCAACGCGGCCGAGGCGTCACCCACTTCAGGGGCCGGCCCCTGCACCGCATCCCCCATCCCTCCCACGAAGTCGGCGTGCTGCTCGGTGACGTGCCGGGCCACCCCGCCCGCACCGTCCGCGGACACCTCCGCATGCTGAGCGCCGCCGCCGGCGTTCCGGTCCGCCGGGCCGACGAAGTCCTCGAAGCGGTGGGGCTCGTGAGCCTGCGCGACGAACGGCTCGGCACCCTGTCCCGCGGCATGGACCGCCGTTTGGGACTGGCCTGTGCCCTGCTGCCCGACCCCCATACGCTCGTGCTCGACGAACCCGCGCGAGGCCTCTCCATCGGCGAGAGCCGCTGGCTGTACGGCATGCTCCGGACGTACGCGGCCCAGGGCGGCACGGTCCTGTGCACGACGGCGGACCCGAAGGAGGCCGCGCGGATCGCCGACCGCGTGGTCACGCTGGAGCGGGGACGGCTCGTCGCCGACCAGGAGGCGGCGGACTTCTCCCGCACCCGGCTGCGCCCCCGGGTCGCCGTGCGCAGCCCGCACGCCGCCCGCCTCTCCTCCCTGCTCGCGCAGGAGGCCCGCGCCGCGCAGCGGTCGGTCGAGGTGGCACGGGAGGGCGGCAACCGCCTGCGCGTCTACGGCAGTACCTGCGCGGACGTCGGCGAGATCGCGTTCCGGCACGGCATCGTCGTACACCAACTGGCCGACGAGGTGGGGGACATGGGGCCCGGTGCCGGAGCGCCCGAGCCTCCGGCGGCCGACGGGGACGCGGCGGGGCACCCGGCGGACGGTTCGCGGCAGGACCCCGCCGCCCCGTCGCGGCAGGCCCGCCCCGCAGCACCGCCCCACCCGGGCGCTCCCGCCGGGGAAGGCTCCCCGGCACCCGGCGAAGCCGCCGCGGAAGAGACCGGTCCGGCGTCCGAGCGCCGCTCCCGCCGCAGAGCCCGCACGCGCGACGCCGACGCCGCGCTGCCGCCCCCCATCTCCGTCCGCCCCGCGTCCAGGCCCCTCCGCCCCCTCCGCTACGAGATCCGCCGTGCCACCGGCGTCGGCACGGTGTTCCTCGTGGGCGCGGTCGTGCTCGCCGTGTCCGCCCTGACCGCCGTGCTGCTGGCACGCGTCGGGCACACCCCGCAGCCGCGCCTGCTGGCCGCGTGGCCGGCGGAGTTCCCCCTGCCGCCCGCGGCGCTCGGCGCGGGGCTGCTCGGCGCGCTGGCCTTCGGCGACGAGTTCCGCCACCCCGCCCTCGCGGCGGGCCGCGGCACCGTGCCCCGGAGGCTGGGGCTGCTGACCGCCAAACTCCTTGTCTCCTCGGCACTCGCGCTGGTGCTGGCAGTCCTGACCGTCGGCTGCGACGCCGAACTGCTTTACCTCGTCTACGGGCGGGAGGTCGTCGCGGTCCCCGCCGACTGGCTGCCGCTGAGTGCCGGTTGGCTCGGCCTCGTCATGGGATGCGCCTGCGCCGGTGTGCTGGCCGCGGGCGTCTTCCGGTCCACCACCGCCGGTCTCGCCGTCGTCGTCGCCGTACCCCTGCTCGTCGTGCCGCTCGTGCACAAGATGACGGAAGGGACCCCGGCGCGCACCCCGGCCCCGCTCTCGTCACGGCTGCGGGACGGCCTGCCGCTCCGCTGGCCCTTCGGCGGCGAGCACCACCTGGAGGCGGCCCTGCGCCTGATCGCCCAACCCGTGGGCGGCGCACTGGCGTTGTCGCTCGCGGCACTGCTCTGCGCGTACCTGTGCACCGGTCTGCGGAGCCGGGTCCGATGACGACCGTCCGGGGGCGCATCGTTACGCCACTGCCCACAACTCCCCGGAAAAAGCCCAATTCCTTCCGATAAGGCGTCAATTGCGACGGGGTGAGCGATCACCCTTTCGTGTGCTTTTCACCAAAGACCTCAAGGGAGTTGGAAACAGAGCCGACAAAGGATGCGTGAGTACCCTTGCGCACACCATGATGACCGCCGCCCGCTCCGCAGACTCCGGCCTCGCGAACCCGGGCGAACTCGACCGCTACCCCTTCGCCGAGGGGCCCTCCGTCGACCGCGTAGGCGCCCCCGCCTGGGACGGCGCGGATCCGGAGCTGGGCCGTGTGGGCCGACGGGCCGCGGGCAGCCGCGGACGCGGCCTGCACGGCCAACTCGTTCAGCAATTGGGTCAGATGATCGTTTCCGGGGATCTGGGCGCCGACCGTCCGCTGGTCCCGGAGGAGATCGGCCAGCGCTTCGAGGTCTCCCGCACCGTCGTCCGCGAGTCGCTCCGCGTCCTGGAGGCCAAGGGCCTGGTCAGCGCCCGGCCGAACGTCGGCACGCGGGTGCGCCCCGTCAGCGACTGGAACCTGCTCGATCCGGACATCATCGAGTGGCGGGCCTTCGGGCCGCAGCGCGACGACCAGCGCCGTGAGCTCAGCGAGCTGCGCTGGACGATCGAGCCGCTCGCCGCCCGCCTCGCGGCCGGCCACGGCCGGGAGGAGGTCCAGCAGCGCCTCTCCGACATGGTGGAGATCATGGGGCACGCCATGGGGCAGGGCGACGCCCTCACCTTCGCCCGGGCCGACGCCGAGTTCCACTCCCTGCTGATCCAGGTCGCCGGCAACCGGATGCTGGAGCACCTCTCCGGGATCGTGTCCGCCGCGCTGCAGGTCTCGGGCAGCGCGGTCACGGGCTGTGAGCGGCCGAACGAGACCTCCCTGGCGCAGCACGGCCGGATCGTCGACGCCCTCGCCGGCGGCGACGGCGCGGCGGCCGAAGCGGCCGTGCGCCAACTCCTCACGGTCCACCCGGAGGTGGAACGCGTGGTGCCCGCCCCGCGCGAGCACTGACCGCGTTCCGCGGACGGCGCGGGCCGGCGTGCCACCCCCCTCCTGTGGCATCGCCCCACCGCTGAGCCGTCCCCCGTCGGACCCCGCTGGATCCTCGGTGATCCCGCGGGGTCCGACGCCGAGTAGGTCGTGGCAGACTCGGAAGAGTGACCCCCTCGCCCCTGAGTGAACTCTTTCGATCTTGTTTGACCGTTTGTGCGCGCGTACGGGGTGTGACTCGGGCCACGCGGATTGGGCGTAACGCTCCTGGGAAGAACGCGATGACCTAAGAGGTGACAGCCGCGGAGGGAATACGGACGCCGTTCAAGGCGCTGTGCATCTTCCCCGGTCCCCGCCCGCACCGTCGGCCCATCCCCAAGCCGGCGGTCGGCCCCTGTCCACAGTGGACGGGGCCGGAAGCCGTTTTCCAACGTTCCGAGAGGTTGTTCGTGTCGGCCAGCACATCCCGTACGCTCCCGCCGGAGATCGCCGAGTCCGTCTCTGTCATGGCTCTCATTGAGCGGGGAAAGGCTGAGGGGCAGATCGCCGGCGATGACGTGCGTCGGGCCTTCGAAGCTGACCAGATTCCGGCCACTCAGTGGAAGAACGTACTGCGCAGCCTCAACCAGATCCTCGAGGAAGAGGGTGTGACGCTGATGGTCAGTGCCGCAGAGCCCAAGCGCACCCGAAAGAGCGTCGCAGCGAAGAGTCCCGCCAAGCGCACCGCCACCAAGACGGTCGCGGCCAAGACGGTGACCGCCCGTAAGGCCACCGCCACCGCCGCACCCACGGCGCCCGCCGCCGACCCCGCCGGCGAGGAGGAGGCACCCGCCAAGAAGGCGGCTGCCAAGAAGACCACGGCCAAGAAGACGGCCGCGAAGAAGACCACGGCCAAGAAGACGGCCGCGAAGAAGACCACGGCGAAGAAGGACGACGCCGAGCTCGGTGACGAGGAAGTCCTCGAGGACACCAAGGCCACCGAGGAGCCCGAGGGCGCCGAGAACGCCGGTTTCGTGCTCTCCGACGAGGACGAGGACGACGCGCCCGCCCAGCAGGTCGCCGCCGCCGGTGCCACCGCCGACCCGGTCAAGGACTACCTCAAGCAGATCGGCAAGGTCCCCCTGCTCAACGCCGAGCAGGAGGTCGAGCTCGCCAAGCGCATCGAGGCGGGTCTGTTCGCCGAGGACAAGCTGGCCAACTCCGACAAGCTGGCGCCGAAGCTCAAGCGCGAGCTGGAGATCATCGCCGAGGACGGCCGCCGCGCCAAGAACCACCTGCTGGAGGCCAACCTCCGTCTGGTGGTCTCGCTGGCCAAGCGCTACACCGGCCGCGGCATGCTCTTCCTGGACCTGATCCAGGAGGGCAACCTCGGTCTGATCCGCGCGGTGGAGAAGTTCGACTACACCAAGGGCTACAAGTTCTCCACGTATGCCACCTGGTGGATCCGTCAGGCGATCACCCGCGCGATGGCCGACCAGGCCCGCACCATCCGTATCCCGGTGCACATGGTCGAGGTCATCAACAAGCTCGCGCGCGTGCAGCGCCAGATGCTCCAGGACCTGGGCCGCGAGCCCACCCCGGAGGAGCTGGCCAAGGAGCTCGACATGACCCCGGAGAAGGTCATCGAGGTCCAGAAGTACGGCCGCGAGCCCATCTCCCTGCACACCCCGCTGGGCGAGGACGGCGACAGCGAGTTCGGTGACCTCATCGAGGACTCCGAGGCGGTCGTCCCGGCCGACGCGGTCAGCTTCACGCTGCTGCAGGAGCAGCTGCACTCCGTCCTGGACACCCTGTCCGAGCGCGAGGCGGGCGTCGTCTCCATGCGCTTCGGTCTCACCGACGGTCAGCCGAAGACCCTCGACGAGATCGGCAAGGTGTACGGCGTCACGCGCGAGCGCATCCGCCAGATCGAGTCCAAGACCATGTCGAAGCTGCGCCACCCGTCGCGCTCGCAGGTGCTGCGCGACTACCTCGACTAGAAGGCGCCGCCGCGACCACCGGTCGTGTGCCACGCACGCGTCAGGCCCGGTTCCCCTCCTCGGGGGCCGGGCCTTCGTGTTGCCGCGCGGGTGCGGGCTCCGGCGGGCTCCCTCACTGTGGGTGTCTCAGGAGCACCCCAGTGTGAGGAGCGTGCATGAGACGTCGTCTTGCCCGGGCCCTGGCCCGGCCGCTGGCCCTCGCGGCCGCGTCGACAGTCATACCGCTGGCCTCGGCCGTTCCGGCGGCCGCCGACAGCATCGTCGTCGGCGGCTTCCCCGTCGATGTCTCGGAGGGTCCGTGGACGGTCGCGCTGTCCAGCCGTGACCGGTTCGGAGGTACGCGAGCGGGACAGTTCTGCGGGGGTGTGGCGGTCGGCCGGACCACCGTGCTCACCGCGGCCCACTGCATGGAGGAGGAGGTGCTGGGGGCGCCCCCGGAGCGGGTGCCCGACCTCAGGGTGATCGCGGGGCGCTCCGAACTGCTCGCGAAGGGCGGTCAGGAGATCGCCGTGCGTGACGTCTGGGTGAACCCGGACCACGACGCGGTCACCAACTCCGGCGACTTCGCCGTGCTCAGCCTGGCCGAGCCGCTGCCCCAGGGCTCTTCCATAGCCATGGCCGGGGCCGGTGACCCCGCCTACCGGGCGGGCACCGAGGCCACGGTCTACGGCTGGGGGGACACCACGGGATCCGGCGCCTACACGGGCAGCCTGCACGCGGCACGCGTCCATGTGCAGCGGGACGCGGTGTGCGAGCAGGCCTACCCGGGCGGTTCCGTGGGCACCTACCGCGCCAGGACGATGCTGTGCGCGGGAGAGGCGGCCGGCGGCCGGGACGCCTGTCAGGGGGACAGCGGCGGGCCGCTGGTGGCCCAGGGGCGGCTGATAGGCCTGGTGTCCTGGGGGGCGGGCTGCGGCTGGGCGGGCAGTCCCGGGGTCTACACGCGCGTCTCCGAGATCCTGAGCACCCTCGGGTGGCCGCAGGGCTGAAGGGGGCGCGGAAGGACCTCAGACGGCGCGGACGGGCCGCTGAGCCGTTTCGCGCCGACGCGTACGAGAAGACGGGCGGCTGCCTCCGAGGTGGAGGCAGCCGCCCGCTCGCCGGCCTGTGCCGAGCTGCTCGTCGTCGGACGCGATGTGTCGGCGCTCTGTCAGCGCTCCTCGTCGGGGGTGGCCGCCGGAGTGGTCAGCCGCTCCGTCTCGTCCTGTATCTCAGCGGCGATCTTCTTGAGTTCCGGCTCGAACTTGCGGCCGTGGTGGGCGCAGAAGAGCAGTTCTCCGCCGCTCAGCAGGACGACGCGCAGGTATGCCTGGGCGCCGCAGCGGTCGCAGCGATCGGCGGCCGTCAGCGGGCTCGCGGGGGTCAGAACAGTAGTCACGTCGCCTCTTCTCTAGCTCGACGAGCTGTCGTACCAGGGTCAACATCCAACCAGCCCCAAAACGTTCCCGCTCGTGGCTTCTCCTCGAAAAAAATTTCCGAGGATGGGTGGCTGTTGCCGGTTGGCGGCGAATGTGCCGTAGTGCGTGTCTCTGTGTCGTACGGATTCGCGTTCGTATCGGTGGTCGGCCCTCCCGGCTGGCTTGCCGGTTGTTCATGAGGACGTGCCCGGAGCCTAAATGGTTCATGCCTGGAAGGGAACGTGATGTGTGCTTCACTCCATCGAGGGATCGAACAGGCATACGACTCTGGACTAGGGTGGAGTGAAGCGAGGGTGGCGTTACAACGGCTCTACCAGGCCTCGGTACCCTCTCAGCGGTGACTCAAGCCGCGCCCTTACCCATGAGGGCCCCATCTGAAATTCAGCGAGGAGCGAACCGCGTGACCGCCGAGACGTCCGTGCCGTCCACAGCGCTGCTGGCAGGAGCAGACCGGGACGGTAGCAACTACACCGCGCGGCACCTGCTTGTCCTCGAGGGGCTCGAGGCCGTGCGCAAGCGCCCCGGTATGTACATCGGGTCGACCGACAGCCGCGGTCTGATGCACTGCCTCTGGGAGATCATCGACAACTCCGTGGACGAGGCCCTCGGGGGCTACTGCGACCACATCGACGTGGTCCTCCACGACGACGGCTCGGTGGAGGTCCGGGACAACGGCCGGGGCATCCCCGTCGACGTCGAGCCCAAGACCGGCCTCTCGGGCGTCGAGGTCGTCATGACCAAGCTGCACGCCGGCGGCAAGTTCGGCGGCGGCTCCTACGCGGCCTCCGGCGGTCTGCACGGCGTCGGCGCCTCCGTGGTGAACGCGCTCTCCGCGCGGCTGGACGTCGAGGTGGACCGCGGGGGCCACACCCACGCGATCAGCTTCCGGCGCGGTGTCCCCGGGGCCTTCGCCGCCGTGGGCCCGGAGGCGAAGTTCGAGGCCGGCAGCGGGCTGCGCAAGGCCAGGAAGATCCCCAAGAGCCGCAGCGGCACGCGCGTGCGCTACTGGGCCGACCGCCAGATCTTCCTCAAGGACGCCAAGCTCGCCCTGGACACGCTGCACCAGCGCGCCCGCCAGACCGCGTTCCTGGTCCCCGGCCTGACCATCGTCGTCCGTGACGAGTACGGGCTCGGCGAGGGCGGCAGCAAGGGCGAGGAGTCGTTCCGCTTCGATGGCGGAATCAGCGAGTTCTGCGAGTTCCTGGCCTCCGACAGGCCCGTCTGCGACACCCTCCGCTTCACCGGGCAGGGCATCTTCAAGGAGACGGTCCCGGTCCTCGACGAGCACGGCCAGATGACGCCCACCGAGGTCACCCGCGAGCTCGGCGTCGACGTCGCGATGCGCTGGGGCACCGGCTACGACACCACGCTCAGGTCGTTCGTCAACATCATCGCCACCCCCAAGGGCGGCACTCATGTCGCCGGCTTCGAGCAGGCCGTCGCCAAGACGATGAACGAGGTGCTGCGCACCAAGAAGATGCTGCGCGTGGCCGAGGACGACATCGTCAAGGACGACGCCCTCGAAGGCCTCACCGCGGTGGTCACGGTCCGCCTGGCCGAGCCGCAGTTCGAGGGCCAGACCAAGGAGGTCCTCGGCACCTCGGCGGCCCGCCGCATCGTGAACAACGTGATCTCCAAGGAGCTCAAGGCGTTCCTGACCTCCACCAAGCGCGACGCCGCCCAGCAGGCGCGTGTCGTCATGGAGAAGGCCGTCGCCGCGGCCCGGACCCGCATCGCGGCCCGCCAGCACAAGGACGCGCAGCGCCGCAAGACGGCCCTGGAGTCCTCCTCGCTGCCCGCCAAGCTCGCCGACTGCCGCAGCGACGACGTGGACCGCAGCGAGCTGTTCATCGTCGAGGGCGACTCGGCGCTCGGCACGGCCAAGCTCGCCCGGAACTCCGAGTTCCAGGCGCTGCTGCCGATCCGCGGCAAGATCCTCAACGTCCAGAAGTCGTCCGTGACGGACATGCTGAAGAACGCCGAGTGCGGCGCGATCATCCAGGTCATAGGAGCCGGCTCGGGCCGGACCTTCGACATCGACACGGCCCGCTACGGCAAGATCATCATGATGACCGACGCCGATGTCGACGGCTCCCACATCCGCACGCTGCTGCTGACCCTGTTCCACCGCTACATGCGGCCCATGGTCGAGGCCGGCCGGGTGTTCGCCGCGGTGCCGCCGCTGCACCGCATCGAGCTGGTCCAGCCCAGGAAGGGCCAGGACAAGTACGTCTACACGTACTCGGACCGGGAACTGCGCGACACCCTCATGGAGTTCCAGAGCAAGAACATCCGGTACAAGGACTCGATCCAGCGCTACAAGGGCCTCGGCGAGATGGACGCCGACCAGCTGGCGGAGACCACCATGGACCCGCGCCACCGCACCCTGCGCCGGATCAACCTCACCGACCTGGAGGCCGCCGAGCAGGTCTTCGACCTGCTCATGGGCAACGACGTCGCCCCGCGCAAGGAGTTCATCTCCAGCTCCGCGGCGACGCTGGACCGGTCTCGCATCGACGCATAGCGTCCATGCCCGGCCCACGGCGGGCCGAGTCACCTGATGGGGTGAAGAGGAACGGGAAGAAGAGTCGGGGATCTTCCCGTTCTGTCCATCCTTGGGCATGCAGCGAAGCAATTCGGGGGACGTGAGGTACGACGATCCCTGGTACGACGCCCTGGCCTCGGGCTGGGGCGAGTCGTCCGAACCGGCGGTGGCGTCCGAGCCGGCCCGCCGCTCGGACGGGGCCGACGTCTACCTCCAAGTACAGCGCAGCGCGGCCTTCCAGGAGGTGCGCAGCCGCTACCGGCGGTTCGTGGTCCCGGCGGTCGTCTCCTTCCTCGCCTGGTACGTGGCGTACGTCGTGACCGCCACGACCGCGCCGCAGCTGATGGCGCGGCCCGTCATGGGCGCGGTGAACCTGGGGATGCTCGCCGGGCTCGGCCAGTTCCTGAGCACCTTCCTGCTCACCTGGGCCTATGTGCGGCACGCACGGCTGCGCCGGGACCGGGCGGCGCTGGAACTGCGCTGGGACGCCCAGGAGCTGGCGCGCCGGAGAGGCGGTGCGGCATGACGGGCGATCACCAGACGGCGGCGCTGCTGCTGTTCGGCGCCTTCGTCGCGGTCACCCTGGGCATCACGACCTGGGTGAGCCGCCACCGGCAGGGCTCGGCGGAGGAGTTCTACGCGGGCGGCCGGCTCTTCTCGCCGCTGGAAAATGGTTTTGCCATCGCGGGCGACTACATGTCGGCCGCCTCCTTCCTCGGCATCTCGGGACTCATCGCGCTGGTCGGCTACGACGGGATGCTCTACTCGGTGGGCTTCCTGGTGGCCTGGCTGGTGGTCCTGTGCCTGGTCGCGGAACTGGTGCGCAACTGCGGCCGGTTCACCCTCGCCGACGTGGTCGCGGCGCGCATGCGGGAGCGGCCGGTGCGCATCGCGGCGGGAACCTCCTCGGTCACGGTGTCCGTGCTGTACCTGGTGGCGCAGATGGTGGGCGCGGGCAGCCTGGTCGCGCTGCTGCTCGGCGGCACGGGCGAGGCGGCGCGCGCCTGGACCGTCGTCGGCGTCGGTGTCCTCATGGTGATCTACGTGTCGTTGGGCGGGATGCGGGCCACCACGTGGATCCAGATCGTCAAGGCGGTCCTGCTGCTCGGCGGCACGGTCGCGCTGACCGTCCTCGTCCTGCTGCGGTTCCACGGCGACTTCAACCGGCTGCTCCTCACCGCGGCCGAGCGCAGCGGTCACGGGGAAGCGTTCCTGGCGCCCGGGCTCGCCTACGGCGGGGACTGGACCGCGCGGTTCGACTTCATCAGCCTGGGCCTCGCCCTGGTGCTCGGCACGGCGGGGCTGCCGCACATCCTGTCCCGCTTCTACACCGTCCCCACCGCCCGCGCGGCACGGCGGTCGGTCGTCTGGGCGATCGGGCTCATCGGCGGTTTCTACCTGATGACGATCGTGCTCGGCTTCGGCGCCGCCGCCCTCATCGGCCCTGACGCCGTGCGCGCCTCGAACGCCTCGGGGAACACGGCGGTGCCCCTGCTGGCGCTCGACCTGGGCGGCGGCGCCGACACCACGGGCGGGACGGTCCTCTTCGCGGTCGTCGCCGCGGTCGCCTTCGCCACGATCCTCGCCGTGGTCGCCGGGATCACGCTCGCCTCCTCGGCGTCCGTCGCGCACGACCTGTACGCCTCGCTGCGGCGCCGCGGCGGCAAACCGCGCAGTGAGGTGGCCGTCGCCCGCGTCGCCTCCGTCGGCATCGGCCTGGTCGCGATCGCCCTCGGTCTGCTGGCCCGCGACCTCAACGTCGCGTTCCTGGTGGGCCTCGCCTTCGCGGTGGCCGCGTCCGCGAACCTCCCCGTGCTGCTCTACTCGCTGTTCTGGCGCGGCTTCACCACACGCGGCGCCGTGTGGGCGGTCTACGGCGGACTGATTCCCGCCGTGGTGCTGGTGCTGCTGTCCCCCGTGGTGTCGGGCGGCCCCGCGTCCCTCTTCCCCGGCGCCGACTTCCAGCTCTTCCCGCTGCAGAACCCCGGCCTGGTCTCCATCCCGCTGGGCTTCCTCGCGGGCTGGCTCGGCACGGTCACCTCTGGCGAGGTGCCCGACGAGGCCAAGCACGCCGAGACCGAGGTGCGCTCACTGACCGGCGCGGGAGCCGTGTAGGACCCGGCGGAGACGAACGGCGCCGCCGTACGTAGGGAAGGAGGGCACGGTTCCTTCCCCCGCCCCCATGGGCCGTGCCCCTCAGGCGCGGGTCGCCCACACATAACGGTGCTCCGGGCGGCCCGCGTCCCCGTACTTCAGGGTCAGGGTGGCCCGTCCGGTGCGTTCCAGGAGCTTCAGATAGCGCTGGGCGGTCTGCCGGCTCACCCCGGTACGTTCGGCGATCTCCTGCGCCGACAGCGGGCCCTCGGCGCGCATCAGCGACTGCCGGACGAGTTCCGCCGTGGTGGGGGAGTGCCCCTTGGGCAGCTGGGGCTCGGACGACGCCGACAGCGCGCCGAAGATCCGGTCCACCTCCGCCTGCTCCGCCTCACCACCGCCGTCGAGGGTGCGGCGCAGTTCCGCGTACGCCTCCAGCTTGGCGCGCAGGTCCGCGAAGGCGAACGGTTTGACCAGGTACTGCAGGGCGCCCTGGCGCATCGCCGCCTGCACCGTCGACACGTCACGGGCCGCCGTCACCATGATCACGTCGGTCTGGTGGCCGCGCCGGCGCATCTCCCGCACCACCTCCAGCCCCGTCCGGTCGGGCAGATAGTGGTCCAGGAGCACGAGATCGAGCCGGGGCAGCGCCGCCAGCCTTTCGAGCGCCTCGGCCGCGCTGTGCGCCTCCCCGGCGACATGGAAACCGGGCACCTTCCCGACGTACGCGGCGTTGACCCGCGCGACCCGGACGTCGTCGTCCACGACCAGGACCTCGATCACCGCGACTCCTCCTCGGCGGTCACCGGCGCGGACGCCCCGGTGAGGGCGGGCTCCGCGCCCGGCTCGGTCAGGGCCTCGGGCAGGACGACGGTGAACTCCGCGCCCCCGCCGTCCGCCTCGGCCACGCGCGCGCTGCCGCCCTGCCGCTCGGCGAGCCTGCGCACCAGCGGCAGTCCGATGCCCCGCTCGCGGTGGGCCGGGGGTTCCTTGGTGGACCAGCCCTCGGTGAAGATCAACTCGCGTCGCTCCGGCGGTATCCCGGGCCCTGTGTCGCGCACCACGAGCACCGCCGTACGCCCCTCGGCGCGCAGTTCCACCTCGACGCGGGCGAGCGGGGTGCCGGCGACGGCGTCCAGCGCGTTGTCCACCAGGTTCCCCACCACGGTGACGAGCCCCCGGGGGTCGATCAGCCGGTCCGGCAGCCGGGTCCGGTCCGAGACCCACAGCGCCACTCCGCGCTCGGCCGCGACCGTCGCCTTGCCCACCAGCAGCGCCGCGAGCAACGGGTCCCGGATCTTCTCGGTGACCTGCTCCGAGGTGGCACGGTGATCGCCGACGACCTCGCCGACGAACTCCACCGCGTCGTCGTACATCTCCAGCTCCAGCAGCCCCAGCAGGGTGTGCATGCGGTTCGCGTGCTCGTGGTCCTGGGCGCGCAGCGCGTCGATCAGCCCGCGGGTGGAGTCCAGCTCCCGGCCGAGCCGGTCCAGCTCCGTGCGGTCGCGCAGCGTGGCCACCGCCCCGCCGTCGTCCGTGGGCATCCGGTTGGCGACCAGGACGCGCCGGCCGCGGACGGTGAGCAGATCGGTGCCGGTCACCCGGCCGGCCAGCACGTCGGCGGTGCGTCCTTCGCCGAGCGCGTCGTCGGGGGAGCGGCCCACGGCCTCCTCGCCGATCCCCAGCAGGCGCTGCGCCTCGTCGTTCAGCAGGCGGACGCGGCCGGCGCGGTCCAGGGCGACGACCCCCTCCCGGATGCCGTGCAGCATGGCCTCACGCTCCGCGAGCAGCGCAGCGATGTCCGAGAAGGCCAGGTCGCGGGTCTGCCGCTGCACCCGCCGGGAGATCAGCCAGGCCGCGAGCGCGCCCACGGCGAGGGCACCGCCGGCGTAGGCGAACAGTCCGGGGATGGCGTGGATCAGCCGGGCCCGGACGCTGTCGTAGGCGATGCCGACCGAGACCGCCCCCACGATCTGGCCGGTGTCGTCCCGCAGGGGCACCTTGCCCCGGGCGGAGCGTCCCAGCGTGCCGTCGTCGATCTCCATGACGTCGTGCCCGGCCAGCGCCTCTCCCGGGTCGGTCGACACCGTGCCGCCGATCCGCCGCGGATCGGTGTGCGACCAGCGCACGCCCCGCCGGTCCAGCACCACGACGTACTCGGCACCGGTGGCCTCGCGGATCCGTTCCGCCTCCCGCTGCACCGGTCCGTCCGGCGACGGCTCCGTGCTCCGCAGGTCCCGCACCAGCTGCGGCTGCTGCGCGGTGGTCTGCGCGATGGCGAGCGCGCGGCGCATCGCCTGGTCGTCCAGCTGGTCCCCGAGCGGCGCCAGGAACAGCCCGGTGGCGAGCACCGCGACGCCCGCGGCGATCGCCAGCTGCATCAGCAGGACCTGCGAGAACACCCGCCGGGGCAGGCCGAGGCGCAGGCGGCGTGCGGTCGGAGTGGGGCTCATGCCCCTGACGGTACGCGGGCGGGCGCGGAGTGCCGCAGGGGTGTGGCGGGGATCTCCCGGGGGTGCGGTGCGCGACCCGTGAACGGGACGGTCAGCTCGCCATCGCCGTGACGGTCACCTCGCGGACGTCCACCACGTCCATCCGCGCGGGTGAGCCGAGCACCGACCCGCAGCTCTCCGGACGGGGCGGCAGGGAGGCGCCCTGGGCGACCCCGACCAGCCACCGGCGCCCGTCCGCGTGGGCGACGGTCACCTCCCAGCGGGGCGCCGCGCCGTCCGTCCGTACGACGGTCAGGGCCTCCGCGGCGTACTCGCCCACCGCACGCCGGACGGCCAGCTCGGCCGCCTGACCGGGGCGCTCCCAGGCGGAACCGCCCCGGCACCCCTCGACGACGATCCGGCCCTCCTCCGCGCGGTGCAGCACCTCCTTGACGGCGTGCGCCTCGGCCCGCCCGTAGGCGTAGCCGTACGGCAGGACCAGCACCGTGGGGGAGAAGCGGTGGCCGCCCAGGTGGGTCACCTCCCAGACGCCCTGGACGCCGGAGGCGGCGAGCTCGGCGGCCAGGGGGCGACCGAGGAGGGCGCAGCAGCGGTCGCGCTTGCCGTTGGTGCAGACGAGGGCGAGCGGGTCGCCCTCGTGGGGCCGTCCGCCGAGGACCGACTCGACGGTCGCGGGCTCGCCCCTGCCGAGGGCGGCGAAGTCGAGGTCGAGCAGGTGTGCCGGGTCCGTGGTGGTGGCGGCGCGCAGCCACACGTTGCCGGGGACGGTGTGGGCGACGTACACGCGGCGTGCGGCCGGCATGTGGGAGTCCGCGTGGCGGCCGGGCCGCCGGATGAGCGCGATCCGCACGCCGGTGCCCTGCGCGGCGGCCTCCAGGGCGCGGCCCAGCGCGGGGTCGAGGTGGCTGGAGGTGAGCGCCTTGGCCCCCCAGGGGCCGGGCTGCTCCAGCAACAGCCACGTCCTCGCGGTGGCCGCGGTTCCCGCGACGGGCTCGTCGAGCTCACGGGAGACGGTTGAGCACGTACTCACAGAGGTGAGCCTAACCTGACTTGCTCGGCAGTGCCGCGGCAGCCCGCCCATGCTGTGGCGACAATTGCCTTAAACGAGGCTGATCATCGATTCTGGGCTTACTCGTCACTCTTGCGGAGGATTCCTCGGAGTCGAAGTGCCCTCACGCCTCCGGGTGATAGGAATGCGGCAAGCGCTGCGTCCGTTGAGGGTGACCTGGTTCGGTTGTCTGTGAGCCTCCCTCGACAGGGCGCCAGACCTGCGAAGATTGCGACCGCGCGTCGCGCGACAGCGGGCGTAGGCGCTCGTGCCTTGAGAGCAGAGGAAATCCAACAGTGAGTCAGATCGTCCGCCGTCTCGGTGTCGCTCCCCGCTTTCGAGGCAGCGCCACTGGTGGAACATGTCCCGACATCTTTGAGCTGGCAGACGGGAACTTCGCCGTCATCGGCACGGACGCCACGGATTCACTTGATTCCCAACTGCCTGAGGACGCCGCACGCGCCGACTATGAACGCATCGTCGTGATCACCAGGGAGACCTTGCTCAAGGCGAAGGCGGATATTCCGGACGCATAGCTCACGCGTCGCCGGGCGGGTCTCCGATCACCCACCACTCGTCGGTGTCGGCCTCATCGAGTTGCAGCAGCAGGTCGTCGATCATCTGGCCGAGTTCTGCCTCCTCGGTTCCCTTCAGGCTCGCACGCAGGTGCCGGGTTGCGTACCAGTACTCCCTGACGATCGGGTTCTGAAACATGCCTCGGGCGTGTTTGAAGAACTCGTCCCTGGTGAGGTTGCCGACGCGGTGGTAGCAGAGCAGGTTCGTGTAGAGGGCGTTGGCGAAAAGGTACTGGCGGCGCTTCTGTACGGTGACCGGCACCGCGAAGATGTCGAGCACTTCAGTGAGCTCGGGGTTGTCCATGGCTTTGCTCAGCAACTCCCAGTGCTGGCGCTGCTGCATGGCCAGGTTGGCTTGCTGCTGCGTGAGCGCACGCTTCTCCAGGTGTTCCAGCCGTGCGTTGATCGCGTCCAGGGTGTGCCGTTGTGCGGCCATGGCGGCAAAGGTGCCCGCCGCCATGCCGAGGCAGGCCGCTACCGCGGAGCGGAGCCCCCGTATTCCACTGTTCCGTGTGGCCATGTCAAATACCCCCGATCAGGCCGCCGTCCGCCGGTCGTCGGGATGCGGGTCGACTGTGGGGAACCGGCGAGCGGTGGGCGGCGCTTGCCGTCTTCCAGGGTGCCGAGCGGCTCTGATCGGCGGGAAGGCGGAGAGGAGGCGCACGGAGGGAAGCGAGGGTCGCACAAACCGGCGCCTTCCCCAACGTCTGCCCCGTGGATGCTGCTAACAATCGTTCACTTCGCCGTCGTTCCGGTCGCTCGTATCCTGGGGTGTCAGTCGGTTGTGGGTGTGCACGCCGTGAGCGAGCCGGTGTGCGCACAGGTGTGAGAGGGGTCGCGTGTCGGAGCGGAGCAGCGGGCGGCAGATTCCGGTGGTCGTGCTGGCCGGATTCCTCGGCTCGGGAAAGACCACCCTGCTCAACCACCTTCTCCACCGCAGCGGCGGCAGCCGCATCGGTGCCGTCGTCAACGACTTCGGGGCGATCGAGATCGACGCGATGGCCGTCGCCGGGGCGCTCGGGGATTCGACCGTGTCACTGGGCAACGGGTGCCTGTGCTGTGCCGTCGACGGCAGCGAACTGGACGTCTACCTCGAACGGCTGGCACGCCCCTCCGCCGGGATCGACGTCATCGTCATCGAGGCCAGCGGCCTCGCCGAACCGCAGGAACTCGTGCGCATGGTGCTCGCCAGCGAGCATCCCGGCATCGTGTACGGCGGACTCGTCGAGGTCGTGGACGCCGCCGAGTTCGACGACACCCGGGCCAGGCACCCGGAGATCGACCGGCACCTCGGCCTCGCGGACCTCGTGGTCGTCAACAAGGTGGACCGGGTCACGGACGCCTCCCGGGTACTGACCCTGGTCAGCTCCCTCGTCGACCGCGCGGCCGTCGTCCCCGCCACGCACGGCCGTGTCGATCCCGAGTTCCTCTTCGACTGCCGGCCGGGCGAGGAGCGTGTCGGGCAGCTGACGTTCGACGATCTGTCCCACGACGACCACGCCGGGCATCTGCACGCCGCGTACGACAGTCTTTCCTTCCGCTCCGGGCGTCCGCTGGACCCCCGGCGGCTGATCGGGTTCCTGGACAGCCGGCCCGAGGGGCTCTACCGGATCAAGGGGTACGTCGACTTCGGGCCTTACGACGCCCGCAACCGGTACGCCGTGCATGCCGTGGGGCGTTTCCTGCGGTTCTACCCCGAGCCCTGGCCGGCCGGGGCGGAGCGCCTCACGCAGCTCGTCCTCATCGGGGCGGGCATCGACGCCGCCGCCCTCCGCGAGGAGCTGGAGGCCTGTGGGAGCGACGACGCCCCACACGCCGACGAGCACGGCATGTGGGGCGTCCTGCGCTATGTGCAGGGAGCGGCGGAGGATCCGGCGGCCTAGACCGGCCCCGCCACCACCGACACCGTCTTCTGCAGGGACACGCCCGAACCGTCGCGGCGCGGGTCGGCTTCCGGGAGGCTGACCGCGGTGCCGTTCTTCTGGGCGGCACGGGCCGGGGTCGGGCCGGCCCAGGCCAGGGACAGGCAGTCCTCGCCCTTCAGGAACCGCTGGCAGCGCACCCCGCCGGTGGCCCGGCCCTTGCGCGGGTACTGGTCGAACGGGGTGAGCTTGGCCGTCGTCTGGACCGAGTCGTCCAGCGTGCCGCGGGAGCCCGCGACCGTGAACACCACCGCGTCCACCGCCGGGTCGACGGCCGTGAAGCAGATGACCTTCGCGCCCTCGGTGACCTTGACGCCCGCCATACCGCCCGCGGGGCGGCCCTGCGGGCGGACCTGCGCCGCCGGATAGCGCAGCAGCTGCGCGTCGTCGGTGATGAAGACCAGGTCCTCGTCGCCCGTGCGCAGCTCGACCGCGCCGACGATCCGGTCGCCCTCCTTCAGCGTGATGACCTCCAGCTCCTCCTTGTTGGAGGGGTAGTCGGGCACCACGCGCTTGACGACGCCCTGTTCGGTGCCGAGCGCCAGGCCGGGCGACGACTCGTCGAGCGTCGTCAGACACACCACCTGCTCGTCGTCCTCCAGGGAGACGAACTCGGCCACGGGCGCCCCGCCCGAGAGGTTCGGCGTCGGCATCTGCTCCGGGAGCTGCGGCAGGTCGACGACGTTCAGCCGGAGCAGACGGCCCGCCGAGGTGACGACGCCGATCTCGCCGCGCGCCGTCGCCGGCGCCGACGAGACGATCACGTCGTGCTTGACCCGTTTGCCGTCGTCGGCCAGTGGTGCGTCGTTCACCGTGCGGGCGAGCAGGCCCGTGGCCGACAGCAGGACGCGGCACGGGTCGTCCGCCACCTGCAGCGGTACGACGGCGGCCGGGGTGCCGGCCGACTCCAGCAGCAGCGTACGGCGGTCGTTGCCGAACTTCTTGGCCACCGCGGCCAGTTCGGCGGAGACCAGCTTGCGCAGCTCCGCGTCCGAGTCCAGGATCCGGGTCAGCTCCTCGATCTCCTCGTTCAGCCGGTCCTTCTCGGCCTCCAGCTCGATCCGGTCGAACTTGGTGAGCCGGCGCAGGGGCGTGTCCAGGATGTACTGGGTCTGGATGGCGCTCAGCGAGAAGCGCTCCATCAGGCGCTGCTTGGCCTGCGCGGAGTTCTCGCTGGAGCGGATGAGGCGGATGACCTCGTCGATGTCCACCAGGGCGGTGAGCAGGCCCTCGACCAGGTGGAGCCGGTCGCGCCTCTTGCCGCGCCGGAACTCCGAACGCCGCCGCACGACGTTGAACCGGTGGTCGAGGTAGACCTCCAGGAGCTCCTTGAGGCCCAGGGTGAGCGGCTGGCCGTCCACCAGGGCCACGTTGTTGATGCCGAAGGACTCCTCCATCGGCGTCAGCTTGTACAGCTGCTCCAGTACCGCCTCCGGCACGAAGCCGTTCTTGATCTCGATGACCAGACGCAGCCCGTGCGCGCGGTCGGTGAGGTCCTTGACGTCGGCGATGCCCTGCAGCTTCTTCGAGCCGACCAGGTCCTTGATCTTGCCGATGACCTTCTCGGGGCCGACCGTGAAGGGCAGCTCGGTGACGACCAGGCCCTTGCGGCGGGCGGTCACGTCCTCCACGGTGACGGTCGCGCGGATCTTGAACGAGCCGCGGCCCGTCTCGTACGCGTCCCGGATGCCGGGCAGGCCGACGATCCGGCCGCCGGTGGGCAGGTCGGGGCCCGGGACGTGCTTCATCAGGGCGTCGAGGTCGGCGTTGGGGTACCTGATGAGGTGGCGGGCGGCCGCGACGACCTCGCGCAGGTTGTGCGGCGGCATGTTGGTGGCCATGCCGACCGCGATGCCCGACGCGCCGTTCACCAGGAGGTTCGGGAACGCGGCGGGCAGCGTGACCGGCTCCCGCTCCTGGCCGTCGTAGTTGGGCGCGAAGTCGACCGTGTCCTCGTCGATGGACTCGGTCATCAGGCTCGTGGCCTCGGTCATCCGGCTCTCGGTGTACCGCATGGCGGCCGGCGGGTCGTCGTTGCCCAGCGAGCCGAAGTTGCCGTGGCCGTCGACGAGGGGGACCCGCATGGAGAAGGGCTGCGCCATGCGCACCAGGGCGTCGTAGATCGACGCGTCGCCGTGCGGGTGCAGCTTGCCCATGACCTCGCCGACCACGCGCGCGCACTTCACGTACCCGCGGTCGGGGCGCAGGCCCATCTCGTTCATCTGGTAGACGATGCGGCGGTGCACCGGCTTCATGCCGTCGCGCGCGTCCGGCAGGGCGCGGGAGTAGATGACCGAGTACGCGTACTCGAGGAAGGAGCCCTGCATCTCGTCGACGACGTCGATGTCGAGGATCTTCTCCTCGTACGAGTCGTCGGGCGGCGGGGTCTTCGTGCTGCGGCGGGCCATCGCTGCCGGCTCCTTGCTGAAGCGTGTGGACGGGATCTCTACGCGGACCATTGTGGCCCGTCGCACTGACAGGCGGGACCAGGACCCGGTTGTGGGTGGCGTGGGGTGGGCGGGGCGGTAGGGGCGCGAGCAGGGTACGGGGCGGGTTCGAAGACAGGATCCGGGATTCTCGCTCTCGGCGTATCGCGGGGCGGGTGGGAACTTCGCCGGGGGTTCGCGCGCTTGCATACAGTGGCAGGACCGGCAGAAACGGCGGGTTCGACGACCGCCTCCGCGATCGAAGGGACGTACATGCCCATGGGTCACACGGCCACAGCCCAGGCAGGCTCCGGCGGCCTGACAGCGACCGAGCACCGCCTGGCCAACGGCCTGCGCGTGGTGCTCTCCGAGGACCACCTGACCCCGGTCGCCGCGGTGTGCCTCTGGTACGACGTGGGTTCGCGTCACGAGGTCAAGGGACGTACCGGTCTGGCTCACCTTTTCGAGCACCTGATGTTCCAGGGCTCCGCCCAGGTGAAGGGCAACGGGCACTTCGAGCTGGTCCAGGGCGCGGGCGGCTCCCTCAACGGCACCACCAGCTTCGAGCGGACCAACTACTTCGAGACCATGCCCGCCCACCAGCTGGAGCTCGCCCTCTGGCTGGAGGCCGACCGCATGGGCTCCCTGCTGACCGCCCTGGACGACGAGTCCATGGAGAACCAGCGGGACGTCGTCAAGAACGAGCGCCGCCAGCGCTACGACAACGTGCCCTACGGCACCGCCTTCGAGAAGCTGACCGCCCTCGCCTACCCGGAGGGCCACCCGTACCACCACACGCCCATCGGCTCGATGGCGGACCTGGACGCGGCCACCCTGGAGGACGCCCGCCAGTTCTTCCGCACGTACTACGCGCCGAACAACGCCGTGCTCTCCGTCGTCGGCGACATCGACCCGGAGCAGACGCTCGCCTGGATCGAGAAGTACTTCGGCTCCATCGCGTCCCACGACGGCAAGCCCGCCCCGCGCGACGGCGCGCTGCCCGACGTCATGGGCGGGCAGCTGCGCGAGGTCGTGGAGGAGGAGGTCCCCGCGCGTGCGCTGATGGCCGCCTACCGGCTGCCGGAGGACGGCACCCGCGCGTGCGACGCCGTCGACCTGGCGCTCACCGTGCTCGGCGGCGGCGAGTCCTCGCGGCTCTACAACCGCCTCGTACGGCGCGACCGTACGGCCGTGGCCGCCGGCTTCGGCCTGCTGCGGCTGGCCGGGGCGCCCTCCCTGGGCTGGCTGGACGTGAAGACGTCAGGCGACGTGGAGGTGCCGGTCATCGAGGCCGCCATCGACGAGGAGCTCGCCCGGTTCGCCGAGCAGGGCCCCACCGCCGAGGAGATGGAGCGCGCGCAGGCCCAGTTGGAGCGTGAATGGCTGGACCGGCTCGGCACCGTCGCCGGCCGCGCCGACGAACTGTGCCGGTACGCCGTCCTGTTCGGCGACCCCCAGCTCGCCCTGACCGCCGTGCAGCGCGTCCTGGAGGTGACGGCGGAGGAGGTGCAGGAGGTCGCCAAGGCCCGCCTGCGCCCCGACAACCGCGCGGTGCTCGTCTACGAGCCCGTCGCCGCCGAGGACGAGGACACCGAGGAAGCCGCGGCCGCCGGCACCGACGAGAACGAGGAGGCGGCGAAGTGACCGAGCTCGCCACGATGGACTTCCACCCGCAGCCGCAGGCGGGCGACGCCAGGCCCTGGGCCTTCCCGGCCCCCGAGCGCGGCACGCTCGACAACGGCCTGACCGTGCTGCGCTGCCACCGCCCCGGCCAGCAGGTCGTCGCCGTCGAGGTGCTCCTCGACGCACCCCTGGAGGCCGAGCCGGCCGGCCTCGACGGCGTCGCCACCATCATGGCCCGGGCCTTCTCCGAGGGCACCGACAAGCACTCCGCCGAGGAGTTCGCCGCCGAACTGGAGCGCTGCGGCGCCACCCTGGACATGCACGCCGACCACCCCGGCGTCCGTCTCAGCCTGGAGGTCCCGGCCTCGCGGCTGCCGAAGGGGCTCGGGCTGCTCGCCGACGCCCTCAGGGCGCCCGCGTTCGCCGACAGCGAGGTGGAGCGGCTCGTCCGCAACCGCCTCGACGAGATCCCGCACGAGCTGGCCAACCCCTCCCGGCGCGCCGCCAAGGAGCTGTCCAAGGAGCTGTTCCCGGCGAGTTCGCGCATGTCGCGGCCGCGCCAGGGCACCGAGGAGACGGTCGCCGGCATCGACTCGGCGGCGGTGCGCGCCTTCTACGAGAAGCACGTCCGCCCCGCGACGGCGACCGTCGTGGTCGTGGGCGACCTCACGGGCGTCGACCTGGACGCGCTGCTCGGCGACACGCTGGGCGCCTGGACCGGTTCCCCGGGCCAGGTGCGGCCCGTGCCGCCGGTGGTCGCCGACGACACCGGCCGGGTCGTGATCGTGGACCGCCCCGGCGCCGTCCAGACGCAGCTGCTGATCGGCCGGGTCGGCCCCGACCGGCACGACCGCGTGTGGGCCGCGCAGGTGCTCGGCACCTACTGCCTCGGCGGCACCCTCACCTCCCGCCTGGACCGCGTGCTGCGCGAGGAGAAGGGCTACACCTACGGCGTGCGGTCCTTCGGACAGGTCCTCAGGTCGGCCCCGGACGGCTCGGGCGCGGCGATGCTCGCCATCAGCGGCTCCGTCGACACCCCGAACACCGGCCCCGCGCTGGAGGACCTGTGGAAGGTCCTGCGCACGCTCGCCGCGGAGGGCCTCACCGACGCCGAACGCGACGTCGCCGTGCAGAACCTCGTGGGCGTGGCGCCGCTGAAGTACGAGACGGCGGCCGCCGTCGCGAGCACCCTGGCCGACCAGGTCGAGCAGCACCTGCCCGACCACTACCAGGCCGACCTGTACCGGCAGTTGGCGGCGACCGGCACCGTGGAGGCCACCGCGGCCGTCGTCAGCGCCTTCCCGGGGGACCGTCTGGTGACCGTCCTCGTCGGCGACGCGGCGCAGATCAAGGCGCCGGTCGAGGCGCTCGGCATCGGCGAAGTCAGCGTCGTGGCGGCCGAGTAGCGAGCGGCGGCGGACGCACGCGCGGGCGGGCCCTGGTGACGTCGGCGTCACCAGGGCCCGTTTGTGCCCGAATTGAGGCGGAGGCTGCCTGTCTGCCCTGTGGGATGCGCTACAAAAACCGGGTTTTGTTTGGGGAACGGACGGCTCCCCGCTTAGCTTCGTGCGGGCTGTTCGTCGGGCAGTGCGCCGCACCCGCGGCACCGGACAGCCATCGCCGAGTCCCCGTACGGCGCGAGCCAGGGGAGCCGGGGACCCACACAGTCCCTGGGGTGAATCGGACGCCCGCGCGTGTCGCGAGGGGGTCCGTAGGAGACCTTCCTGCTCCGAACCCGTCAGCTAACCCGGTAGGCGAGAGGGAAGGAAAGGACCAGCCTGTACATGGCGTTCACCCGCGCCCCGGGCAAGCACCGTCGTCCCAGCAGGATGCAGCGCGGCACCGCCCGCGCGGCGGGCGTCGCTGCCCTCACCACCACCGGCGTCGTCGGTTCCCTCGCGGCCCCCGCGCTCGCCGCCGAACCCGCCGCCGCGCAGACCGGTCTCACCCCCGTCGTCACCCTGGGCGACTCGGTCGCCGAACGGATCGACGCCCAGGCCGCCGCCCAGCACGAGGCCGCCCGTGAGGCCGCCGAGGCCGCCGCCCGCAAGGCCGCCGAGGAGGCCGCGCGCGAGAAGGCGGCCAAGGCCGCCGAGGAGGCCCGGGCGGAGAAGGTGCGCGCCGCGCGGGAGGCCGAGCGCAAGCGCCTCAACACCTTCGTCTCCCCGATCCCCGGCTCGTACGTCTCGACCAGTTACCAGGCCGGCAGCTCGCTCTGGTCCTCCGGCAGCCACACCGGCGTCGACTTCCACGCCGCGAGCGGCACCCCCGTCCAGTCGGTCGGCATCGGCACCGTCGTCGAGGCGGGCTGGGGCGGCTCGTACGGCAACCAGGTCGTCATCAAGATGAACGACGGCACGTACACCCAGTACGGACACCTGTCGTCCATCGGCGTCTCGGTGGGCCAGCAGGTCGCCGCCGGGCAGCAGATCGGCCTCTCCGGCGCGACCGGCAACGTCACGGGCGCCCACCTGCACTTCGAGGCCCGCACGACCGCCGAGTACGGTTCCGACCTCGACCCCGTCGCCTACCTCCGCGCGCACGGCGTCGGTCTCTGACCCGCCCGCTTCCCGATGCCCCGGCTCCCCCGAGCCGGGGCATCGGTGTTTCCGGGGAACGTCTGTCCAAAAAATACGCCTGGATTCCGGCCCGCCGTCGGAAATTCTCGCGGATTGCAATAGAGTCACGGAACACACGTCAATCCGTCGACGTTTCACGGGGATTAAGCCGGAGGTCCGTCATGCGTATTCCCGCGCACTCGGTGTGCACGGCGATCCGGGACGACATCGTCACGGGGGTCCACGAGCGCGGCGGCCGGCTCACCGAGGAAGTACTCGCCCGCCGCTACGGCGTCTCCCGCGTCCCCGTCCGGGAGGCGCTGCGCACACTGGAGGCCGAGGGGTTCGTGGTCACCCGGCGGCACGCGGGCGCGTGCGTCGCGGAACCCACCGAGCAGGAGGCCGCCGACCTGCTGGAGATGCGCCTGCTCCTGGAGCCGCTCGGCGCCTCCCGAGCGGCGCAGCGCCGCACCGAGGCCCATCTGAAGGTGCTGCGCGGTCTGGTCCGGCTGGGGCAGGAACGCGCCCGCCAGGGCAACAGCGACGACCTGCGCTCCCTGAGCGGCTGGTTCCACGAGACGCTCGCCCAGGCCTCCGGCAGCCCGGCGCTGACCTCGGCACTGACCCAGCTGCGGCACAAGATCGCCTGGATGTACGCCAGTGAGGGGCCGCCCGACCCGGTCGAGTACTGGGCGGAGCACGGCGCGATCGTGGACGCCGTGGCGCGCGGCGACGGCGACCGGGCGCGGGCCGTCACGGCGCTGCACACCGAGCGCGCGACCGCCGGCCACCGGCTGCGCTTCGCCGGCGGCGCCGACCGGGGCGCCCGCCCGGACCGTGTGAGGAACCCGCAACATCCCGTAAACATGCCGAGTCTTCGGCATTAACACGAGTGCCGTATACAAAGGGGAAGCATTTTGCGGGGCTTTATTCGTGCTGCCCGCAGAAACTGTTGAACCGGTGATGCGCGCTAATTCGTGGAGCCGTGAAAGGTGTGGATCCCGCAATCCGCGTGCCGCGGAAAAGCGAAAGGCCCGACCGGCGGTCAGGTCGGGCCTTTCGGTGGTGCGGCGGGATTCCCGTGCGGACGGTCCCGCGGCCGTGCGTGCTCAGACGGTCTCGGGGAGCTCCTCGAGCCCCTCGGCGACCAGCTTCGCCAGACGGTCCAGGGCGGCGTCCGCGCCCTCGGCGTCGGACGCGAGGACGATCTCCTCGCCGCCCTGGGCGCCCAGGCTCAGCACGGCCAGCATGGAGGCCGCGTTGACGGGGTTGCCCCCGGCCTTGCTGATCGTGACCGGGACGCCTGTGGCCGTGGCGGCTCGGACGAAGATGGAGGCGGGGCGGGCGTGGAGACCCTCGGCCCAGCCGACGTTGACGCGGCGCTCAGCCATGTGTTGCTGCCCTTCACTGTTCAGGGTTGTCTAGACCAGTTTCCCATATCGGGAGGCGTGCCCGGAGCGGCGTCTTCCGCCGCTCCCCGCGGCAGCCGGACCGCGGCCCCGGTCCGGCTGTCCACCACAGACTGCCTCGCGCCGTCACCGTACGCGAGCCGTACTCTGGGGCCCATGCAGATCTCGTCGGACCGGCACGAGTATCCCGCCCACTGGGAAGCCGACGTGGTGCTGCGCGACGGCGGCACCGCGCGCATCCGCCCCATCACCGTCGATGACGCCGAGCGCCTGGTCAGCTTCTACGAGCAGGTGTCGGACGAGTCGAAGTACTACCGCTTCTTCGCGCCCTACCCGCGGTTGTCCGCCAAGGACGTCCACCGCTTCACCCACCACGACTTCGTGGACCGGGTGGGGCTCGCGGCCACCGTGGGCGGCGAGTTCATCGCCACCGTGCGCTACGACCGGATCGGCGCCGACGGAACGCCCGCGTCCGCACCGGCCGACGAGGCCGAGGTCGCCTTCCTGGTGCAGGACGCCCACCAGGGACGGGGCGTCGCCTCCGCCCTGCTCGAACACATCGGCGCCGTGGCGCGGGAGCGCGGCATCCGCCGGTTCGCGGCCGAGGTGCTGCCCGCCAACAACAAGATGATCAAGGTGTTCACCGACGCCGGCTACACCCAGAAGCGCAGCTTCGAGGACGGCGTCGTCCGGCTGGAGTTCGACCTCGAACCCACCGACCGCTCGCTCGCCGTGCAGCAGGCGCGCGAACAGCGCGCGGAGGCGCGCTCGGTGCAGCGGCTGCTGGCCCCGGGCTCGGTGGCCGTCGTCGGCGCCGGGCGCACGCCCGGCGGGGTGGGGCGCAGCATCCTCGACAACATCCGGGACGCCGGGTTCACCGGGCGGCTCTACGCGGTGAACAAGGCGTTCGAGGAGGACCGGAAGGAGCTCGACGGGGTCGCCGCGTACCGGTCCGTCCGGGCCATCGACGCTCCCGTCGACCTGGCGGTCGTCGCGGTGCCCGCGGACCGCGTCCCCGAGGTGGTCACCGAGTGCGGTGAGCACGGTGTGCAGGGGCTCGTCGTGGTCTCCGCCGGGTACGCCGAGTCCGGCCCCGACGGCCGCGAGCGCCAGCGCGCCCTCGTACGGCAGGCGCGCTCGTACGGCATGCGGATCATCGGCCCGAACGCGTTCGGTGTCATCAACACGTCCCCGGACGTGCGGCTGAACGCCTCGCTCGCCCCCGAGTCGCCCCGCCCGGGCCGGATAGGGCTGTTCGCCCAGTCCGGCGCGATCGGCGTCGCCCTGCTCTCGCGCCTGCACCGGCGCGGCGGCGGGGTCACCGGGGTCACCGGCGTCTCCACCTTCGTCTCGTCCGGCAACCGTGCCGACGTGTCCGGCAACGACGTCATGCAGTACTGGTACGAGGACCCCGACACCGATGTCGCCCTGATGTACCTGGAATCCATCGGCAACCCCCGCAAGTTCGCCCGCCTCGCCCGCCGGACCGCGGCGGCGAAGCCCCTGGTCGTGGTCCAGGGCGCCCGGCACGGCGCCGGTCCCCGGGGCCATGCGGTGAGGGCGACCCGGCTGCCCCACGAGACGGTGTCCGCGCTGCTGCGGCAGGCCGGCGTGATCCGGGTGAACACCATCACCGAACTGGTCGACGCGGGGCTGCTGCTCGCCCGCCAGCCGCTGCCGGCCGGACCCCGGGTGGCGATCGTCGGCAACTCCGAGTCCCTGGGCCTGCTCACCTACGAGGCCTGCCTCGCCGAGGGGCTGCGCCCGCACCCCCCGCGGGACCTGACCACGGCGGCCACGGCGGCGGACTTCCACGCGGCGCTCTCCCACGCGCTGGCCGACGAGACGAGCGACGCGGTGGTCGTCACCGCTATCCCCGCGGTGGGCGAGGGCTCGGTCGGGGACGCCGCCCTGGCGGAGGCCCTGCGCTCGGCCGCCGCCGCGACCCCGTCCAAGCCGGTCCTCGTCGTCCACGTCGAACTCGGCGGCCTCGCGGAGGCCCTGTCGGCCGCGACGAGCACGGCGCCCCAGCCGACGCCCGCCACCGCACCGGGCACACCGCCGCGGGCGGGAGCGGACACCGCACGGGACACGGCGGGCGCCGCGCGGGTGGCAGACACACCGCCGCGGACCGGAGCGGGCCACGCCCCGCGGACGGAGACCGGCGCCGGGCCGACGGCGGCGCCCCCCGTCGTACCCCCCGAGGGCACCCACCTCATCCCCGCCTATCCCGCCTCCGAGCGCGCCGTCCGGGCCCTGTCCCAGGCCGTCGCGTACGCGCAGTGGCGGCGGGACGCCGCCGAGCCCGGCAAGGTGCCCGCGTACGACGACATCGAGGAGAGGGCCGCCGCCGCGCTCATCGACCGGCTGCTCGCCCGCGGCGACGGCCTCACCCTCGGCGGCGAGGACACCTGCGACCTGCTCGGCCGGTACGGCATCCAGGTGCACCGGGCCCTGCCCGCCCCCACCCCCGACGCCGCCGTCGAGGCGGCGCGCACCCTCGGCCACCCGGTGGCCCTCAAGGCGACCGCCCCGCACCTCAGGCACCGGGCCGACCTGGGCGGCGTCCGCCTGGACCTGGCGGACGAGGAACAACTGCGCCGGGCGTACGCGGAGTTGACGGAGCTGTTCGGCTCGCCGGCGGAGCTTCGCCCCGTGGTGCAGCGGATGGCGCCGCGCGGTGTCGACACCATCGTCCGCGCGGTCATCGACCCCGCCGCCGGAGCCGTCCTGTCCTTCGGGCTGGCCGGGGCCCCCTCGCAGCTGCTCGGAGACATGGCGCACCGCCTGATCCCGGTCACCGACCGGGACGCGACCTCGCTGGTGCGCTCGATCCGGACGGCCCCGCTGCTGTTCGGCTGGCGCGGCTCGGCACCGGTCGACACCCCCGCCCTGGAGGAGCTGATGCTCAGGGTGTCGCGGCTGGTCCACGACCACCCGGAAGTGGTCGCGGTCACCCTGGAGCCGGTCGTCGTCGCCCCGCACGGGGTGAGCGTGCTGGGCGCCACCGTCCGCCTGGCCCCGCCGCCCGCCCGCGACGACCTCGGTCCGCGCACCCTCCCCGCGTACTGACGCCGCGGACCCTCCCCGCGGGTCCGGCGCCCCCTCAGGAGGGCGCAGTGCGGTGAGAGCGGTGCCTCGCAGTCAGCGGTCCCCTTTAGGATGGGCGTCATGGCCAAGACCAGTACGACGACCCAGGGGCTGCGGGCGGCGATCGAGCGCAGCGGCTACTACCCGGCCCTCGTGGCCGAGGCGGTGGAGGCCGCCGTGGGCGGCGAGCCCATCCGGTCGTACCTGGTCCACCAGGAGACGACCTTCGACCAGAACGAGGTGCGGCGGCACGTCACCGTGCTCGTCCTCACGGGCAACCGCTTCATCGTCAGCCACACCGACGAGCAGGCCGCGGACAGCACCTCCCCGACGCCGTACGCCACCACGTCGACCGAGTCGGTCAAGCTCGGCCGGATCTCGTCGATCGTGGTCAGCCGAGTGGTCGCCAACCCGGAGTCGTACAAGCCGGGCACACTGCCGCGCGAGATCGTGCTCACCATCGGCTGGGGCGCCGTCTCCCGCATCGACCTGGAGCCGGCCGCCTGCGGCGACCCCAACTGCGAGGCCGACCACGGCTACACGGGCAACTCCACGGCCGACGACCTGAGCCTGCGGGTCAGCGAGGCCGGCGACGGACCGGAGACGGTGCGCCAAGCGCTCGACTTCGCGCAGGCCCTGTCCGAGGCGACCGCGGACCCGACGCGCTGATGGCGCAGCCCACCCCCGGCCCACGACCCGCACCTCCCGGCCGAAGGCCCACGCCCGGCCCGCGCCCCACGCCCCCGGCACGGCCCGGCCCGCCGCCCGCGGCCACGGCGCGGCCCACCCCCGTGGTGCCCCCGCCGCACACCGCCTGGGGCGACGCGCCCCCGCAAGCCCTCGCTCCGGACTCCGCGCCCCTGCCCGAGTACGGCACCGGCTCGCTCGCCGACCTGCTGCCCACGCTCGCCGCAGGCATGGGCGTACCCGGTACCACCGCGGCGATCCCCGAACTCACCCCCGCCGACCGGAACTGCGTGTTCCTGATCGACGGGCTGGGCTGGCAGCAGCTGCGCGCGCACCCGGAGGAAGCCCCCTTCCTGACCTCGCTGCTCGGCAGCTCGCGCGGCGGCACCGGCCGCCCGATCACCGCGGGCTACCCGGCGACCACCGCGACCTCCCTCGCCTCCGTCGGCACCGGTCTGCCGCCGGGCGCCCACGGCCTGCCCGGCTACACCGTGCGCAACCCGGACACCGGCGAGCTGATGAACCAGCTGCGCTGGCAGCCCTGGTCCCCGCCCGGGGCCTGGCAGCCGTACCCCACCGTCTTCGAGCTGGCCCGCCGGGCGGGAGTGCACGCCGCCCAGGTCTCCTCCCCGACCTTCGCGAACACCCCGCTGACCAAGGTCGCCCTCAGCGGCGGCACCTTCGTGGGGAAGCTGTCGGGGGAGGAGCGCATGGACGCCGCGGCCGGGCAGCTCGCCGCCGCCGACCGCGCGCTCGTCTACACCTACTACGCCGAGGTCGACGGCGCGGGCCACCGCTTCGGCGTCGACTCCGACACCTGGCGCGGCCAGCTCATGTACGTCGACCGCCTGGTCCAGCGCCTCGCCGAGCAGCTGCCCCCGCGCAGCGCGCTCTACGTCACCGCCGACCACGGCATGATCGACGTCCCCTTCGACGAGGACCACCGCATCGACTTCGACGAGGACTGGGAGCTGAAGGCGGGCGTCGCCCTGCTCGGCGGCGAGGGCCGCGCCCGGCACGTCTACGCCGTCCCGGGCGCCGCGAACGACGTGCTGACCTGCTGGCGCGAGGTGCTCGGCGAGCAGTTCTGGGTCGCCTCGCGCGACGAGGCGATCGCGGCGGGCTGGTTCGGTCCCGCCGTCGACGAGCGGGTGTACCCGCGCCTCGGCGACGTGGTCGCCGCCGCGCGGGACGACGTCCTGCTGATCGCCTCCGAGCGTGAGCCCAGGGAGTCGGCGATGGTCGGCAACCACGGTTCGATGACCCCTGCCGAGCAACTGGTCCCCCTGCTCGAAGTACGCTCCTGAACCGCCCCCTACGCCCCGCCACTCACCGACCCTTGCCGAAAGGTGCCCGACCCCCCATGCCCGAGCTGGTGTTCTTCTCCGGAACGATGGACTGCGGGAAGTCGACGCTGGCTCTCCAGATCGAGCACAACCGTTCGGCGCGCGGCCTGGTCGGCATGATCTTCACCCGCAACGACCGGGCCGGCGAGGGCAAGCTCTCCTCCCGCCTCGGCCTGGTCACGGACGCGGTGGAGGTCGGCGACGGCGCGGACCTCTACGCGCGTCTCGTCGAGCACCTCTCCCAGGGCCGGCGCGCGGACTACGTGATCGCGGACGAGGCGCAGTTCCTGGCTCCGGAGCAGGTCGACCAGCTCGCGCGGGTCGTGGACGACCTGGAGCTCGACGTCTACGCCTTCGGCATCACCACCGACTTCCGCTCCAAGCTGTTCCCCGGCTCCCAGCGGCTGGTGGAGCTGGCCGACCGGGTCGAGGTGCTCCAGGTCGAGGCCCTGTGCTGGTGCGGCGCCCGCGCCACGCACAACGCCCGCACGGTCGGCGGCGTCATGGTCGTCGAGGGCGCCCAGGTCGTCGTCGGCGACGTCACCGACTCCGCGGACGAGGTCGGCTACGAGGTGCTGTGCCGCCGCCACCACCGCCGCCGCATGACGGCGGCGACGTCCCGCGCGGCGGCGCTCTCCCCGGACGTACTGCCGGTGTCGTCCAGCTGACCGTCGTGGTCCGGTTCGGTGCGGTCCCCGACCGGAGACCGTCCACAACTGATCAACGGGGCAGGGGAATCCGGCTATGATCCTCGCGGCAAGGCCGTAGCGCAGAGGTCGTCGCGCCCGAGCATCAAGCTGGAGGACGTCGGTTCGAATCCGACCGGTCTTGCCGCTCATGTCGTGGAGGAAGAACGATTGGCGTCGGTCCGTCCTGGCCGGGCGGAGGGCGATGCCGTCCCCGGCGAGCCGGACACCGGCGACGGACCCGGTGGAGTGGTGATGACGCGGCCGACACCCGTGCGCTGTCCGGTGATCGAGCACCCGGACGTCCCGATCAGCGACCCTGCCGGGCTCGACCCCCTGCTGGACCGGCTGAGGTCGGCGCGGGCCGTGGAGGACGACGAGACCTTCCCCCTCGGCACCCTCCGCGCGGACGGACGCGTCGACCTGTGCAAGCAGGGGCTCGGAGCGGCCGGCGCCGCCCGGCTGATGCCCGTCGCCGCCTCCTCGCCGCACGCCCGGCACGTCCTGCTCGGCACCAACGCCATCGGGGACGAAGGGGCGTCGACGGTCGCCCGCTCCCTCGCCGACGGCCACGGCCTGGACACCCTCTACCTCGGCTGCAACCGCATCGGCCCCGAGGGCGCCGGGGCCCTCGCCGACGCGCTGTCCGCGGACAGCACCGTCCGCGCCCTGTGGCTCAAGCGCAACCCGGTCGGCGACGAGGGCGCCCTGGCGCTCGCCGCGATGCTCCGCCGCAACACCACGCTGCGCACCCTCGACCTGGTCAACACCGGCGTCACCACCGACGGCCTGCGCGCCCTCCTCGACGCCCTCACCCACCGCCCGCGTCCCGTGGAACGCCTCTTCCTCGGCGGGAACGGCCTGACCGCCGACGCCGCCGGCCCGCTGGCGTCGCTGATCCGCGACGCGGGCGTACGGGAGCTGTACCTGCCCGCCAACCACCTCGGCGACGAAGGCGCCGCCGTCCTGGCCGCCGCGGCCGACCCCGGACGGCCGGTACGCCTCGGACTCGGCGGCAACGGAATCGGCCCCGCCGGCGCGCGCGCCCTCGCCGGCGCCCTCGACGGCATCGAGACGCTCGACCTGGGGCGGCCGATGTCCGAGCGCAGCCTGGGCGCCCCCGCCAACGCCACCGGTGACGACGGCGCCCTCGCGCTGGCCGCCGCGCTGGAGGGCAGCCCGCTGCGCCGGCTCGAACTGCGCCACACCGGCCTCACCGGGCGCGGCGCGAAGTCGCTGCTGGCGGCCGTGCCGCACGACTCCCCGCTGGAGTACGTCGGTCTGGGGCCCGGACTGCCCCGCAAGCTAAAGCGGTCCTTCACCCGGCGCCTGCGGCCCGGCACCGGAACCCACCCCGACCTGCGCGCGATAGGGAGCGTCTACCGGTGAGCCCCCGCCCCGACTTCCTGTGCTTCCCACCGGACGAAGCGTCGAGCCGGCGGCGGATCCGCCGCTACGCGGTGCCCCGCGGGATGATCGAGCGTGCGACCGAGCGCCGCTCGGCGGGCGACTGGCGCGGAGCGTGCGCGGCGGCGCACGTGGACATCGACTTCGAGCTGTCCGAGGTCGCCGGGGAGTACGGCGACGACGTCGCCGCGGCGCTGGAGGACGACCTGCGCCATCTCGTCCCGGACCTGGTGCGCTGGCACCTGCCGCGGACGCTGGGCGGATGGACCACCCTCGCCACCGACCGGACCGTGGTCCTCGCGCGCTACCACCCCGTCACGGCGGCCGGGCGACCCCGCCGCGCGCCGTACCTGCACCTCACCACGCCCGCCATGCTGGAGGGCCCGCAGCGGATCACCCTGCGCTTCCGGAGGGTCGCGGACGAGAAGACCGCCGGCGTCTTCGGACGCCGGACCGAGGACTGGCGGTACGCCCGGCACCTGTGGGACGCCCGGCACACCGCCGGTCTGCGCGAGAGGGGCGGAGCCGGCGAACGGCCGCCCTTCTTCCACCCCGACGGCAGCCCGCGCCGCGCGGACGAACTGCCCGCGGCCGATCCGGGCCCCGGCGACGCCGCGGCACGCGCCGAATGGGCGACCCTGCTGCACCACAGGGGCGAGTTCGAGGCGGCCTTCGCCGCAGCCGGCATCGAGGCCGATCCGACGCACCCGAGCAGCCCCCGGTGGTACCGGGCCGATCCGCAACGGATGTTCCGCAGGCTCGCGTTCGACCACACCCGTCTGGAGGCGGAGGTCCGCCGGCTGGCGGACGCGGGCGTCGGCGAGCGCTTCGTCCTCGCGGGCGACTGGCGCGCCTGCGTCCTGCTGGAGCCCACGGCTCCCGGTTCCCCCGCCGGGCTGCGGGTGAGGGTCGTCGACCAGGACGAGGCCAAGGACCTGCCCTTCCTGGCCGAAGCGCTCTGGCGCAGGCTCCCCGACCTCGATCTGCTGCGCGTCGGCGGAGTCGAACCGCGGCACCTGCACCCGCTGGTCCGCGAGGCACTGTTCCCCGCCCTCCGGACCGCCGACGGAGCCCCCGGCGGTCCGCCGGGTCCCGGAGTCCCCGCGCCCGTCCGGGTGCGCTGCCGGGGTGAATGGCACGAGGTGGGCTTCCGCCCGGGCGGTCTGCTGCGCATGCCGCACAGCGACCAGGAGCAGCAGCGCGAGCGCGCCCTGCGCGCGTTCGGCGGAGACGTCGCCGGATGCTTCGCCGTCGAGCAGACCTGGGCGTCGGGGAGCGGCCGGCTGCCGAAGGCGCTGCGTGCCCAGCGGCAGGACCTGTTCCTGCGCGCCCAGCACGGCGACACGGAGGGCGTGCTTCAACTGCTGGACGCGGGCGTGGACCCCCGGGTCCGCGACGCCTGCGGGCGCTCACTGCTGCACGTGCTCCACCAGCTCGACCACGAGCCGCTGCTGCCCCGGCTGCTCGCCGCGGGGCTCGACCTCGAGGCCCGGGACCAGCGGGAGCGCACACCGCTGTTCGTGGCGGTCAACGACGGCGGATCCCGAGCTCTCGTGGAGGCGTTCCTCGCCGCCGGTGCCAGGATCGACGTGATCGACCAGTCGGAGCTGTCGCTGGCCCAGGTCATCCGCCGGTACAGGCGTGCGGACCTGCGCTCCCTCCGGGAGCGCGTACAGGAGGAACACCCGGGCATCGGCGCCGACTGGTGGGACGAGTGGATGGACCGCCAGGAGCAGCGCGACGCGGACGACCACGAGCCGGACGAGCCCGACGAGCCGGACGAGCCAACCGAGCTGGACGAGCCAACCGAGCTGGACGAGCCCGCCGAGCTCGAAGTGCCGGACGCGCCACGCGAGTACAGCAAGGAACCGCCGTTTTGAACACCGCGCCCACTTCCCGCTCCGGTCCGAACCCGCTGGCTGCCGCGGACGACCTCGCCGCCAGGCTCCGCACGCACCGCACCGAAGCCGCCGTCAATTCCCAGCTGGAGGCGCTGGCACTGGCCGTGACGGCCAATCAGCCGGTGCTGCTGTGGGGCGAGCCCGGCATCGGCAAGTCGGCCGGCCTGCAACAGCTCGCCGCCGGACTCGGCCTCCCGCTGGAGACGGTCATCGCCAGCGTGCACGAACCGTCGGACTTCGCCGGCCTGCCGATCGTGGGGGACGACCCGGCCGCCACGGGCGTGCCCATGGCCCCGCCCGACTGGGCGGTCAGGCTCAGGGACGCCGGACACGGCCTGCTCTTCTTCGACGAGCTGTCCTCCGCTCCGCCGGCGGTCCAGGCGGCGCTGCTGCGCGTCGTCCTGGAACGCCGGGTCGGCAGCCTCGTCCTGCCCGACGCGGTGCGTATCGTCGCCGCCGCCAACCCGCCGTCGAGCGCCGCGGACGGCTGGCACCTCAGCCCGCCGCTCGCCAACCGCTTCGTCCACCTCGACTGGACCCACGACCCGGCCACGGTCGCCCGGGGCATGGCAGGCACCTGGCCGGAGGTGACCGTCCCCGCGGTCGATCCGGCGAGGGTGCCCGGTGCCGTCGCCCGGGCCCGCGGCGCCGTCTCCGGTTTCCTCACCGCCCGGCCGGGACTGGTCCATCACCTGCCCGCCGACGCCGAGAGCCGGGGCCGGTCCTGGCCGTCCCCGCGGACCTGGGAGATGGCGCTGCGGCTGCTCGCGACCGCGTACGCGACCGGCGCCGGGCGCGAGGCCACCGCCGCCGCGCTCACCGGAGCCGTCGGGGACGGCGCGGGCATCGAACTGCTGTCGTACCTGGACCACCTCGACCTGCCGGACCCCGAGCGGGTCCTCGCCGACCCCGACGCGTTCGCCCTGCCCGAGCGCGGCGACCGGCAGCTGGCCTTCCTCATCGCGGTGGTCGCCGCCATCCAGAGCGATGTCACCCGGCCCCGCTGGGAGGCCGGCTGGGCGGTCCTCGCCAAGGCCGTCGACGCGGGCGTACCGGACGTGGCCGCCCGGGCCGCGACCGACCTCGCGGCGATGCGCCGGCTCGACTGGCCCGTACCGCCCGGCATCGACGGATTCCTGGAGCTGCTGCAGATGTCCGGGGCCCTGCCCGGCAGCCGGTGAGGCCGACGGGCATGACGGATCCCCGCGGCGGCCTCGACACGACCAGACTGCTCGCCGCCCGCTACCGCGCGGCGAGCGACCGCCCCTATCTGGCGTCGGCCCTGTACGCCCTCACCGTCGTCCCCAGCGCCGACGTCCCGACGATGGGCGTGGACCGGCACTGGCGCTGCTACGTGTCACCCGCCTTCGTCGACGCGACGCCCGTGGAGGAACTCGCGGGCGTGTGGATCCACGAGGTGGCGCACCTGCTGCGCGACCACCACGGCCGGGCCGGCCGGCTCTCCGCCGCCGACCAGCGCGACCGGTACCGCGTCAACGTCGCCCAGGACTGCGAGATCAACGACGACCTCCTCGCCGACGGACTGCGCCTGCCCGCCGGACGCGTCGAGCCCCGCCTCTACGGCCTGCCCGACGGGCAGTTGTTCGAGGTGTACCTGGAAGGGCTGCCCCCGCACGTACGGGAACACGACTGCGGCTCGGGCGCCCACGGCCGCCCGGCGCCCTGGGAACTCCCCGGATCCGCCGGCCCCGCCGCGCTCGGCGAGGCAGAGGCCCAGGCACTGCGCCGGCACACCGCCGACGCGATGCGCGCCCACCAGCGGGCCCGCGGCAATCTGCCCGCCGGCTGGCGGCGCTGGGCCGAGCAGGTGCTGGAACCCACGGTGGACTGGCGGCAGGCGCTGTCCGGCGCGGTCCGGGAGGCCGCCGCATGGGCCGCGGGGGCCGTCGACTACACCTACCGCCGCCCGTCGCGCCGCACCCCGGCACTGCGCGGGGTGGTCCTCCCCAGTCTGCGCCGTCCGCTGCCCCGGGTGGCCGTCGTCGTCGACACCTCGGGCTCCATGGGCGACGACGAACTCGCGGCCGCGCTGGGGGAGGTCACGGGCGTACTGCGCGAGGTCGGCGTGCGGGGCAACCGGGTCACCGTCCTCGCCTGCGACGCCGACGTGCACGCCGTGTCCCGGGTGACCTCCACCGAACAGGTCACCCTCGGCGGCGGAGGCGGCACGGACATGCGCGTCGGCATCGACGCCGCCCTGGCGGCACGCGACCGCCCGGGCATCGTCATCGTCCTCACCGACGGCTTCACCCCGTGGCCCGCCGAGACCCCGTCGTGCCGCCTCATCGCCGCCCTGATCGGCGCCGGGGCGCCGCGTCCACCGGCCTGGGTGGAGACGGTGCGCGTCACCGGCTGACGGCCGGCGCGGGCGGTCAGGGCAGGATCGCGAGGGCGCTCGACCAGTTCAGGCCGAGCCGTTCCTGCGACGCCATGTGCAGGAACTGGAAGCCCTCCAGCTCGCGCGCCCGGCGCAGCGGCCCCACGTCCAGGGGGCGCAGCCCCGCCGAGGAGACGAGCTCCGAGACGGACCGCTTCGCGTCGTCGTCGTCCCCCGCGACGAACACGTCCAGCGGCCGGCCGGCCACCTCACCGGCGACCAGCGGCCCGGCGAAGGTGGTTTTGAAGGCCTTGACCACCCGGGCCCCGGGCGCGGCGGCGGCGATCTGCTCGGCGGCCGAGGTGCCGGGTTCCACGACCAGCGAGTCGAACGTGGAGAAGTCCACCGGGTTGGAGATGTCGACGACGACCTTCCCCGCCAGCGCCCCGGCCCACGCGGCGGCGGGCGCTGAGTCGGAGGCCCGGCCGCCTGACCCCGTGATGGGGTGTCCGCACGCGCCTGCGCAGCCGATCGCCGTCCACGGCTCACTTGTTCTGGCCGTCGTCGTCATCGTCGAGGCCGGGTGTGCCAAATCAGCGGCTTTTCGCGAGTGTTGAGGATGTCAGTCGTCATGGGCGTGGCCTCGAAGGGGCAGAACAGTTCTGCGGAATCTCTGGGCGGTCGCTTCGCACCGGCGCGGGCCGCGGCTCGGCATCGCCGTATGGCCGGCCGCAGCGAAGAAGAGGACCTGAGATATCATGTTGCAGCAGGGAACGATATCGTTTAGGTGTACTCAATCATACGTAGGGGTATCTGCCATGTCGCGTACGGTGATCGATCTCGATGACGAGGCCACTGCTGAGCTGATGGAGCTCTACAACGTCAAGAGCAAGGCCGCGGCTGTCAGGCGAGCCATAGACGAAGCGGTCAAGCTGCGTCGCCGCATGGCGTTCATGGACGCCATCGACAGCGGGGAGATCGACCTGACATACGATGCGCGGAAGGCTGGCTGATCTGTGCGCTACCTGATCGACAAGTCTGCTCTGGCCCGCCGCGCGAAGCCGGCTGTCCGGGGCGTCCTGGACCCGCTCATCCAGCGAGGCCTTCTCGCGGTGACCGGAGCGGTCGAGATGGAGATCCTCTATTCGGCGCGCAACCCGGCGGAAGCGGAAAAGCTCCGCTACTGGCTCGCTGGTTTCGACTACCTGCCTTGCCCGGACGAATGCTGGGGCCGGGCCAAGGAGATCCAGGCCCAGGCCACTCGTACGGGAAACCACCGGGCCCTGTCGATGGCGGATCTCCTGATCGCGGCCACCGCCGAGCGCCACGGGGTTCCTGTCCTGCACTACGACGAGGACTACGAGCAGATAGCCAAGCTCACCGGCCAGGCCCACGAATGGGTCGCCCCTGCCGGTACCGCCGACTGACCGTCGGGCTCTGCCGCCCTCCGAGAAGAACCGGCAGGGTTTTCGCGGTCGTGCGGCGTCAGAGTTTCCGCTCCACCGAGGCCGGACCGACGCATCCCGCCTCACCTCTCCCCCCGCCGCTGTCCGGCCGGCCCCGTCGTCGTTCCACCAGCCGTCCCCGGTCGGCCGCTGCCGCTGCTCGGCGGACGCGGGGGCCGGATCCTCGGCCGTGGCCCGGTCCGTTTCGAGGGCCTCGGCCGGGGGAGGGGTGAGCTGCTGCTCGGGGGAGGACATCGTACAAACTTCCTTTCGGCACGAGGGCGCGGAGGTGTGGCGGGAGGAGGGCGCGGCGAGCGGATACGGGGCTCAGCCCCGGCCGCGCCGGTACTCGGCCAGCGCCCCGCTCGCCCAGAGCGGTACCAGCGGGGGTATCTCGTCCGCCGGCACCCGGCCGCGCACGGAGCGCAGGCCGAGCGCGGGTCGCCGACGTGGGCCTTCTCGTGGACGAAGGTGAGGTCGGGCGTGTACTCGGCGTACATCTGCAGCTTGACGAGGCTGGGCGAGCGGCCTTGCGAACGCAGCCGGGTCTCGTAGCCGTCCGGCATCCAGTAGCCCCCGCGCTGCCACTCGTGCAGGAGGTCCAGGGCGTCGAGGTTGTCGACGCGGACCTTGACGGGCCATCCGGGATGCGCCGCGAGGATCCGCCTCAGTCCCCAGTACACGGCCCGGAGTTCGGTGACGACCACGCGCACGCGGGGTGCGGTGAGGTACTGCGGGTAGGCGTGGGCGCGCAGTCCGGTCTCGCCGGTGGCGAGGACGATCGGTGTCCGGCAGACGGCCTTGACCGCGCCGTCGAAGTGCACTCGCTGACGGCCCTTGAGGGTGGGACGGGGTGCGTGGGCGAGCGGGGAACGGCGGCCCATCGACGGACCCTCCTGTTCACGTCGGGCGGGTGGCGGACGGGGGAGGGGAACGATGTTCTGCCGGGCTGTTGTGCGGTGCCAGAACCATCTCCAGAAGCCGGTTTGACCCGAGCAAGACTTGTTCCGAGGGTGTGGGGCCGCTGAAGGACTCGGCCCGGGCGGTGCGGCCGGCCGGTCCTCACTCCCGTTCGATCAGGAACACCTGGTCGTCGCCGTCGTGTTCCGTGCAGCGCTGCACCACGGCCGCCGCGCCCGTTTCCTCCGCGCGCCCGCGGATGCCGACGCAGAGCCCGTCGTCCTGGGCCGAGTGCAACCGCCACCGGTCGCCGCCGTCTGCCCGCTCGGCGCGGAACCACTGGGATTCGCCACCCGCCCGGCAGTCGTCCCAGGGTTCGAGCGTGCCCTTGAACGCTCCGTCGTCCAGGACGGTGAGACAGCCGGGGCTGTCGAACTGCGGGTGGTGGAAGCGGATCTGGTACAGGCCGTCGGCCTCCCGGTGGAGGTGCACGCGCGGCGGAACGGCCTCCGCGCAGGGGCGCTGCACCGCGACCAGCTTGGACTCGCCGGAGCCGTCCGCGCGGACGGTCCCGTCGGTCAGGCAGAACTCGGGGGCGTGTGCCGGGCGGACGCGTGAGAAGCCGACGGCAGGGCCGGGGGTGACCGACGGGGTCGTGGACGCCTCCCCGTGCGTCGTACCGCCGGTGGGTTTCCCCTCGTCCTGCGGCAGCAGCATCACCGCGCCGACGACGAGCAGTGCCACCGTGCCGAGGGAGGCGACCGTGGCGGTCAAGGCGGTCCTGCCGCGACCGGCACCCGCCGATTCCGGTGAAGTGCCGGGCAGCTCCTGATCCGTTCCCGCGTCCCCGGCCGCCAGTCGCTCCCTGGCCGCGAGCCACGCCGGCACGTCCCGTTCGGCGCCGCACGCGCGGACCAGCGCCGCGACCACCTCCGCGCGCGGCAGCGCGTCCCGGCGCAGGACGTCGGCCAGGGTGCTGCGGGCCAGCACCTCGTCGCGTTCGGCGGCCCGTTGCTCCAGCTGACGGTAGGTCAGCCCACTGTGCTCCTTGAGCTCCCGCAGCAGGGCGACGTATTCGCGCGCCGTCCGTGCCTCCGCGGGATCCACGCCCCCCGAGACGACCATGAGGTCATTCCAGCACACCCGGCACAACGGGCAACCGGTGTCCGGCGGTTATCGGACAGCCCGGCCGCACCGTCCGCGCGCGCCGTTGACCAGGCCGGACAGGCTCCGTCTGTCCCGGACACCGCAAACCGTTGCCGGACGGCCGCCCACTGCCAAGACTCTGGTGCTGCCGCCGCACACCGGACCCACGGGGGTGGACCGGAATCCGGCGCGGCAACCCAACCAACCTGGAAGAAGGAGTCGTTCCCATGTCCACGCACGGTCTGCGTACCCGCATCGCTCCCCTCGCCCTCGCCACGGCCCTCGTCGGCGGCCTCGCCGTCACCACGACCGCGACCGCCCCGGCCGCGCACGCGGCGGGCAGCAGCTACTACCTGTACTTCAAGAAGAACACGTCCAACCCGATCAACTCCAAGCTCTGCCTGATGAAGAGCGTCGCCAACGCCAAGGACAAGGTCGTCGCCAAGTACCGCGCCGGCTCCGGCAACGGCAGCCGGGACGAGTGCGCCGTCAGCAGGGGATGGCTGCCCGGGACCACCACGAAGAACGGCAAGTACGACATCGAGTTCCACCGCACGGACTTCGACGGCATCATCAACGGCTACGTCATCAAGCTGTCCGACAAGAAGTGCAGCAAGGGCACCAAGCGCACGGAGCTGTTCGTGCACAGCGAGATGAAGCCGAACGGCAAGCAGGGCACCATCGAGTCCGAGCGCTGGGACGGCACGGGCGACTACTACTCCAACGGCTGCGTCAAGCTGAAGCCGGCCGACATCAAGGACCTCTTCGCCAAGGCCAAGCGCTACGGCTGGCCGAAGACCCTGTACGTCGTCAAGTAGACCGCGGGGAGCCCGCGTGTCAACGCGGGCTCCCCACCACCGCGAACCGCGCCCCCTCCGGGTCCGCCACCAGTGCGGCCCTGCCGTGGGCCGTGTCGTGGGCCGGGGTGAGGAGCCGGCCGCCCAGGCGGAGGACCCGGTCCACCGCGTCGTCGGTGTCGGACACCGTGAAGTACGTCGTCCAGTGCGGGCCCCGCTCCCGGGGGAGGGCGCCGCCCACGCCGTGGACGCCGGCCACGGGACGGCCGCCCAGGCGCAGGGTGACGTGGCCGGCGTCCACGGAGGGCGCCGGCTCCTCGTCGTAACCGAACACGGTCGCGTAGAACTTGGCGACACGGGCCGACTCGAACGTCGTCAGCTCGTTCCAGGCGGGGGTGCCGGGCACTCCGGTGACGGCGGTGCCCGGGCTCGCCTCCGGCTGCCAGATGCCGAAGACCGCACCGGACGGGTCGAGGCCGACCGCCAGCCGGCCGGCGTCGGCGGCGTCCAGCGGGCCCACGCCGATCGTGCCGCCGCAGGACCGCACCGCGTCGGCCGTCAGGTCCACGTCGTCGGAGGCGAAGTAGGGGGTCCAGGCGACCGGCAGATCACGGTCCGGCGGCAGCACCCCCATGCCGGCCACCTCACGCCCGTCGAGCAGGGCACGCACATAGGGGCCGAGTTGCCGGGGTCCGGGGCGGAACTCCCAGCCGAACAGCGCCCCGTAGAACTCCTCGGTGGCGTCCAGCCCGTGCACCATCAGACTCACCCAGCAGGGTGTGCCGGGCGTGTGCCGGGCGGGTACCCCGCCGTTCGGGCGGGAGTTCCCCCGTGCGTCGGTCATCGTCACTCTCTTCTCGGCCGCGTGTGTGGTGGCCGTGGTCCTCCCGCCCCTGTGGGGCGGCCGTCTCGCATCCGCCCGGCGGATCGTTCCCTCGCCGCCGCCGACACCGTATGTGCCCGATACCGTACGCCTCGTGACCGCTCCTGCTCGGCCGAGCAGAGTAGCCGGACGCGGACGACTCGGCCGGCCCGTGCGCGAGGATGGTGGCCATGAACGCCATCATCGACGCATCCGAACTCGCGAGCGCCCTGGCGGGCGCCAACCCTCCGGTGCTGCTCGACGTCCGCTGGCAGCTCAGCGTGGCCCGGGCGGCCGGTGAGCCGCCGTTCGACGGACGGGCCGCGTACCTGGCCGGGCATCTTCCCGGCGCCGTCTTCGTCGACCTGGACGAGGAACTGGCGTCCGCGCCGGGCGCGCACGGCCGCCATCCGCTGCCCGACCTCGGGGTGTTCGGGGCCGCGATGCGCCGGGCGGGGGTGTCGTCCCGGACGCCGGTGGTCGTGTACGACGGCGGCATGGGCTGGGGCGCGGCCCGCGCGTGGTGGCTGCTGCGCTGGACGGGCCACCCGGACGTGCGGGTCCTCGACGGCGGGCTGCCGTCCTGGCAGGGGCCGCTGGAGACCTCGGTGCCGGCGCCGGCCGAGGGCGACTTCTTGCCGGAGCCGGGGGAGACCGGGCTGCTGGACGCGGACGGCGCGGCCGCACTGGCGCGCTCGGGGGTGCTGCTGGACGCCCGCGCGGGGGAGCGGTACCGCGGTGAGGTGGAGCCGATCGACCGGGTCGGCGGGCACATCCCGGGCGCGGTCTCGGCGCCCACCACGGAGAACGTCGGCGCCGGCAACCGGTTCCGGCCGGCCGCCGAACTGGTCACCCGCTTCAAGGAACTGGGCGTGTCGGAGAGTTCGCCGGTCGGCGTGTACTGCGGCTCGGGCGTCTCCGGAGCGCACGAGGTGCTGGCGCTGGCGGTCGCGGGCATTCCGGCGGCGCTGTACGTGGGCTCCTGGTCGGAGTGGTCGTCCGACCCCGGGCGGCCGGTCGCGGTGGGGCCGGACCCGCAGTAGACCGGTCCGGGGCATACGAAGGGGCGCTCGCCGCACGGCGAGCGCCCCTCGCATCACGTCAACCGGCCGTGGATACGGACCGCTCGAAGGGGTTACTCCTTGTTCTTCCGCCGGGTTCCGAACACGATCTCGTCCCAGCTCGGCACCGCCGCGCGACGGCCCGGACGGACGCCGTCCGCCTCGGCCTGACGGTCGGTGGAGCCGATGAGGCGGTCCCGGTGACTGGTGACGGAACGCGGCATGAGCACATCGGCGTAGGCCGATCCGGCCGAGGCCGCGGGGGCCGGCGGCTCCTCCGCCTCGGGCTCGGGATCCGGCTCCTCGGCGGCGGTCTCGGGCGCGCGCTCGGGAACCACCAGGTCGCCCCGGAAGCTCGGCACCGCCTCCAGCAGGCTGGTCAGCGAGTCCCGTTCCCCGGACGCCGTGGCGGTCAGGGACTCCTCGTCGGGCTCGGACGCCTGCGCGGGCAGGCTCGGGCGGTCGCGGTCGCCGGGACGGTCGAGCGGGCGGTCCCGCGGCAGCCGGGCGATGCGCGGCACGAACGGGAAGCTGGGCTCGGGCGCGGCGAGGTCGTCGGACTCGCCGATCAGCGAGCGCGCCTCCTCGTCGACGGCCTGGACCAGCCGCCGGGGCGGGTCGTACGTCCAGCTCGCCGAGTGCGGTTCGCCCGCGACCAGATAGACCAGCAGCACTTCCCAGGTGCCGTCGTCGCGGCGCCAGGAGTCCCACTGGACGGTGTCCTTGTCGACGCCGCGCAGCAGGAGCCGCTCCTGTACGGCCTCGCCCAGCGGGGGGCCGGAGTTCTCACCGGGTCTGCGGACCGGCGTCTTGCGCGCCCGCTCGGCCATGAACGCGCGCTCGGCGAGGACGGGGCCCTCGAAGCGGCGTACCCGGTCCACGGGGATGCCGGCCATCTGGGCGACCTCTTCCGCGGTCGCGCCTGCTCGTATACGCGCCTGGATGTCTCGGGGGCGGAGATGGCTCTCCACCTCGATCTCGATCTGGCCGAGGCGGGGACGGTCGCCGCGCACGGCGGCCCGGAGCCGTTCGTCGATCGGAAGCGTGTACTCCGTGCTGTCCGCAGCCTTCAGCACAAGCCGTGTGCCGTCATTCGAGACGGCCACGACACGCAGTTCGGGCATGGGGACCTCCCGGGTGGTGCCTGCCGACGTCACGTGCGTCGCTGCTTCCGCTAGTCGAGTGTGGCCTGCCCGGGTGCAGCCTGCCACAACCTTGCCGAGTTGCCCGGCGTGTCGGGCGCGGGCCCTGGAACGCCGTTATGGCACGGTTACCTGTTCGCAACGCTCAGTGACAAACCGCGTCACCTTGTGCAACTAGCCCCCTCCCGGCGGTCCTCAAGGTCTCGGGCACCCTGACGGGAGACCGGACCCAGGGCTCGCAACAGTACTCCATTTGGGCCACGTGCGTGGATTGGCGCGCCGCCCTGACTTCTGGCAAGAGGTGGGACTTGGACATGGTTACCCGGTCTCCCCGATCTTGAACGTGGGGAAGTTCACGCAACCACCGGAATCGGAACGAATCCTCTACGACCCCAGAACCCTGCGCAAGTAGTCGTTGCGGAACCGGCGTTCCGGATCGAGCCGGTCCCGGAGCGCCGTGAATTCCGCGAAACGCGGATACACCCTTGAGAAGTACTCGGCGTCCCTGGTGTGGATCTTCCCCCAGTGGGGTCGCCCGTCGTGCGCGGTGAAGACGCGCTCGGCCGCCGTGAAATACCCCTGATAGGGGGTTCCCTTGAACATGTGTACGGCGATGTACGCGGTGTCCCGGCCGGAGGCCGTGGAGAGCGTGATGTCGTCGGCCGGGGCGGTGCGCACCTCGACCGGGAAACTCACCCGCAGCCGGGAGCGGTCGACCATGGCCTTCAGTTCCCGGAGCGTGTCCACGAGGGCCTCGCGTGGAATGGCGTATTCCATCTCCACGAAGCGCACCCGGCGCGGCGAGGTGAACACCTTGTAGGGAATGTCGGTGTAGGTCCGCGCGGAGAGCGCCCTGCTGGAGATCCGGGCGAGGGCCGGAATGGTCGCGGGCACCGCGCGGCCGACCCAGTTGGCCGCCTGGAACACGCCGTTGGAGAGGAACTCGTCCTCGAACCAGCCCTTGAGCTGCGGCACCGGCCGTTCCGGGCCCGCGCTGCGGTTGTTGCGCTTGGTGTTGGTGTTACCGGTGTGCGGGAACCAGTAGAACTCGAAGTGCTCGTTCTCGGCATGCAGTTGGTCGAACTCCGCGCACACCCGGTCGAAAGGCATGGGTTCCTCGCGGGCCGCCAAGAGGAAGACCGGTTCCACGGCGAAGGTGATCGCGGTGATGATCCCCAGGGCGCCGAGGCCCAGCCGGGCGGCCGCGAAGACCTCCGGGTTCTCCTCCGGCGAGCAGGTGAGCACCGAACCGTCGGCGGTGACCAGTTCCAGGCCCCGGATCTGGGCGGCGAGGGAGGCGGAGTCGCGGCCCGTGCCGTGGGTGCCGGTACTGGTGGCCCCGGAGACCGTCTGCTCCATGATGTCGCCCATGTTGGTCAGCGACAGGCCCTCCCGCGCCAGGGCCACGTTGAGCCGCTTGAGCGGGGTGCCGGCCTCCACCGTGACGGTGCCGGCCGCCCGGTCGATGTCGCGGATGCCGGTCAGCAGGTGGGGGCGGACCAGCAGGCCGTCGGTGGCGGCTATGGAGGTGAAGGAGTGCCCGGTGCCGACCGCCTTCACCGGCATGCCGTCCTCGGCGGCCCGGCGCACCGCGGCGGCCAGCTCGTCGACGGAGGCGGGCGCGACCTCCCGGGCGGGACGGGCGGAGACGGTGCCGCCCCAGTTACGCCATGTGCCGTTCCTCGCGCTCGCTGTGCTGCCCAACGGAGCCTCCCCGACCCGGAGCCGGCCGCTTGAGCCGGCGGAACCCGAGGAACCCGACCGCGACCGCGACGGCCCCGGACACCGCCGGAACCCCGTACCCGGCGCGCGCCCCGGCCGCGTCGATCACCCAGCCGGCCGCGGAGGAGCCGGTCGCGACGCCGACCGCGAGCCCGGTGCTCACCCAGGTCATGCCCTCGGTGAGCTGCGTGCGTGGTACGTGCTGTTCGATGAGGGACATCGTCGTGATCATCGTGGGTGCGATGGACAGACCCGCAACGAACAGCGCCACGGCCAGCAACGGCAGGTTCCCGACCAGTAGGAGTGGGATCATACTCACGGCCATGGCGCAAACGCCCAGCAGCCAACGACGTTCCGGCGCCCCCGCGAAGTGCAGCAGCCCGAACACGACGCCCGCCAGACACGAGCCCAGCGCGTACACGGAGAGCACCAGGCTGGCGGCCGCCTTGTGCCCCTCCTCCTCGGCGAACGCCACGGTGACCACGTCCACGGCGCCGAAGATCGCTCCCGTCGCCACGAACGTCGCGACCAGCACCTGCAGGCCCGGGGCGCGCAGCGCCGTGCCGCCGCCCCGCTGATCGCGCGGATGCGGCTCCGGCTCGGTGGCGCGCTGCGCGGTCAGCCAGAAGACACCCGCCGCCAGGAAACAGGCCGCGAGCAGCGGGCCGGCCTCCGGGAACCAGGCCGTGGACAGCCCGATGGAGATGATCGGCCCGAAGATGAAGCACATCTCGTCCACCACGGACTCGAACGAGTACGCGGTGTGCAATTTCGGGGTGCCCCGGTACAGCGCGGCCCAGCGCGCCCGGATCATCGAGCCGACGCTCGGTACGCAGCCGATGCCGGCGCACGCGACGAACAGCACCCAGTCCGGCCAGCCGTAGTGCGCGGCCAGCAGGAGCAGCGCCGCCGCGGCGAGCGACACCAGCGTGGCCGGGCGCAGCACCCGCCGCTGCCCGTACCGGTCCACCAGGCGGGAGACCTGCGGCCCCGCCACGGCGGCGGCCAGCGCGAGGGTCGCCGACAGGGCTCCGGCCAGCCCGTACCGCCCGGTGAGCTGGGAGATCATCGTCACCACGCCGATGCCCATCATGGACAGCGGCATCCGGCCGAGGAATCCCGCGGCGGAGAATGCCCTGCTGCCGGGCGCGGCGAACAGGGCGCTGTACGGGCTGGGCACGGGATCTCCCGAAGGGCTCAGTAAGGTGCGACCGCGGTCGATACAGATTACCGGCGCGTTCACCCGTTCGCACCGGTGGTGACCGCCCCTGCCCCGCGCCGAGCCGCGGCGGGGCCGCTCGCACCCCCCGCCCCGTGTCCCGGCCGCCGGTCACGGGTGGCAGGATCGGGACATGCCTGACGTGCGCGATGCCAGTCCCTACGACGCCCTGCTCCTGCTCTCTTTCGGCGGTCCCGAAGGCCCGGACGACGTGGTCCCGTTCCTGGAGAACGTGACCCGCGGGCGCGGCATCCCGACGGAGCGCCTCAAGGAGGTCGGGCAGCACTACTTCCTCTTCGGCGGGGTCAGCCCCATCAACGACCAGAACCGCGCCCTGCTGGCCGCGCTGCGCGAGGACTTCGCCGCGCACGGCCTGGACCTGCCGGTGTACTGGGGCAACCGCAACTGGGCGCCCTACCTCACCGACACCCTGCGCGAGATGGTCCGGGACGGCCGCCGCCGCGTCCTCGTCCTCGCCACCAGCGCCTACGCCTCGTACTCCGGCTGCCGCCAGTACCGCGAGAACCTCGCCGACGCCCTCGCGACCCTCGAGCAGGAGGGGCTGGAGCTGCCGAAGGTCGACAAGCTGCGGCACTACTTCAACCACCCCGGCTTCGTCGAGCCCATGGTCGACGGCGTCCTCCGGTCGCTCGCCGAGCTCCCCGAGGACGTCCGGGACGGCGCCCACATCGCCTTCTGCACCCACTCGATCCCCACCGCCGCCGCCGACACCTCCGGCCCGGCCGGGGAGCACGGCGACGGCGGCGCCTACGTCCGCCAGCACCTGGACGTCGCCCGGCTGATCGCCGACGCCGTCCGCGAGCGCACCGGCGTCGACCACCCCTGGCAGCTCGTCTACCAGTCCCGCTCCGGCGCCCCGCACATCCCCTGGCTCGAGCCCGACATCTGCGACCACCTCGAGGAGCGGCACGCGGCCGGCGTCCCGGCCGTCGTCATGGCCCCCATCGGCTTCGTCTCCGACCACATGGAGGTCATCTACGACCTCGACACCGAGGCCAAGGCCAAGGCGGAGGAGCTGGGGCTGCCGGTGCGCCGCTCGGCGACCGTCGGCGCCGACCCGCGGTTCGCCGCCGCGATCCGCGAGCTGATCGGGGAACGCGCCGCCACCGAGCGCGGTCAGGACGTCACGCCGTGCGCCCTGGGCGCGCTCGGCGCGAGCCACGACCTCTGCCCGGTGGGCTGCTGCCCGGCCCGCGCCCCCCGCCCCGCCGCAGCGGGCGCCGACAGCCCCTACGCGTGAGGAGCGCCGTGACCGACCCCCTGCACCAGGAACTGCTGGAGCTCGCCCGGGAGGCGGCCGCTCGCGCGGGCGAGCTGCTGCGGGACGGCCGCCCCGCCGACCTGGCGGTCGCCGCGACCAAGTCCAGCCCGATCGACGTCGTCACCGAGATGGACCTCGCGGCCGAGAAGCTGATCACCACGCTGATCGCCGGACGCCGCCCGGAGGACGGCTTCCTCGGCGAGGAGGGCGCCTCCACCGAGGGCAGCAGCGGCATCCGCTGGGTGATCGACCCGCTCGACGGCACCGTGAACTACCTGTACGGCCTGCCCACCTGGTCGGTCTCCATCGCCGCCGAGCAGGACGGCGAGACCGTGGCCGGGGCCGTGGTGGCGCCCATGCGCGGCGAGGCGTACCACGCGGTCCGCGGCGGCGGCGCCTGGGCCACCGGCGCCTGGGAGGGCGAACGCGAGCTGACCTGCCGTCCCTCGCCGCCGCTGGACCAGGCCCTGGTCTCGACCGGTTTCAACTACGTCGCCGAGGTCCGCGCCCACCAGGCCGAGGTGGCGCGCCACCTCGTCCCCCGGCTGCGGGACATCCGCCGCGGCGGCTCGGCCGCGGTCGACCTGTGCGACCTGGCCGCCGGCCGGCTCGACGGCTACTACGAGCGCGGGCTGCACCCCTGGGACCTCGCCGCCGGTGACCTGATCGCCCGTGAGGCGGGCGCGCTGACCGGTGGCCGCCCCGGGGACCGCCCGTCCTGGGACCTCACGGTCGCGGCCACCCCGGGCGTCTTCGAGCCGCTCCAGCGGCTCCTGGAGGACCACGGCGCCTGGCACGACTGACGGGCCCGCGGAGGCGGACGACGGACGAACAGAAGAAGCGGGCCCCGGCGCTGGATTCGCCGGGGCCCGCTTCTACTGGCCGATCAGACGCTATGCGCTGACCTCCACGCCGTGTTCGGCGGCGAGGCGACGCAGGTCGTCGAGTTCGCCCTGCTCCACGTCGACGAGGAACTCGTCGCCCTCGTCGCGGGCGCGCGACAGGTCGGACTCGGTCGCCTTTATGCGCTGCAGAAGTCCCGTGGTGAATGCGTCCATGCTGCGCCCCCTCGTCCTGGGTCGGTGGGTCGGTGGCACGGGGGTGTGCCGATCGGGAAGGGCCGATCACGTCAGAAGCAGATGCCCAGCGCCGCCCGGCCGGGCGGCGACGGTGCCGGACATCCACGCCCGCTCTGCGGAAGCGGACTGATGCGCACCGCATGGTGCTGCGGTACGTGCAGAGCGTGATCGCGGGATGTAAAACCCGTCCTCCCCAAGCTCCCTTCCGCGGAAACCTAACCGCGCGAGAAAATCTCGTATTCCCGCCCCGTTCGCCCGGACGTTTCCCGGTCCGGCACCCGCCCGCCCTTGGCCGCTCACCCCGTCTTACAGCCGACTTATGACCGAAAAGGGCAGGATGGAGGCCAACACACCCACCGGTAACCCTGCCCGCGTGCGCCCCGAGGCGCTGCCCGACCGGGGGGCAGGACATGAGGAAGGACAAGCGACGTGCGCGTACTCGTCGTCGAGGACGAGCAACTGCTCGCCGATGCGGTGGCCACCGGACTGCGCCGGGAGGCCATGGCCGTCGACGTCGTGTACGACGGTGCGGCCGCCCTGGAGCGCATCGGCGTCAACGACTACGACGTGGTCGTGCTCGACCGCGACCTCCCGCTCGTGCACGGCGACGACGTATGCCGCAAGGTCGTCGAGCTCGGCATGCCCACGCGGGTGCTGATGCTCACGGCGTCCGGCGACGTCAGCGACCGCGTCGAGGGCCTGGAGATCGGCGCCGACGACTACCTGCCCAAGCCCTTCGCCTTCAGCGAGCTGATCGCCCGCGTGCGTGCCCTGGGACGGCGTACCAGCGTGCCGCTGCCGCCCGTCCTGGAGCGTGCCGGGATCAAGCTCGACCCCAACCGCCGCGAGGTCTTCCGCGACGGCAAGGAGGTCCAGCTGGCGCCGAAGGAGTTCGCCGTGCTGGAGGTGCTCATGCGCAGCGAGGGCGCGGTGGTCTCCGCGGAGCAGCTGCTGGAGAAGGCGTGGGACGAGAACACGGACCCGTTCACCAACGTGGTGCGGGTGACCGTGATGACCCTGCGCCGCAAGCTGGGGGAGCCGCCGGTCATCGTGACCGTGCCCGGCTCCGGATACCGGATCTGATGAACGATGGCCGCCACACCCGCGCCCCCCACGGCGCCCCCCAAGCCCACCTGGGACCCGAGGAAGGCCGACCCGCCCTTCCCGTGGCTGCGTCCCACCATCCGCATACGTCTCACGCTGCTGTACGGCGGCATGTTCCTGATCGCCGGGATCCTGCTGCTGTCGATCATCTACCTGCTGGCCGCCCAGGCGCTCCATGACGGTGGCGGCGGCCAGTCCTTCCAGGTGACCGGCACCAACATCGACATCAGCAGCCAGACCTGTCCGCAGCTGGACAGCGCGACCACCAACGGCCAGCTCAACGACATGCTCAAGCAGTGCAACGCGGTCCAGCGGCAGCACGCGCTCGACGATCTGCTGAGCCGTTCCCTGGGCGCGCTCCTGGGCCTCGCGATCATCGCCTTCGCCTTCGGCTACGCCATGGCCGGCCGTGTCCTGTCGCCGCTGGGCCGGATCACCCGCACGGCCCGCGCGGTGGCCGGCTCGGACCTCTCCCGCCGTATCGAGCTGGACGGCCCGGACGACGAGCTGAAGGAGCTGGCCGACACCTTCGACGACATGCTGGAGCGGCTCCAGCGGGCGTTCACCGCGCAGCAGCGCTTCGTGGGCAACGCCTCCCACGAGCTGCGCACCCCGCTGGCGATCAACCGCACGCTCCTGGAGGTGCATCTCTCCGATCCGGGGGCGCCGGTGGAGCTGCAGCAGCTCGGCAAGACGCTCCTGGCCACCAACGAGCGCAGCGAGCAGCTCGTGGAGGGCCTGCTGCTGCTCGCCCGCAGCGACAACCAGATCGTGGAGCGCAAGCCCGTGGACCTCGCCGAGGTCGCCACCCAGGCCATCGACCAGGTGCACGGCGAGGCGGAGGCCAAGGGCGTGGTGATCCGCGGCGAGCGCCGTCAGGCGGTGGTCCAGGGCAACGGCGTGCTGCTGGAGCGGATCGCGCTGAACCTGGTGCAGAACGCCGTGCGGTACAACGTCCCCGAGGACGGCTGGGTCGAGGTCACCACCGACGTGCAGCACGGTCAGGCGGTCCTGGTGGTGTCCAACACCGGTCCGGTGGTGCCGGCGTACGAGATCGACAATCTCTTCGAGCCGTTCCGGCGGCTGCGCACCGAACGCACGGGCAGCGACAAGGGCGTCGGACTCGGTCTGTCGATCGTGCGATCGGTCGCGCGGGCGCACGGCGGGCACATCTACGCACAGCCGCGCGAAGGGGGAGGGCTCGTGATGCGCGTCACCCTTCCGATCTGAGATCATGCCCCCGACACAACGGGGTGTTCGCTTTGAGCCGAATTTTCGGGGCGCCACTCCGGCTTCCCCGTGTGTGATCGATCACAAGGGCGATTTCCCGGCCATCCACTCTCCGTGATCATGGATGCCTGTGAATCGTCGGGAAAGTCCCGGTTTTCGGGGGCCCTGATCACGGGAAGTACACGGTGAGGTGCCTTTGATGTGCGGCATCCCGACCGTGTACGGTCCCCATCGCCATCCAAGCCGATCACTCGTGAGGAGTCCGGTTGGGTGTCGATTGAGTAACAGACCTTGATGTGAGGCAAAATCTCCGCCTCAGGTCGGGCACAAGTCCGGCCTCTCACGCGTTACGTGCGCTGGAGACACCGCATACACCCAGAGGGGGAGAGCGACACATGGCAACCGACTACGACACACCACGCAAGACCGATGACGACGTCGATTCGGACAGCTTGGAAGAGCTGAAGGCCCGGCGGAACGACAAGTCCGCCTCGGCCGTGGACGTCGACGAGTTCGAGGCCGCCGAAGGCCTGGAACTGCCCGGCGCGGACCTCTCGAACGAGGAGCTGGCCGTCCGGGTTCTGCCCAAGCAGCAGGACGAGTTCACCTGCATGAGCTGCTTCCTGGTCCACCACCGCAGCCAGCTGGCCCGCGAGAAGAACGGCCAGCCGATCTGCCGCGACTGCGACTGAGGCGGGGTCGGCCGTGACTGGCTCGACCCCTCCGCGGAAGCGCCGCTTCTTCACCAGGGGAGCGGACCAAGGGCCCCAGCAGGGCCCGCAGCACGACACGCGTGAACCAGAGCGGGGCTCAACCGGTACCGGGGCGGCCTCGCTCGAAGCGGCAGCCGGCCGGGGTGACCTCCCGGCGTCCCCGGGGGTCACCGCGCCCGTGGCGCACCGGCGGGCCGCCGCGTTCCGTGAGAAGGCCCGGGAAGGCGCCCGCAAGGGCGGTGCGCGCGCCCGCGCGGGGCTGGCGCACCTCGCGGACCGGATCATCGAGATCGCCCCTCGTGTGCCCGTACGCGACCTCGAGACCCTGCGCCGGCAGTTCCCCGGGCACGGTCCCGAGGAGCTCGCGGACAAGCTCGTCGCCGGTGCCGCGAAGGCCACGGCGACGGTCGGGGCCGGCGTCGGCGCGGCCGCCATGATGCCCGTGCCGCCCGCGATGCCGACGGAGCTGGCCGCCGAGATCACCGGCGTCGCCGCGATCGAGCTGAAGCTGATCGCCGAACTCCACGAGGTCTACGGCGTACGGCCGGCCGGCGGGCTCAGCCGGCGCAGCACCGTCTACCTGAACTCCTGGTCGGAGGAGCGCGGCGTCGAGGCGACCAGACCCTCGACCGTGAGCGCCGCCCTGAACACCCGCATGAAGCGCGAACTGCGCCAGCGGATCATGAAGCGGACGGTCCGCAATCTGCCGAACCTCATGCCCTTCCTGGTGGGTGCCGCCGTGGGCGCCGTGATGAACCGCCGGGACACCACGAAGCTCGCCACCCGCATCCGGGACGACCTGCGGAGAATCCAGGTGCCCTGGGACGCCCTGCCGGAGCTTCCCGCCCTGGAGCGCCCAGCGAACGTCCTTCCCGAGGACTCCCTCCCCGAGGACGCCCTCAAGGAGCTGGGCGGCCACCCGAGGAAGGGCGACGGGCGCCAAGCCCCGTGAGACGCCCGCCGGGGCGGCCGTCTCCCGTCCGTGCTCCCGGCCCTACGCGGCCTCCGCCGCGTCCCTGGCCGCCCGCAGCGCCTGCGCCAGCCGCTCCGGCTCACGCGTCGACAGGAAGAGGTACGGAGTCGGGTCCGCCGGGTCCGTGACGTCCACCCGCAGCGCGCCGGGGATGTAGGACCGCAGCAGCATGAAGGAGCGCGGGTCGGCCTTGTACGTGCGCCAGGCCCGGGCCTCCTCGGCGTCCAGGATCTCCGCGTCGCCCAGCGCCGCCACCGGGATCTTCGCCTCGCCCGCGATCAGATGACCGCCCACGACCCGGATGCGCACCGAGCCGTAGGAACTGGCCACGACGGCCGCCGCGGCGGTGCCGCCGGCCAGCCCGCCCAGCATGGGCAGCGTGCCGAACGGCAACAGGATCAGCGCGAAGGAGACACCCACCAGGAAGGAGATCAGCCACCAGGAGCGGGGCGCGGTGAGGCGTTCTTCGTACGGGGTGGCGGAGAGCTGCATGAATCCAAGCTTGGCACGGTGTCGGAACGACACCGACGCGCGGGTAAGGTCTGCGCCTGTGAGTGGTACTTCCGCAGCTCTTCAGCCCCCGGCCGACGCCGTGAAACCGGTGCGCCACCCCGACGCCCCCGCACCCGGCGAGCCCCTCGGCGCGCACTACGGCCAGTGCTTCGGCTGCGGCGGAGAACAGCCCCACGGGCTGCATCTCGAGGCCCGCGCGGGCGAAGGCGTGTCGATCACCGCCGAGTTCACGGTGCAGGCCGCCCACCAGGGCGCCCCCGGACTCGCGCACGGCGGGGTGCTCGCCACCGCCCTGGACGAGGCGCTCGGCTCGCTCAACTGGCTGCTGCGCACGATCGCGGTGACCGGCAGGCTGGAGACCGACTTCGTCCAGCCGGTGCCGGTCGGCACCGTGCTGCACCTGGAGGCCGAGGTCACCGCGGTGGCCGGACGGAAGATCTACTGCACCGCCACCGGACGGATCGGCGGCCCCGGGGGGCCGGTCGCGGTCCGTGCCGACGCCCTCTTCATCGAGGTCAAGGTCGACCACTTCATCGACCACGGCCGCGAGGAGGAGATCCAGGCCGCGATGAGCGACCCCGACCAGGTCCGGCGGGCCCGCGCCTTCGAGGTGAACCCGTGAGCGGGCCCCGCTCCGGCGCGCTCGAGGTGCTGATCAGGCGCGTCGACCCCGACGTACCGCTTCCGGCGTACGAGCACCCCGGCGACGCGGGGGCCGATCTGCGGACCACCGAGGCCTGCGAACTCGCTCCGGGCGAGCGGGCCGTACTGCCCACCGGGGTGTCTGTGGCGCTGCCCGAGGGGTACGCGGCCTTCGTGCACCCGCGATCCGGTCTTGCCGCCCGCTGCGGCGTCGCCCTGGTGAATGCCCCGGGGACGGTTGATGCCGGGTACCGTGGGGAGATCAAGGTGATCGTGGTGAATCTCGACCCGCGCGGGACGGTGCGGTTCGAGCGCTTCGACCGGATTGCCCAACTGGTCGTCCAGCAGGTCGAGAGGGTCCGCTTCGTGCCGGTCGCGGAGCTTCCCGCCTCGGCGCGGGCCGAGGGGGGCTTCGGGTCCACCGGCGGCCATGCGGCGGTGGAAGGTAAGAGCGGCACAAGCGTTCAGGCCGCCACGGGCGGTACAGCGGGTGGGAATCGATACGCTTCGGTCGTATCCGACCGGGAAGGACAGTGACGTGTTCGGACGTCGCAAGAAGAAGGATGCCGCCGACGGTGCGGCCGGCGAGGCCGAGCAGGTCGTCGACGGTGTCGACGCTGAGGCGGACCAGGAGGCCGAGCGGCTGAGGCTCGAGCCGGCGCCGCGGCCCGACGGGCCCTGGGACAGCACCGAGGTAGGTGAGCCCGGCGAGGGCCGGGTCGATCTGGGCGGCCTGTTCGTGCCCGGAGTCGACGGCATGGAGCTGCGGGTGGAGGTCGCGGGCGACGCGATCGTCGCGGCCACCGTCGTGCTGCGCGACAGCGCCATCCAGCTGCAGGCCTTCGCCGCGCCCAAGCGCGAGGGCATCTGGGGCGAGGTGCGCGAGGAGATCGCCTCCGGCATCACCCAGCAGGGCGGCATCATCGACGAGGTCGAGGGCCCGCTGGGCTGGGAGCTGCGGGCCCAGGTGCCGGTGCAGCTGCCGGACGGCACGGGCGGCTTCCAGGTCGTGCGGTTCGTCGGTGTGGACGGGCCCCGCTGGTTCCTGCGCGGGGTGATCTCCGGGCAGGGGGCGGTGCAGCCGCAGGCGGCCGGGCTGCTGGAGCAGATCTTCCGGGACACGGTGGTGGTGCGCGGGGAGGGGCCGATGGCCCCGCGTGACCCGATCGTGCTGGAGCTGCCCAACGACGCGCAGATGGTGCCCGAGAACGTGCAGCAGGAGGAGGGCGGGTCACGGTTCGCCGGTGGCATGGGCCAGCTGCAGCGTGGGCCGGAGATCACCGAGGTGCGCTGAGCGGGCGCGCTGCTTCAAGGGGCCGCACCCTGGAAGGGGGCGGCCCCTTGGCGTACCCGGGGGAGGGGTCGCGCTGACCGGCGCTCGCGGGGTGCCGTCGCGCCCACCCGTGCCGCCCCAGCGGCACGACTGCCCGCGGATCGCGGAGGCGGGGCGGGGAAGGGTGGGCGTTGATTGGTGGGGGGTGGGCGGGGATACTGGCGGGCGGTTCACGGGGGAGGGGAGTCGGATGAGTCGGGTGATCACCGAGACCATGGTGCGCGTCGAGGACGTGCACAAGTCCTACGGCACCGGAGCCGCCGCGGTGCACGCGCTGCGCGGTGTCTCCTTCGAGGTCCCGCGGGGCGAACTCGTCGCCCTCAAGGGCCGTTCCGGATCCGGCAAGACCACCCTGCTGAACATCGTCGGCGGCCTCGACGCCCCCGACCGGGGGCGGGTCGCCGTCGACGGACGCGACCTCGCCGCCCTCGACGAGGACGGGCTGCTCGCCCTGCGCCGGGACCACGTCGGCTTCGTCTTCCAGTCCTTCGGACTCATCCCCATCCTCTCCGCGGCCGAGAACGTCGGCGTCCCGCTGCGGCTGCGCCGCGCCGACCCGCGCGAGCGCGAGGAACGCGTCGGCCTGCTGCTGTCCCTGGTCGGCCTCGCCGACCACGCGGCCCAGCGGCCCGGCGAGATGTCCGGCGGCCAGCAGCAGCGGGTCGCCATCGCCCGCGCCCTCGCCAACAGCCCCGCCCTCCTCATCGCCGACGAGCCGACCGGCCAGCTGGACGCCGAGACCGGCCACGCCGTGATGGAACTGCTCCGCGCGGTCGTCCGCAGCGAGCACGTCACCGCCCTGGTCGCCACGCACGACACCACCCTGCTCGACCTCGCCGATCGCGTCCTGGAGCTGAGCGACGGCGAGATCACCGAGCACTGACCTCCCCGTCCGGCGCGTCAGAGTTCCGTCAAGGAGCCGCCGCGCACCCGCCCGGCGTCCTCCCGCCGCAGATGACGGCCGTATGGTCGAACCGCGTGACAAGGGTGACCGGAAGACAATGAGGCCATGGGACGCGGCAAGCTTCGGATCCATCTCGGCGCGGCGCCGGGCGTCGGCAAGACGTACGCGATGCTCTCCGAGGCCCACCGGCGGGCCGAACGCGGCACCGACTGCGTGGTGGCCTTCGCCGAACCGCACGGCCGGCCCAGAACCGAGGCCCTGCTGCGGGGACTGGAGCTGATCCCGCACCGGGAGACCGGCCGGACCGGTCACGCGGGGACCGTCGCGCCCGAGATGGACCTCGACGCCGTCCTCGCCCGCCGCCCCGAAGTGGCCGTGGTCGACGAGCTCGCCCACATCAACGCGCCAGGCTCCCGCAACGCCAGGCGCTGGCAGGACGTGGAGGAGCTGCTGGCCGCCGGGATCGACGTGCTCTCGACCGTCAACATCCAGCACCTGGAGTCGCTGGGAGACGTCGTCGAGTCGATCACCGGCGTACGGGAGCGGGAGACCGTGCCGGACGAGGTGGTGCGGCGGGCCGACCAGGTCGAACTGGTCGACATGACGCCCGAGGCGCTGCGCCGCCGCATGGCGCACGGCAACATCTACCAGCCGGACATGGTCGACGCCGCCCTGTCGAACTACTTCCGCCCCGGCAACCTCACCGCGCTCCGGGAGCTGGCGCTGCTGTGGGTGGCCGACCGGGTCGACGAGCACCTCCAGCGCTACCGCAGCGAGCACGAGGTCTCCGCCATATGGGGTTCGCGCGAGCGGATCGTGGTCGGCCTGACCGGCGGGCCCGAGGGCCGCACCCTGCTGCGCCGGGCGGCCCGGCTGGCCGAGAAGGGCGCCGGCGGAGAGCTGCTCGCCGTCTACATCTCCCGCAGCGACGGCCTCACCGCCGCCTCCCCGCGGGAACTGGTCGAACAGCGCACCCTGGTGGAGAACCTCGGCGGCACCTTCCACCACGTCGTCGGCGACGACATCCCGGCGGCGCTGCTGGCGTTCGCCCGCGGGGCCAACGCCACCCAGATCGTGCTCGGCTCCTCCCGCCGCCCGGCCTGGCAGTACGTCTTCGGCCCCGGCGTCGGCGCGACCGTCGCCCGGGACTCCGGGCCCGACCTGGACGTGCACATCGTCACCCACGAGGAGGTCGCCAAGGGGCGCGGACTGCCCGGCGCCCGCGGCGCCCGGCTGGGGCGGTCCCGGCTGGCCTGGGGCTGGGCCGTCGGCGTGGCCGGCCCCGCGGGGGTGGCGCTGCTGCTCAGCACGGTGGACCTCGGTCTCGCCAACGACATGCTGCTGTTCCTGGCGCTGACGGTGGCGGCGGCCCTGCTCGGCGGGCTCTGGCCGGCGCTGGCCTCCGCGGCGGCCGGCTCCCTGCTGCTGAACTACTTCTACACCCCGCCCCTGCACACCTGGACCATCTCCGATCCCAAGAACATCGTCGCCATCGTGATCTTCGTCGCGGTCGGCGCCGCGGTGGCGTCCGTGGTCGACCTCGCGGCCCGGCGCACCCACCAGGCGGCCCGGCTGCGCGCCGAGTCGGAGATCCTCTCCTTCCTGGCCGGCAACGTGCTGCGCGGGGAGACCGGCCTGGAGGACCTGCTGGAGCGGGTCCGGGAGACCTTCGGCATGGAGTCCGCCGCCCTCCTCGAACGCGCCGGCGACGTGGAGCCCTGGACCTGTGCGGGCCGGGCGGGCCGGGGGCACCCGGTCGAACGGCCCGAGGACGCGGACGTGGAGGTCCCGGTCGGCGACCACATGGCGCTGGCGCTCAACGGCCGGGTGCCGCCCGCCGAGGACCGCCGGGTCCTGGCCGCGTTCGCCGCGCAGGCCGCCGTCGTCCTGGACCGCCGCAGGCTGCGCGAGCAGGCCGACCGGGCGCTCGCCCTCGCCGAGGGCAACCGCATCCGCACCGCCCTGCTCGCCGCCGTCAGCCACGACCTGCGCACCCCGCTGGCCGGGATCAAGGCCGCCGTCTCCTCGCTGCGCTCCGAGGACGTCGAGTGGTCGCCCGAGGACCGGGCCGAGCTGCTGGAGGGCATCGAGGACGGCGCCGACCGGCTGGACCACCTGGTGGGCAACCTGCTGGACATGTCCCGGCTGCACACCGGCACCGTCACCCCGCTGATCCGGGAGATCGACCTGGACGAGGTGGTGCCGATGGCGGTCGGCGGGGTGCCCGAGGGCAGTGTCGCGCTCGACATCCCCGAGGCCCTGCCGATGGTCGCCGTGGACCCGGGCCTGCTGGAGCGGGCGATGGCCAACGTGATCGAGAACGCCGTCAAGTACAGCCCCGCCGGCCTGCCCGTCCTGGTCGCCGCCAGCGCCCTCGCCGACCGGGTGGAGGTGCGGGTGGTGGACCGCGGACCCGGCGTCCCCGACGAGGCCAAGGACCGCATCTTCGAGCCCTTCCAGCGGCACGGTGACGCCCCGCGCGGGGCAGGCGTCGGTCTCGGCCTGGCGGTCGCCCGGGGCTTCGCCGAGGCCATGGGCGGCATCCTGAACGCGGAGGACACCCCCGGCGGCGGCCTCACGATGGCCCTCACCTTGCGTGCCGCGGGAGCGCGGCCGCAGACGCCCCAGGCCCCAGCGGCCGCGGAACCCGAAAGGCAGCCCTCATGACCCGTGTGCTGGTGGTCGACGACGATCCGGCCATCGTGCGCGCCCTCGTGATCAACCTCAAGGCACGCTCGTACGAGGTCGACTCGGCCCAGGACGGCGCCGGCGCCCTGCGCACGGCGGGCGCCCGCCATCCCGACGTGGTCGTCCTCGACCTCGGCCTGCCCGACATGGACGGCGTCGAGGTGATCAGGGAACTGCGCGGCTGGACCCGGGTGCCGATCCTGGTGCTGTCCGCCCGGCACGCCTCCGACGAGAAGGTCCAGGCGCTGGACGCGGGCGCCGACGACTACGTGACCAAGCCCTTCGGCATGGACGAACTGCTGGCCAGGCTGCGGGCCGCGGTGCGCCGCGCGGAGCCGCCGGGGGACGGCGCGGACATGGTGGTGGAGACCGCCGGGTTCACCGTCGACCTGGCCGCGAAGAAGGTCAACCGCGGCGGCAAGGACGTACGGCTGACACCCACCGAGTGGCACCTGCTGGAGGTGCTGGTGCGGGGCGGCGGCCGGCTGGTGGCGCAGAAGCAGCTGCTGCGTGAGGTGTGGGGGCCGTCGTACGGCACGGAGACGAACTACCTGCGCGTGTACATGGCGCAGCTGCGGCGGAAACTGGAGGCGGATCCGTCCCATCCGAAGCACCTGATCACCGAGCCGGGAATGGGTTACCGCTTCGAGAAGTAGGCCGGGGCGGCGGGGGGTACGTAACCGTCAGTGCACCCCGGTACGCTTCAGATATGAGTGCTGTTCCTCGATCCGAGAAGCCGGCAGGCCGGTTCCGGCGCATGCTCGACCGGCTCTCCTCGTCTCAGGAGGACCTGGAGTCCGAGGAGCTGCGTGAGGACGCCGAGACGGCCGGCTGTACGCGGATAGGCGACTGCCGTGACCGGCAGATCGTCACGGTTACTGGTACCTTGCGCACGGTCACGCTGCGGCCGCGCGCGGGCGTCCCGGCCCTGGAGGCCGAGCTGTTCGACGGTTCCGCCGCACTCGACGTGGTGTGGCTCGGCAGGCGCTCCATCGTGGGGATCGAACCGGGGCGCAGGCTGATCGCATCGGGCCGGATCTCGATGAGCCGGGGCCGCCGGGTGCTGTTCAATCCGAAATACGAACTGAGACCCCTCGGACGGGAGTAGCCGGTGACGTCGCTCGACAAGCCGACAACCGAAGACACATCCGCGGACGACGCCAAGGCGGTGACCGAGGCCGCCCTGTTCGAGGCGTTCGGCGGAGTGCGGGGCATGGTCGAGACGGTGCTGCCCGGACTCCTCTTCGTCAGCATCTACACGATCAACAAGGACCTGCACATGTCGGCGATCGCGGCGCTCGCCGTGTCGCTGGTGATGGTCGTGGTCCGGCTGGCCAGGAAGGACACCGTCAAGCACGCCTTCAGCGGTGTCTTCGGCGTGGCGTTCGGTGTGGTCTTCGCGATGATGACCGGCAACGCCAAGGACTTCTACCTGCCGGGCATGCTCTACACCCTGGGTCTGGCCCTGGCGTACATCGTCACGGCGATGGCGGGCGTCCCGCTGATCGGTCTGATGCTGGGCCCCGTCTTCAAGGAGAACCTCTCCTGGCGCACCCGCAACCCCGGCCGGAAGAAGGCGTACACCAAGGCCAGCTGGGCCTGGGGGCTGATCCTGCTCGGCAAGAGCGCGATCCTCTTCCCGCTGTACTGGTGGGCGGACACCACCCAGCTGGGCTGGGTGCTGATCGCGCTGAAGATCCCGCCGTTCCTGCTCGCGGTGTATCTGACGTGGGTCTTCCTGGCGAAGGCGCCGCCGCCGATCGACGTGTTCGCCGAAATGGAGGCGGAGGAGCGGGCGGAGGAGGAGCGCAAGGCTGCGGCCGAGTAGGCGCGCCTTGGCTTCCGGGGGCTGCCGTCCCCGGGCCCCCGCTTCGGCCCTGAAGGGGCCTCGTCCTCAAACGCCGGACGGGCTGACAGGGGGCGCCCGTGATCGTTGGGCGCCCCCTGTTCCTACATCTCCTTGCGGACGGAGAGCAGGTCCTCCAGTTGTTCCTCGCGGGCCTGGGCGGCGACGAAGAGGAGTTCGTCGCCCGCCTCCAGGGAGTCCTCCCTGGTCGGCGTCAGGACGCGGGTGCCGCGGATGATGGTGACCAGCGAGGTGTCCTGCGGCCACTGGACGTCCCCGACCTGGGTGCCGGCCAGCGCCGACTCCTCGGGCAGGGTCAGCTCGACCAGGTTGGCGTCGCCGTGGCTGAAGCGCAGCAGCCGGACCAGGTCGCCGACGCTCACCGCCTCCTCCACCAGGGCCGACATCAGCCGCGGGGTGGAGACGGCGACGTCCACGCCCCAGGACTCGTTGAACAGCCACTCGTTCTTCGGGTTGTTCACCCGGGCGACGACGCGCGGAACGCCGTACTCGGTCTTCGCGAGCAGCGAGACCACCAGGTTGACCTTGTCGTCGCCGGTGGCGGCGATGACGACGTTGCAGCGCTGGAGCGCCGCCTCGTCCAGGGAGGTGATCTCGCAGGCGTCGGCGAGCAGCCACTCCGCCTGCGGCACCCGCTCCACCGAGATGGCGGTCGGCGCCTTGTCGATCAGCAGGACCTCGTGGCCGTTCTCCAGCAGCTCGCCCGCGATCGAGCGGCCGACCGCGCCGGCTCCGGCAATGGCGACCCTCATCAGTGACCGCCCTCCTCTTCGGGACCCTTGGCGAACGCCGCCTCGACCCGGTCGATCTCGTCGCTGCGCATCATCACATGCACCAGGTCCCCCTCCTGCAGCACCGTCTGCGAGCTGGGCAGGATCGCCTCGCCGAGCCGGGTCAGGAAGGCCACGCGCACACCGGTCTCGTCCTGCAGCCTGCTGATCCGGTGGCCCACCCAGGCCGTGGAGGTGTGCACCTCGGCGAGCTGGACCCCGCCGGTGGGGTCGCGCCACAGCGGCTCGGCGCCCGAGGGGAGCAGCCGGCGCAGCATCTGGTCGGCCGTCCAGCGGACGGTCGCCACGGTGGGGATGCCCAGGCGCTGGTAGACCTCCGCGCGGCGGGGGTCGTAGATGCGGGCGGCGACGTTCTCGATGCCGAACATCTCGCGGGCCACCCGCGCGGCGATGATGTTGGAGTTGTCGCCGCTGGAGACGGCGGCGAAGGCCCCCGCGTCCTCGATGCCCGCCTCACGCAGGGTGTCCTGGTCGAAGCCGATCCCGGTGACCCGGCGGCCGCTGAACGAGGAGCCCAGCCGGCGGAACGCGGTGGGGTCCTGGTCGATCACGGCGACCGTGTGCCCCTGTTCCTCCAGGGTCTGAGCCAGGGCGGAACCCACCCTTCCGCAGCCCATGATGACAATATGCATCGCGTCACACCGCGCTTCCTGCAGGCCGTTCGACCTTCATGACCTTCGTGCTCATGTCTCTCTTTCGGCTCGCCAGGCAAACAACGCGGCCTGAATGCGGGCCGCCAGGCAACATCATGCCGGGGGAACGCGGCGCCGACGCCCTCCGGGGTCCGGCCGTCACCTTCGCGCGCCGGGTCCCACGCATCCGCACCGTCCGGGCACGCCCGACGCCCGGACAAGGAGAGGAACCGCCATGACCGCCGAGATCGACGTCCTCGTCCTGGGAGGCGCGGGCGTGGACACGATCGTGCACGTGCCCGAGCTGCCCGTGCCACTCGCCGACAGCCACATGATCCAGCCGGGCATCGTCACCCGCGCGGGACAGAGCGGCGACTTCGTCGCCCTCGGCACCAGCGCCCTCGGTCTGCGCACCCACCACCTCGACCTGATCGGCGACGACCACGAGGGCGACCTCGTCCGCGCCCTGCACCGGGACCACGGCATCGCGCTCACCGCCGTACCGGGGCCGTGCGGCACCAAGCGGGCCGTCAATCTCGTCGGCCCCGACGGCAGACGGCTCTCCCTGTACGACGCGACCCGCTGGGCGGAGACGGACCGGCTGCCCGAGGAGACCGTGCGGGGCCTCGCCGCCCGCAGCCGGCACGCCCATGTCGTCATCACCCAGCCGTGCGCCCAGGCCCTGCCCGTGCTGCGGGAGGCCGGCGTGACGATCTCGACCGACCTGCACGACTGGGACGGCGTCAATCCCTACCACGAGGCCTTCGCCCTCGCGGCGGACGTCGTCTTCGTCTCCGCCGCCGCCCTCACCGACCCCGGGGCCGCCCTGCGCGCGATCGTCGCACGCGGCCGGGCCGAGGTCGCCGTCGCCACCGCGGGCGCCGAGGGCGCGTACCTGCTGGCCGACGGCGAGCTGACACACGTCCCCGCGGCCGAGCCCCCGGCGCCGGTCGTGGACTCCAACGGCGCCGGTGACGCCTTCGCGGCCGCCTTCCTGCACGGCCTGCTAGGCGGCGAACCGCCCCTGCGCTGCGCCCGGCTCGGGGCGGTGGCGGGGGCGTACGCCTGCACGGTGCCCTCGACCCGGGTGGCCGCCATCGGACCGGAGGAGCTGCTCGCCGGAGCGGCGGCGACGCTCAGCGGCGCGTGAAACTCCGCACGCTCGCCACGGTGAGGATGCCGAGGCCGACGAGGGAGGCCACCGCGCCGATCAGTTCTGCGGTCGTGTGCACGGGACCTCCACGGAGCCGTCGGGGAAGGGGAATCCAGGGGTGCAGTCATACAGGCATGGAACTCCCCCGGCCTGCCCGGTCCGCACCCCGGCCGCCCGCCGATTTCACCCGGAGGGCAGAGCCCGTATGGATGGCGTATGGATGTGGGGTGGTGGTTGGCCCGCCCCTCGCCGGAAGGCTTACGATCCTCTGCTGTGTCCAAATTGACCGACGTGCCCAAACGGATCCTGATCGGGCGCGCACTGCGCAGTGACCGGCTCGGCGAAACGCTCCTGCCGAAGCGTGTCGCGCTGCCCGTGTTCGCCTCCGACCCGCTCTCCTCCGTGGCGTACGCCCCCGGCGAGGTGCTGCTGGTCCTGTCCATCGCGGGCCTGTCGGCGTACCACTTCAGCCCCTGGATCGCCCTCGCGGTCGTCGTGCTGATGTTCACCGTGGTCGCCTCCTACCGCCAGAACGTCCGCGAGTACCCCAGCGGCGGCGGCGACTACGAGGTGGCCACCACCAACCTCGGCCCCAGGGCCGGCCTCACCGTCGCGAGCGCCCTGCTCGTCGACTACGTCCTCACCGTCGCCGTGTCGATCTCCTCCGGCATCGAGAACCTCGGCTCCGCGGTCCCCTTCGTCGTCGAGAACAAGGTGGCCTGCGCGATCGGCGTGATCGTGCTGCTGACCCTGATGAACCTGCGCGGGGTGAAGGAGTCGGGCACCTTCTTCGCGATCCCCACCTACGTCTTCGTCACGGGCGTCTGCCTCATGATCGCCTGGGGCGCGTTCCGCGGCATCGTGCTCGGCGACGACATGCGGGCGCCGACCGCGGACTACGAGATCAAACCCGAGCACCCGGGCCTGGCCGGCTTCGCCCTGGTCTTCCTGCTGCTGCGCGCCTTCTCCTCCGGCTGCGCCGCGCTCACCGGTGTCGAGGCGATCTCCAACGGCGTACCGGCCTTCCGCAAGCCCAAGTCGCGCAACGCGGCGACCACCCTCGCCATGATGGGCCTGCTCGCCGTCACCATGTTCTGCGGCATCATCGGGCTGGCCATGGCCACCGACGTCCGTATGGCCGAGAACCCCGCCACCGACCTGATCCACAACGGCGTCCCGCTCGGCGCGGGCTACGTCCAGGACCCGGTGATCTCCCAGGTCGCCGAGGCCGTCTTCGGCCACGGCAGCCTCCTGTTCATGGTCCTCGCCGCCGCCACCGCGCTGGTGCTGTTCCTCGCCGCGAACACCGCGTACAACGGCTTCCCGCTGCTGGGCTCGATCCTCGCCCAGGACCGCTACCTCCCCCGCCAGCTGCACACCCGCGGCGACCGCCTCGCCTTCTCCAACGGCATCGTGCTGCTCGCCGGCGCCGCCGGACTGCTGGTCTGGATCTACGGCGCCGACTCCACACGGCTGATCCAGCTGTACATCGTCGGCGTGTTCGTGTCCTTCACGCTCAGCCAGACCGGCATGGTCCGCCACTGGAACCGGCTGCTGGCCACCGAGAAGGACCAGGCCAAGCGCCGCCACATGGTCCGCTCGCGGGCCATCAACACCTTCGGCGCCTTCTTCACCGGCCTGGTCCTGGTCGTCGTCCTCGTCACCAAGTTCAGCCACGGCGCCTGGGTCGCGCTGCTCGGCATGTGCATCTTCTACGCGACGATGACGGCGATCCGCAGGCACTACGACCGGGTCGCCGAGGAGATCGCGGCCCCCGAGACCCCGGACGACGGCACGGTGCGGCCCTCCCGCGTCCACTCGGTAGTCCTGATCTCCAAGATCCACCGGCCCACGCTGCGCGCGCTCGCCTACGCCCGGCTGCTGCGCTCCGACACCCTGGAGGCGCTCAGCGTCAACGTGGACCCGGCCGAGACCAGGGCACTGCGCGAGGAGTGGGAACGGCGCGGCATCGAGGTGCCCCTCAAGGTGCTCGACTCCCCGTACCGGGAGGTCACCCGCCCGGTGATCGAGTACGTCAAGGGACTGCGCAAGGAGTCGCCGCGCGACGTGGTCTCCGTGATCATCCCCGAGTACGTGGTCGGCCACTGGTACGAGCACCTGCTGCACAACCAGAGCGCGCTGCGGCTCAAGGGCCGGCTGCTGTTCACACCGGGAGTCATGGTGACCTCGGTGCCGTACCAGCTGGAATCCTCCGAGGCCGCCAAGAGGCGGGCCCGCAGACGGCAGGACTGGTCCGCTCCCGGCTCGGTGCGCCGGGGCCCGAAGGAGCGGTCGAGGGACTCCTCCCCGCACACGTAGACTGGTGGGCTGTTGTCACGGGCCGCAGGGCCCGTCCCGCCCGTACCCGATGTTGTGGAGTCACCCCGCCATGCAGGCAGAACCGAGGAAATCACTGGTGGGGGAGGAGTACGAGGTCGAGATCGGCCCCGTCGCCCACGGCGGCCACTGCATCGCCCGTACGTCGGAGGGCCAGGTCCTCTTCGTCCGCCACGCGCTGCCCGGTGAACGGGTCGTCGCGCAGGTCACCGAGGGCGAGGAGGGGGCCCGCTTCCTGCGCGCGGACGCGGTGCGGGTGCTGGACGCCTCCAAGGACCGCATCGACGCCCCCTGTCCGTTCGCTGGCCCCGGCCGCTGCGGCGGCTGCGACTGGCAGCACGCCAAGCCGGGCGCGCAGCGCCGCATGAAGGGCGAGGTCGTCGCCGAGCAGCTGCAGCGGCTCGCCGGACTCACCCCCGAGGAGGCCGGCTGGGACGGCACGGTGATGCCCGCCGAGGGCGACAAGGTCCCCGCGGGCCAGGTCCCGGCGTGGCGCACACGCGTGCAGTACGCCGTCACCGCCGACGGCCGCGCGGGACTGCGCCGGCACCGGTCGCACGAGGTCGAGCCGATCGACCACTGCATGATCGCCGCGGAGGGTGTCAGCGAGCTGGGCATCGAGAAGCGGGACTGGACGGGCATGGACTCGGTCGAGGCGATCGCCGCGACCGGCTCCCAGGACCGGCAGGTCGTGCTGACCCCGAAGCCCGGCGCCCGGCTCCCCCTGGTCGAACTGGACCGCCCCGTCTCGGTCATGCGCGTCGACGAGCGCTCCGGCCAGCTGCACCGCGTCCACGGCCGCCCCTTCGTCCGCGAACGCGCCGACGGCCGCACCCACCGGGTCGCCGGCGGCGGCTTCTGGCAGGTCCACCCGAAGGCCGCCGACACCCTGGTCACCGCCGTCATGCAGGGCCTGCTGCCCCGCAAGGGCGAGATGGCCCTCGACCTGTACTGCGGCGTCGGCCTCTTCGCGGGCGCGCTGGCCGACCGGGTCGGCGAGACGGGCGCGGTGCTCGGCATCGAGTCCGGCAAGCGCGCGGTGGAGGACGCCCGCCACAACCTCGCGGACTTCCCCCGCGTCCGCATCGAGCAGGGCAAGGTCGACTCGGTCCTGCCCCGCACCGGCATCACCGACGTCGACCTCGTCGTCCTCGACCCGCCGCGGGCCGGCGCCGGCCGCAAGACGGTGGAGCACCTGTCGTCCCTGGGCGCCCGCAGGATCGCCTACGTGGCCTGCGACCCGGCGGCGCTCGCGCGTGACCTGGCGTACTTCCGGGACGGCGGGTACCGAGTGCGGACGCTGCGGGTGTTCGACCTGTTCCCGATGACTGCGCACGTTGAGTGCGTGGCGATTTTGGAGCCCGCCGCAAAGGGGCTCTGACCTGCATTTTTCTTGGCTGGATCAGGAGCGGCCTGTTGCGCTCGACCTGTTCTCCAAAGCGCACGACGTAGAGCTTGCGGACCGCTCGTGAAAGCCGCCTGACCTGGCGTTGCACGAGCGGTGCCGCGATGTCGGCGTGGTCGGCCCTTCTCCTGGCGCGAAGGGAAACCGAAGGTCTTGACGCTCGGGTGACGCTATTTCTGAAGGGTCGTCACCGACTGGGGAGGCAGGGCCCTGCCTCTCGCGCCCGATGAAGCAGGTTCTCTCTGCTCCAGGTAATCGTCGAGGGTGCCCTGACGGATCAGGTAGACGGTCAGGGACCGCAGGGTGCAGGGCGTCGACGCCCAGGTCGAGGATCATCAGGGCGCTGTCATTGGTGATGGCGAAGGCGCCGATCACACCGTCGACGGAACAGGTTGCGTTCAGGAGTCTGTGCGGGCGCCGCACCGGCACGGTCTGGAAGCTCGGCTCCGACCGCAGCTCGCCACCAGTCCGAGAGGAGCCGATACTGTCCGTTGCCGGGTGACCCTTCGTGCAAGCGTTGCTGCCCCCGCTCGGCAGACCGGGGCAGCAACGCTTGCACGATCGGCCGGTACTCAACGGGATCGTGTGGAGTTTCGGACCGGAACGGCTTGGCAGGACGTGCCCGAGCGGTACGACTCCTGGGCCACATTGCACACCCGCTTCCGTCGATGGGTGAAAGGCGGCACCTTTCAGTGAAAGGGGGTTCCGCCCCCCCGGGACCTTGCGCCCACCGTCGCCGACCGGCTGATGAACCGGCTCCGCGCTCCCGCCACCAACCTGACCCGACGTGAGACCGAAGTCCTCTCACCGATCGCCGACGGACTGTCCGACCAGGCCATCGGCGCACGCCTCCACTTGACCGAAGGCACCGTCGATATCACCTGGCCTGCATCTATGCCAACCTCGGAACCGACTCGCGCACCGCCGCTGTGGCCACTGTCACCGCCATCGACGACCTCGGGCTCATCCGCCGCTGAACAGTATGTGGTGGGCGGTGTTTCCGTTCTCCACGACTTCAGCGGCGTCCGGAGTTGTGGTGCTGGCTGGGCTTGGTGCCCGCTCCTCTGAACCCATGTGAACGCCCACGGCCAGTTCGAGCCGGACACGCCCCCCGGACCTGGCCTCCGCCGCGGCCAGAATGCCCGGCCCCTGCACCTGGTCTGCCTACCTGTACAGGCGAGGGCGGTCCCTCGGAGCCACTGCCTGTAACTCCGAGGGGCCGCCCTTGGCCGACTCGGCGGTCACCGCGGACGCGGTGCGGTCAGGAGGCACCGTCTGCGTCATCAGGCGCGGCTCGGCCGAGCGAGTTATTCCGGCACCCGTGGGACCAGAAATGTCAGCCCTGCGTGACCGCTTCGAAGACCGTGACGCGGTTGTCGTCGGAGAGCGAGTGGGTGGGGTCGGCGTGCGCGGCGCGGAATGCCTCCGACGAGGTGTAGGCGGTGAATGCGGCGTCGTCCTCGAAGTTGAGGACGGCCAGGTAGCCGTGTGCGCCCTTGCGGGGACGCAGCAGCCGTGCGTTGCGCAGCCCCGGCACGTTGGAAAGGGTGGCGCGCATGCCGGCGGTGCAGTTGTTCTCGAACGCGCCCTGGGCGGGCGCGGCGACGGTGAACTCGGTGACGGCGGTGATCATTTCTGTCTTCTCTCGGTTGTTGGTGTGATGTCGGTGGCTGTCCCGCCCGGCCGGGGCCCGCACGGCGATGGCGGTGATGTGCACCGCGTGTCCGATCGAGTTCCGTTGCGGGGTGCGGTTACTGGGCTGGAGTTGGGCTCGGGTCCGCGGTCGGCTGAGGGAGCCTGCCTGTGCGGCGGGCCCAGATTTCGAACGCGATAGTCATGAACGGGGGTACGGCGGCCAGCAGGGCGAAGATCGTGGTCCGGCCCAGCCGCCACTTCAGCCGGATCGCGACCAGGACGGTCAGGGACACGTAGACGATGAAGGCGGCGCCGTGGAGGGTGCCGAAGATCCGTACGCCGAGTTCGGTGGTTTCGGGGATGTACTTGAGGTACATCCCGGCCAGCAGACCTGCCCACGTGCACGCTTCGATGATCGCGATCCAGGTGAACGCGCGCAGCAGACGGCTGGTGCCGGTTTCGGCAGCCCGTGCGGCCGGCGCGTCGGCGGAAGGCGGTTCGGAGGTGGGCGTGGAGGGTGTCTGCGGGGTGCCTGGGCGTGCGGGCCACAGGGCGCGGTTGCCGAGCAGGCGGACGATGGCGGGGACCAGGAGCGGGCGGATGAGGAAGGTGTCCAGCAGGATGCCGAAGGCCATGGCGAAGCCGAACTGGAACAGTTCGCGGATCGGCTGGGTCATCAGGACGGCGAAGGTCGCCGCGAGGATGAGGCCCGCGGAGGAGATGACGCCGCCGGTGCGTGTCAGGGCGGCGGTGATCGCCTTCGCTGGGGGCTGGGTGCGCAGTTCCTGCTTGAACCGGCTCATGATGAAGATGTTGTAGTCGACGCCGAGCGCGACGAGGAAGACGAAGATGTACGCGGTGACGCGGTTGCCGATGCCGTCGTCACCGAGGACGGTCACGGTGAAGAAGGTGGTGGCGCCCAGGGTGGCCAGGAACGACAGGATCAGGGTCGCGACCAGGTAGAGCGGGGCAAGGAGCGAGCGGAGCAGCAGGACGAGGACCGCGGTGACGAGAGCTAGGACCAGCAGCACGATGAGGGTCGTGTCGCGGTCGAGGGCGGAGCGGATGTCGGCGTTCTGCGCGGTCTCGCCGTCGATGAGCACCGTTGCGTCCTGGACGCCGGCGGCCTGGGCTGCGGATTGTGTGGCCTGCTTGAGGGGGCCGATCGCGTCGAGTGCCTTGGAGCTGTAGGGGTCGAGGTCGAGGATGACGTCGTAGAAGACGGTCTTGCCGTCCTTGCCCATGCGGGGGTCTGCGACACGGCTGACGTGATCGGTGTCGGTGAGCGCGGTGGCGATGTCGGCGGGTGCGGGGCTGGAGCGCAGGTTGTCCTGGGAATGGACGACGACGGTACTGGGGGCGATCTCGCCGGGCCCGAATTCCTCCCGAATGAAGTGCTGTCCGTGCTCCGACTCGGTGGCGGCGCGGAAGCCGCTGAGGGTGTTGAAGCTCTCCTGGTAGCCGAGCAGTCCCGCGCTCAGCACCACCAGGAGTGCGATCACGGCCGAGGCCACCTTGACGGGGGCCCGTGCGACCAGGGCGGCGATGCGGTGCCAGACGCCTGCGCCGCGACTGCGTTCGGCGGCCTTGTCCACGCCCCCGGGCCAGAAGACGCCCCTGCCCAGCAGGAGGACCAGGGCGGGGATCAAGGTGAACGCCACCAGCGCCATGACGGCCACGCCCAGAGCGAGGTACGGTCCGAAGCCGTGAAGTGCCGGGGAGACGGCCACGAGCAGGGCAAACATGGCGAGCACGATGGTCGAGGCGCTGGCGAGGACGGACTCGGCGGTGCGGCGCACGGCGGCCTGCATCGCGCGGGCGCGGTCTGGCTCGTCGAGCAGGGTCTCGCGGTAGCGGGCGGTGATGATCAGCGCGTAGTCCGTGCCCACCCCGAACAGCAGCACGGTCATGATCGAGGCGGTCTGGGAGCTGACCGTGATGACTCCGGCGTCCGCGAGAATCGCGCCGAGCGTCTCCGCCACGCGCATAGCCACGCCCACGGCAAGAAGCGGCACGAGCGCCATCAGGGGCGAGCGGTAGATCGCCAGCAGGATGATCAGGACGAGCACGACGGTGGCCAGCAGCAGGACTTTGTCACCGCCGCTGAAGACCTTCACGGTGTCGGTGGCGATCCCGGCGGGGCCGGTCACCGCGACGTCGGCGGGCCCGGCCCGGTCGGACGCGAGGGCACGCACCTCGTCGACCGCATTCTGGAAGGACTCGTCCGAGGGGCTGCCCTCCATGGGCACGATGACCAGCTGAGCACCGCGGTCCTGCGAGACCAACTCGGCCGCAGCGTTGGGAGCGGTCACCGTGGAGACCACGCTCACGACATGGTCGGGTCGGCTGGTTCCGGAAAGGGCCGAGGTGATGGCGGCGACCGATTGCGTGGCGCTCTTCGCGGCGTCGGTGCCCTTGCCGCGGACCACGATGATCGCCGGCGTCGCGTCCTGGCCCGGAAGCTGGGCGCGGACGAGATCACGGGCCTTCATGGAGTCCGAGGCGGCGGGCGGCAGGTTGGCGGACGCGTTGTCCTCGACGGATTCCAGGGTCGGGGCGACCCCGGCGAGGAGGCCCGCGATCAGGACCCAGAAGGCCACCACCACGGCGGCGCGCTTCTTCGATCCCAGGAGACATCGCAGCAGAGCGGGGGAGTTCATCGGTTGCATCGGGCAGCCTTCGGCAGGAAGTACGGACAGAACTTAGCGACAGGGTGTCTCTAAGTTGCGTCAAGCTAACACGCCCCCTCGGCCTCTCGGGCGTGGGGGTAGGTTGGCGGGAGACGGCACAGCGTCCGAGGTGAAGCGGAGAAAATGCCCAAGATTGAAGCCGGCAGCGTCCGGGAGCACCGGGCGCAGCGGCTCGCGCAGCTGATCGACGCGGCCGAGGAGCTCCTGGAAGAGGGCGGTGCCGAAGCCCTCACAGCCGGAGCGGTTGCCGCGCGAGCCGGGATCGCCCGCAACAGCATCTACCGCTACTTCAACTCCATCGACGACCTGCTCGAACTCGTCGTCACCCGCGAATTCCCCGCCTGGATCGACGCAGTGGAGCAGGCCATCGCGGCCGAGACCACACCCGCCGCCCAGGCTGCCGCCTACGTCAGGGCCAACCTCGAACAGGCAGCTCGCGGCACCCACGGCTGGCGGGCCGCGCTCTCGCGCGACTCGCTCTCCCCGTCGGCGCGGGAGCGGGTGAGGAATCTGCACATCTCGCTACACGAGGCGCTCGCCCGGGTCGTGCGCGAACTGGGGCAGCCACAGCCCGAGCTGACCGTGGCGGTGGTCCAAGCAGTCGTCGATGCGTGCATCCGCAGAATCGACCAAGGCGACGATCTGACAACCGTGTCCGACTTCGCGGCCGGAGCGACGCGTCGACTGCTCGCGGATGACGACTTGCCACATCACCCGTGACGCACCCCGTCCAGGCGGCTCGCAGGCCCGTCGACAGCGAAGCCCCGGCAGAACGAGCCGGATCTTGAGCCGCACCGGACCGTGACGCAGACCGCTGGTGGCTCATGCCTCGTCTCATCCGATCTTGCCACCGGGCGGCCGACCGGTCAGTGCCCGACGCCCATCGATTACGAGGTCCACGACCCGAACCAGCGCGTTCAGTGCGTTGACGTTCGTGGTGCGCTCATTGGTCACCCGGCCTCTGGGGGTCACCAGCGCTTTTAGGGCACGAGACTCGACGGTGGCGCGTGATACCAGGCAGGCATCATGACCTTATGGCGATGACACTCCGGCTTCCCGACGACCTGGACACGAAGCTTACGGAGCGGGCTCGTGGGGAGGGTTGCAGCAAGCAGGAACTTGCCATCGGGGCCATTCGTGATGCCCGGGACCGGGCCGAGCTGAAGGTCGATGACGTTCTGGCCGGTCTGATGGACAGCGATGCGGAGATTCTGGACTACTTGAAGTGAGCGGCGTGCGCTACCTCCAGATCGACGAGATCCTGGCCATCGTGCGCACGGTCAACGGTGCCGAGCACAGCGTGCGTGACATGGGCCTCCTTGTGTCGGCGATCGAACGGCCCCGGACGAACGTCTTCGGAGCCGAGCTGTATCCCACCCTGCACGAGAAGCCGCGGCACTACTGCACTCCGTCGCCCGCAATCACGCGCTGATCGACGGCAACAAGCGCACCGCCTGGCTCGCCATGCGCGTCTTCCTGCGGTTCAACGGCGCCAGCGCCAGTACCGTCCCGCCGCACGGGCGCCGGCCCGACGGACCCGAGGCCCGTCACGCGCTGCTCACCAGCAGCCCTCTCCTCAGCAGCGCACTGGGACCGGCGCTGCTGATCGCCCTGTCCGCCCTGGGGGTTCTCGCCCTGGACACGGCGTTGTGGGTCTCGGTGGTCAGTGAGGTGGCGGCGCCGGCCCGGTGGGGCTTCGTGGGCGGGCTGCGTGTCGGCGCCGGGCGTCTGGGAGCCCTGATCGCCGGCGTACTCAACGCCGTGATCGGTCTTGGCGTGGTCGCTGTCAAACTCATCGCCGGGCACTGAGAGGGCCTGTGGTGGTGTTCGCGGAGCGCATACGGTGGCAGACCGGTCGGAATCCTCGGCGCCGCGGCCGGAGCGGTCCCGGCACCCCGGCGAACAGCCGCACGTCCCCGTCCGGTCGGGTCAGGTCCGAGCCGTCAGATCCAGGTCAGTCGCCACAGGCGCAGAAGCCCGGTGCCGTCCACCGCGTACTGGCCGCCGCCCACGTCCTCCCCGGACACCACGAAGTCCTTGGCCTGCCACAGCGGGACGACGGGCACGTCGCGGGCGACGATCCGCTGAAGGGCTTCGAGGTCGGCTTCGGCGTCGCTCCGGTCGGCGAAGCGCTGACTGCTCGTGATCAGCCGGTCGGCGGCCTTGCTGCCGTACCCCGTCGCCATGGTGCCGTCCGTGCCGACGAGAGGACCGCCGAAGGTGTCGGGATCGGGGTAGTCGGCGACCCAGCCGACGGCGTAGGCGTCGAGCTCTCCCTCGGCCCAGCTCTTCTGGAATTCGTCCCATTCATATCCTCTGAGGGTCACCTTGAACAGCCCGTCGGCCTCTAGTTGCTTTTTCACCTCCGCAGCCTCCTCGTGGGCTGATCCGCGTCCCGCCGCGTAACCGTAGGTGAAAGACAGCGGGATTTCCTCACCGGCCTCGACGAGGAGGCGGCGTGCCTTTTCGGCGTCCTTGTGAGGGTAGTTGTCGAAGAAGGAGGTGGTGTGGCCCGTGATGCTCGTCGGGATGAGGGAGTAGAGCGGGTCCACGGTTCCGTCGTAGACGTCGTAGGACATCCGGTCCCTGTCTATCAGCCAGGCCGCCGCCTGCCGTGCGCGTCTGTCGTGAAACGGCTTGCCGCGGCGGTTGTTGAGATACAGGTTTCGAGTCTCCGCGCTCTGCGCCTCCGTCACGCGAAGCCCCGGATCGCTCGGGTTCAGATCGGCGAGCATTTCGGGGGGAAGCTGTCTGAGGGCGACATCGATGCGGTGGGATATCCAGGCCCGGGCGAGTGAGTCGGGGGTGTCGTAGAAGTGGAGTTCGATCGGCCGGCCGGTGTTCTCGGCGGCGCCCTTGTACCGAGGGTTGGGCGAGAGGGAGATCTTCTCGCCCTTCGCGTAGGAGACGACGCCGTACGGTCCGGTCCCGTCGATCCGGCCGTCCGAGCGCAGGGAGTCCGCCGGGTACGTGGTCGAGTCGACGATCGAGCCCGCCCCGGTCGTCAGCTTGAAGGGGAACGTGGCGTCCGGTGCGGTCAGTCGGAAAGTGACGGTCCGGTCGCGGGCGTCCATCGACTCGATGGTGTCCAGGAGGGACGACGGCCCCACGTCGGAATCTATCTTCTTGACCCGTTCGAACGAGAACCGGACGTCCTTGGCTGTCATTCTGCGTCCGCTGGAGAAGGTGATGTCATCCCGCAGCCGGCATCGATAGGTGCGTAGGCCGGAATCGGTGAAGGAGCAGCTTTCGGCTGCGTCGGGAACGGGCTCCGCCACTCCGGGCTCCAGGGTCAGCAGTGTCTGGAAGACATTGCTGTACAGAGTGGTCGAGCCGGAGTCGTAGCCGCCGGCCGGGTCGAGTGACGTCGGCGGTTCCGTCGTCCCGACCTTGATGGTGGTGCCCTCCTGGTCGTCCGTCGGGTAAAGCAGCAGACCGGCTGCCAGTGCCGTGGCGATCACCGTGGGTGTGATGACGGACGCACGGATGTGCGCACGAATAGGTCTCATGAGGCTCGTCCTCGCAAGATCGAGACGAACAGGAATTTTCGTACCCCTGGGTGGAGAGTGCGTCGGCCAAGTATGCGCAGGCGTCGCTTCCTTCGGAGCCCGACGGCACTTCCGGAACGAAGTCTTATGACTGACACGGTGGAACTGCTATGCCCCGTTCGGCGAGAGGGCCGCCAGGGGTCGGCACCCCCTCTCAGCAGCCGTTCCGCCTCGTCTCCGGTGGTCCTGCGGACCCGCTTGCGCGGGTCCCGCCCACGGTCTCACTCCTCGATGCCATTCCCTGTGCAATGTCACCTGTGCCATGTTCCGTGTTGCAGGGCGTGGCCATGCCAAGTCGGGAGGTCGTTCGTCTTCCGTCAGGTGGCAGTGCGGTACTCCGTTTCCCACGTCCTCTCCCCCTTCAGTCGGCCGTGCTCCGCACGGCCGGATCCCTCATGGGAGGCGCTGTGAGAAAGTCACTGGTACGGCGAGGTCTGGGGGCGGCGCTGCCGCTGGCCCTGACCGTCGCCATGAGCGTGGGCCTGCTGTCGCAGCCGGCCGGCGCAGCCGGGAACACCGGGTCCGTCGTGCACGTCGCGGCGGACGACCCGGAGCACGCGGGACCCCCGCCCGTCGCGCAGTCCCCCACCGCCGAGACGGAGCACGTCGCGCAGGGACGCACGAAGGCGTCCGAGCTTCCGCCCGTGGCCGCGAGTAAGGACGCGCTCAAGGAGGTGTACGGCAAGACCGCGAAGGCGCCGGTCCGTCCCTCGAAGTCGACGGACAAGGCGGTCGCCGGCAAGACCGGCAACTCCCGTGCGCGTGCCGCCGCGTGCAACGTCTCCGACTTCACCAGCCGGAGCGGCGGCGCGCTGGTCCAGCAGATCAAGGCGTCCACGACCGACTGCGTCAACACCCTGTTCAACCTGACCGGGAACGACGCCTACTACGCCTTCCGTGAGTCGCAGATGACCTCGGTCGCCTACGCCCTGCGCGACGGCTCGACGTCCTACCCGGGCAACGCCTCCACCGGTATGCCGCAGCTCGTGCTCTACCTGCGCGCCGGCTACTACGTGCACTACTACAACGCCGGCACGGTGGGCACCTACGGCAGCAGCCTGCAGACCGCGATACGCGCCGGGCTCGACGCCTTCTTCGCCAGCCCGCACTCCCGCGACGTCAACGACGCCAACGGCGAGACGCTCGCCGAGGCCGTCACGCTCATCGACAGCGCCGAGGAGAACGCCCGCTACATCCACGTCGTCAAGCGACTGCTGGCGGACTACGACTCCACCTGGAACTCGTCGTGGTGGATGCTCAACGCGGTCAACAACGTGTACACGGTGACCTTCCGCGGTCACCAGGTGCCCGCGTTCGTGAGTGCCGTGCAGTCTGACCCCGGCCTGATCGACGCGCTCTACAACTTCGCGAGCGGCCACCTCGCGCTGCTGGGAACGGACCAGTCCTACCTCTTGTCGAACGCGGGACGTGAACTCGGCCGGTTCCTGCAGCATTCCGCACTGCGCTCCAAGGTCAGCCCTCTGGCCGGCGGCCTGCTCAACTCCAGCTCCATCAAGGGCCGGACGGCCCCGCTGTGGGTCGGTGTCGCCGAGATGACCGACTACTACGACAAGGCCAACTGCTCCTACTACGGCACCTGCGACCTCCAGGCACAACTGGCCCGCTCCGTCCTGACGGTGACCTACCCATGCAGCTCCAGCATCACCATCAAGGCGCAGCAGATGACCTCGGGCGAGCTGTCCTCCAGCTGCAGCAGCCTGCGCAACCAGGACGCCTACTTCCACAACGTGGTCCGTGACAACGGCCCCGTCGCGAACGACAACAACAGCACCATCGAGGTCGTGGTCTTCGACTCCAGCACCGACTACCAGACCTACGCCGGCGCGATGTACGGGATCGACACCAACAACGGCGGCATGTACCTGGAGGGGAATCCGTCGGCGGCCGGCAACCAGCCGCGCTTCATCGCCTACGAGGCCGAGTGGCTGCGTCCGGACTTCCAGATCTGGAACCTCAACCACGAGTACACCCACTACCTCGACGGCCGCTTCGACATGTACGGCGACTTCAACGCCAACATCACCACCCCGACCATCTGGTGGGTCGAAGGCTTCGCCGAGTACGTCTCCTACTCCTACCGCGGCGTCCCCTACACCGAGGCCACGACCGAGGCGGGGCGTCGCACGTACGCGCTGAGCACCCTGTTCGACACCACGTACAGTCACGACACCACGCGCATCTACCGCTGGGGCTACCTCGCCGTGCGGTACATGCTCGAGAACCACCGCGCCGACATGGACACCGTCCTCAGCTACTACCGCGCGGGAAACTGGAACGCCGCCCGCAGCTACCTGACCGGCACCATCGGCACCCGCTACGACAACGACTGGTACACCTGGCTGGCGGCCTGCGCGGCCGGCAACTGCGGTGGCGGGGGCACCAACCCGCCCGGGAACCAGGCGCCCACCGCCGCGTTCACCACCGCCGTCCAGGGCCTGAACGGCACCTTCACCGACCAGTCCACCGACGCCGACGGCACCATCGCCTCCCGCTCCTGGAGCTTCGGCGACGGCACCACCTCCACGGCCACCAACCCCGTCAAGACGTACGGGTCGGCCGGGTCCTACACGGTCAAGCTGACCGTCACCGACGACAAGGGAGCCACCGCCACCGCCACGAGGACGGTCACCGTCGGCAGCGGCGGAGGCGGCGGCACCGAATGCACCGGGACCGACACTCGGGAACTGGGCCAGAACTGCCAACGCGGCAACCAGTCCGCCACCACCGGCAACTACGCCTACCTGTACCTCTACGTCCCGGCCGGCACCACCCAGCTGAAGATCACCACCTCCGGCGGGACGGGCGACGCGGACCTGTACTACAGCACCAGCGGCTGGCCCGGCACCACGAGCTACACGCAGCGGGCCACGGGAGCCGGCAACAACCACACCCTGACCATCACCAACCCGCCGGCCGGCGCCAACTACATCAGCCTGCACGCCGTCAGCAGCTTCAGCGGCGTCACCGTGAGTTCCGCCTACTGACCCACGGCTCCGCACCAAGGCACGACCCTCACGACGGCCCGGGGCGGCTCTCCCCGCCCCGGGCGGCGTCCGGGGCGGCGGCAGGGGGGGGAGACCTCCGTCGCCCCGGACCGAGAACACATCGCCCGCCCGCACACGGGCATCCCTACCTCCCAGGAGGCAGAGCGTGAAGTCATTACCCGCACGCAGGCGACGCCGCGCCATGTGGTCCCTCATCATGTCCGTCGGTCTCACCTGCGCACTCGCCACACCCGCCGTCGGCAGCGGTGACCAGGGCACGTCACGGCTCAGCGCCTCGCAACAGGCCGCGGCCGGCCAACTCGCAGCGGACCAGCACATCTCCACCCAGGAGGCACAGCGGCGCGTACTGCGGCAGGAGCGGCTCACCGGCGTCGCAACAGCGCTGCGTGAGCGCCTGGGTTCCCGCTTCGCAGGAGCCTGGATCGACCAGAAGCACGGCGGCAGGCTGACCGTCGCCGTCACCCGGTCGACGGCCACGGCCCTCGTCGAGGCCCGGTCCGCGCAGGCTCAGGCACCCGACACGACCACCGTCGTCGTCGACCGCAGCCTGCGGCAACTCGACCGCATGTCCGCAGGACTGGCCCACCGTATCGCCGCAGCGAACAAGGGCGCCGCCCACGGCCTGCAGTCCGCGGTGGTGGTGCAGGACAACAAGGTTCGTCTGGACCTGCCACGGGGCAAGACCCTCACCCCCGCCCAGCACGCAGTCGTGGAGTGGGCGAAGCGGACCCTCGGCGATGGCCTCGAGGTCAGCACCTACGCGCATGCCTCCGAACCCTTCTACTGCGGCGGCCAGTACTCGTGCGACCCCCCGCTGCGCTCGGGCCTGGCCATCTACGGCACGAACGTCCGCTGCTCCAGCGCCTTCATGGCGTACAGCGGCAGCAGCTACTACATGATGACCGCCGGCCACTGTGCGGAGGACAGCTCGTACTGGGAGGTCCCCACCTACAGCTACGGCTACCAGGGGGTCGGTCACGTCGCCGACTACACCTTCGGCTACTACGGCGACTCCGCGATCGTCAGGGTCGACGACCCCGGCTTCTGGCAGCCGCGCGGCTGGGTCTACCCCTCGACCCGCATCACCAACTGGGACTACGACTACGTCGGCCAGTACGTGTGCAAGCAGGGCTCCACGACCGGCTACACCTGCGGGCAGATCACCGAGACCAACGCAACGGTGTCCTACCCAGGCCGCACCCTGACCGGCATGACCTGGTCCACCGCATGCGACGCTCCCGGTGACAGCGGCAGCGGCGTCTACGACGGCTCAACGGCCCACGGCATCCTCAGCGGGGGGCCGAACAGCGGATGCGGCATGATCCACGAACCGATCAGCCGAGCACTGGCGGACCGCGGGGTCACGCTGCTGGCCGGCTAAGCAGCCCGGGCGGACCGTGAGTACGCCGCCCCGGTCACATCACGAGGACGTCGACCGCCGCACGCGCGGTCGGCGTCTTTCCCCGTGCTCCGCTCCGTCCGCCACCCAGCGGACTGGGGGCGGGGGCGTGGCACGTCGTGCACGCCGCAGCGCGGTGGAACCCGTCGGCCGATTAGACCGTACCGGGGAGCGCCTTTCCGGCTCCGTTCGTGGGACGGGCGGGTGCGTATGCGCGCGTCACCCATTTCTGGAAGTGCGGAGCCTGCGACAGCAGTTGCCAGTGGGCGCGTACGGCATGATGGTGCACCACCTCGACGGCCGACGCCTCGACCGAATCCCGCCGCCAGACGAGCAGATGCCGCTGCCACAGCGGATCCCCCGCGAGGGGTTTAACCAGTACTCCGCCCACCGGGCGCATGGTGGGCTGGACGGCGGCCACCCCCAGACCCTTGGCGATCATCGACTGCAGTTGGTCGAGCATGTGGAACTCGTGGGTGACGGCGGGCCTGAATCCCGCGGCCCCACAAGCGTCGTAGAAGGCGCCGGGCCAGCCCACCCCGTCGTCCGCGGAGACGAACCACGCGTCCTCCGACAGGTCGGCCAAGGACACCTCCAGCCGGTGCGCCAGTGGGTGATCGGCAGGGGTGGCCACGAACACCGGGACGGTTCTGATAGCTCGGTGGTCCAGCTTCGGAGAGTGTCGAAGAGGAAGCCCTGGGTAGTCGCAACCCAGGGCGACGTCGAGCTCGCCGGCCTCTAGGAGATCGATGAGTTCTCCGGTCGCGTACACACTGCTGACCGAGACGGTCAGATCGGGGCAGGCTTCACGGAGGACGTCGAGCAAGGTGGGTACCACCGGTGTGTTGATGGCCCCGAGGCGAAGCCGACGTGTCGCCCCGGACGAGCGGGGAGGCCGCAGCCGTGCGAGATTGTCGGAGAGCGCCAGGATCTCCCGGGCCCGGCCGACGACCTGGGCGCCGTAGGCGGTGAGCTCCACGCCCGCGCTGCTGCGCAGGAAGACCCCCTCGCCGAGCAGTCCCTCGATGCGGCGCAGTTGGGTACTCATCGCCGGCTGGGTGTATCCGAGCGCCGCAGCAGCCCGGCCGACGCCCCCCGCGTCGGCTATCGCACACAGCACGCGCAAGTGGCGCAGCTCAAGTTCCACGGGGGCACCTCGCTCCGGGCGAACAGAGTTCCATTATGCGCCAGGAGGAAGGCGGTGGGGAATCCGGGACGGCCTGACGCCTTCGGTCGACCAGTAGCCCGAGGGTTATGGATGAGCCGGAGCCTCTGGTATGGCCTGGCCGGTTGTTCCCGGGTGACCGCCGTGGAAATCTCGGACCTGCGTGTTGGTCCGCAGAGGCGACTGCGGAAGCCTGAAGCGCACCGCCATCGAGGAGCGACATCATGCCTCACACCTGCATCAGCTTCACCGTCGAAGCGACCGGGGCCGCGGTTCACCGCGCCCGCCACCGCGTCTCCACCGCGCTGAGCTGGTGGGGAGGGCCGGTCGAGGAAGAGCTCCGCTTCAGCGCGGAACTCGTGACCTCCGAGCTCCTCACCAACGGGCTGCGGCACGCGGGCGGGCCCATGACCGTCGAGTTGACGCTGGTGCACGACATGGTCGTCGTCGCGGTCCTCGATGACAGTCGGGAGCTGCCGCGGCCTCGGCAGACGGAGGCGGACGACGAGTGCGGGCGGGGACTCGCCCTGATCGAGGACCTCAGTCTGATACGGGGAGTCGAGACCACTTCCCGCGGGAAGCGCTGCTGGGCGGTTCTGCCGCTGCGGACGCCACAGGAGCGGGCTATCGAGTCGGCTCCGGCTGAGGAGGCGGACCACGGCTTCGAGGCAGACCGGGAACGCTGGTCACTGGCTCCCCAAGGAAGCGGACTACTGGCGAGTCTGTTTCCGGCGATGTGAGTTCGTCCTCCTCGGGCGGCCCAGTAGCCGACCCAGGGCAGGCGGGCGTGCCTGAGGGCGTGATGACGCTCGTCTGACGCTCTGGCCGCTTTCAAGCTGCACAGCGAGCCGAGAAACAGCCTTTGACCTGGCCTTTTCTGCGGCTGCCTCAGGCCGACATCTTTCCGATGACGCACCACGTGGAGTGCGTGGCGATTCTGGAGCCTGCGGGAAAGAGCCGCTGACCTGCGTTTCAGTAGGAGGGTCGGTGGGTCTCGACCTGTTTCGCGGTATCCAGCAGGTCGAACCCTTCGAGCCCGCCTCACCTGCGGGTTCGTACTGGAGTGACGGGCGGGAGCGGCTGCGTGATGCCCGGTCTTCGGGACTCTTGACGCTCATGTGACGCTCGACTCCCGTCGGCGAGGCCGACCGGAGCAAGGTGTCGCGACATACGCAACAGCCTTGTCGGGGTGGTCGCTGACACAACTCTGCGACGATCATCGTGAGTGACTTCGGTTGCCCGTCGTGAGGAAAGTCGAGCTGGACGGATCCTGTCTAAGTAGACTTAGACAGGTCGTTGTCGATCCAGGTTGGTGGGGAGTTCCGGTGGACGAGGGCATGCTGGCCAAACCCGAGGACGTGGTCGACCGTGATCGTGAGTGGGGTCTGCTCACCGAGTTCGTCACGGACCCGGATCCGGCGATGCGTCTGGGGATCGTGTCGGGGCGCAGGCGGCACGGGAAGTCGTATCTGCTGCAGGCACTCTCCGAGAGGGTCGGGGGCCTGTACGTCACCGCGGTGCGGGAAGAAGGACGGCTGCCGGCGATCCAGCGGTTCAGCGACGCCATCGCGGCCCACGCGGGTCTGCAGCCCGGCACGCTGCGGTTGACCGACTGGCGTGAGGTCCTGTCCAACGCCCTTGACGTCACCGCGCGTGCACGGACTCCGCTGCTGGTGATCGACGAGTTGCCGTATCTCCTCCAGCACTCTCCCGAGATCCCCGGCCTGCTCCAGCAGCTCTACGACGAGCGCCAGCGGGGCACCGGGCCCGGACCCGGAGCGCGTGTGGTCCTGTGCGGGTCCGCGATGAGCGTCATGCACGAACTGCTGTCGGGGACGAAGCCGTTGCGCGGCCGCGCGGTGATCGATCTACGGCTGGGGGCCTTCGACTACCGGGCCAGTCGTGCCTTCTGGCAGATCGACGACCCGCTGACCGCTCTGCAGGTGCACGCCGTCCTCGGGGGTGCTCCCGGTTACCGGCCGGTGGCGGCCCGTCCGCACCCCAACGACGGCTTCGCCTCCTGGCTGACGCGGACGCTCCTGGACCCGGGGCGGGCGGTGTACTCGCGCACGGAGACGGAGTATCTGCTGCGCGAGGATCCGCGGATCACCCAGCACACCCTCTACTACGACATCCTCACGGCGATCGCCCAGGGTGCCACCACCCCCAGCAAGATCGGTGCGGCCCTGGAACGACAGCGCAACGCCGTCACCCACCCGCTCGACGTCCTGTTGTCCACCGGCTACATCCAGCGCGAGCAGGACATCCTGCGTCCCCGCCACCCCGTCATCACCCTGGCCGACCCCGTCATCCGCTTCAATCAGCTGATCACCTTGCCGCAGGCGGCCACTGTCGAGCAGGGCTTCGCCGAAGAGGCGTGGCAGGCCGCCGCGCCGACCTTCAACTCCAAGATCCTCGGCCCCCACTTCGAGGACCTCGCCCGCGCCTTCACCCGCCGCTACGCCCACACCCTGCTTCCCGGCGGCCTGCCCGGCCCGGTCGGCACCACCGAGGTGGCGGACCCCGGGGCCCGCACCAAGCACGAGGTCGACGTCATCGCCCTGGCCCTGGGCGAGCGCCCGCAGGCCCCCCGCGCCCGGATCGCCCTCCTCGGCGAGGCCAAGGCCACCGCCGCCCGCCGCGGTACCGGCGACCTGCGACGCTTGGAACGCATCCGTACCCTGCTCGCCGACCAGGGTTACGACACCACGGGCACCACCCTGGCCCTGTTCTCCCTGCACGGCTTCTACCCGGACCTGATCGAGTCTGCGGCCGGCCGCGACGACCTACTCTTGGTCGACCTGCCGGGTCTCTACGGGATCGAGTAACCGCCGACTGAACTGTCCCGGGTTCGGTAGAGATCTCGGAGTGCCTACCGGACCCGGAACGGTCCAGCCCCGTGGCTTCCGCTGAGCTGGATAGACGTGTGGACCGAGGACGGCTCGTTGCGTGATCTTGCGGAGTGCGGCGAGGCGACACGCGTCACCGAACTCGAACGGGCCGGACTCGACGCCCTGAGGATGCTCGCGGCCGAGCAGGGCGATCCCATCGAGCTGGGCGTCGAACAGCGGTGCCGCTTCCGTGCGGCCGAGAGCGAAGCGCTGGGCCCTCTGGCTAGGGCATACGGCGACCTTGCACGGACGATGGTCGCACTGCCCGACGACGACCTGGATGCGCTGAGGCGCATCCAGGAGCCGTCGGGGCGACCGGTCTCGCTGCTCGGTTGTGCGGGACCGAAGGGACCTGCGGGGGCGTCCCCGGCCTCACGGGACGGTCGCGGGCTCACCGAACCGCCGGACGGCAGCGGACGTCTTCCTGCACGCCTGGGGCGATGGCCGCCCTCCGGGAGCAGCTTTCGGAACCTCGCGGTGACCTTGACGCGGAATTCGCGGTGCTCGACGAGGACGCTGCCGACGAGGTGCGGCAGCGGCTGGCGGAGCGGATGGCTCCCGATGTCCGCCGGCAGCAGAGGACCACCCGTGTCTGGCCGACCTGGGGTCATCCTTGCCCCGGGAAACGGTGGTCGCCGAGTCGGTCGTCGTGCACGCGCTGGTCGAGTTTCACCACTGCGCCCACCTCGATGTGCTGCGACGCGTCCACGCGATCCTCTACGAGGGCGAGACCACGGAGAGCGGAAGCAACTACGCCCGGGAATGAGCCGGTGTGCCGGGGTGCCGGGCTCTCACTCACGCGACCTGCCCACACGGGCCACGGACGCGGTGGTCCTGGAGGCCGAGGAGTTGCCTCGCGGCTGCTCCGTTCTGACCGCCGAGGAGATCCATGGCCATCCACTCCAAGACGTCGACGAGGATGTCTGGTGGGACCGAGAGGGTAGCGGGCTTCCTCTGATGAGCCGAAGGCCAACCGGTGAAGGGTTTCGCCGATCGCGGCCGAGGCTTCAGAGGTGCCCGGAGTGCCGGTCGGCCCCTCCGGAACACCTTCTCGAGGATGAGCGCCTCGGCCAGGTGGAAGGGTCAGACGACCCAGGCCGGAATCCCTGGACTTCAGGCCAGGGAGCACGTCAAGAAACCAGCGATGGACGCTGTGCGACAGGCAGGACCGGCTGGTCTTCGACGGTTCGCTCCGCCCGGTTGATCTCGGCCCAGACGGCGTCGAGAGAGAGGCCGAGGGTGTCGGCGATCGCCGCGATGGTCGGGAAGGCGGGGGTGGCCACACGGCCTGATTCGATCTTCCGCAAGGTTTCCGGCGAGATGCGCGAAGCGAGCGCCACGTCCAGCATCGAGCGACAGCCCCGGGCCCGGCGGAGCAGGGCGCCGAGGCGCTGTCCGCGTTCTACCTCGGCGGGGGTGAGCGGCAACCTGACCATGACCCCATTCTAATACCGGTACAGTTAGACCGGGATAATTATTGGAAGCAGAGGAGAGGTCCCCCATGATTGAGATCCTGAACTCCGCGCGGCTTGAGCGGGCGAGGGACACCGGCGCTCTGGTCGGAGGCATCCTGCACACGCTGAAGACCCGCACCACGGTCGGGACCAACCTGCTGGACATCGACCAGTGGGCCAAAGAGATGATCACCGAGGCGGGAGCGCAGTCCTGCTACGTCGATTACGCACCTTCCTTCGGGCGCGGCCCGTTCGGGCACTACATCTGCACGGCCGTCAACGACGCAGTGCTCCACGGGCTGCCCCACCACTACACGCTGGCAGACGGGGATCTGCTGACTCTCGACCTCGCTGTGGCCAGGGGCGGGGTGGCCGCGGACGCCGCGATCAGCTTTCTGGTGGGCGCAGCCAGGCCGGCGGAGAGCGTCGCGATGATCGAGACGACCGAACGCGCACTCGCCGCCGGCATCGCCGCCGCCAAGCCCGGGGCGCGCATCGGTGATCTCTCACACGCCATCGGCACGGTCCTCACTGAGGCGGGCTACCCGATCAACACCGAGTTCGGAGGCCACGGCATCGGCTCGACCATGCACCAGGACCCCCACATCGCGAACACCGGACGGCCAGGCCGCGGATACAAGCTGCGCCCCGGACTGCTGCTCGCCCTGGAGCCCTGGGTCATGGCCGACACTGCCGCACTCGTCACCGATGCCGACGGTTGGACGCTGCGCAGTGCGACAGGCTGCCGGACCGCACACAGCGAGCACACCATCGCCATCACCGACAACGGAGCCGAAATTCTCACCCTGCCCACGCAGGCACGGCCCTGAGAGGGCGCTGCAAGGAGTGGCCCGGCGGGCGGGGTGCGCCGCCGTCAATCCTCGTCCTCGACAGTCTCCGGGGCCCGGAAGGAGCGCAGGCCCTGACCGGGTCCGCCGGCCTTGATGTTGAACAGACAGCGGTCCAGGAAGTCGATGTGTCGGTCCTCGAGCGGGGAGAGGCGGGCCACGGCCTCATCCTTGATGTCGTGGCCCTCGGCGCGGAGCTGGGCGACGACGGCATCCAGGGAGCGGGTATTCCGCAGGGCGACAGTGTTGAGGACCGGGCCCAGGCTTGCCAACCGATCTTCTTGGTCCTCGCGGTACGCCTGGCGGACCGGCCCAGGCCGCCGTGGCAGATCGCGCGGGGGAGAAAGCGGTGGGACTCCTGGACGGTGAGCTGCCGTTCGCAGCCGCCGGTAGGTGTCGTCGACCGGGTCTGCCAGAGCAAGCAGGTGCATGGTCTTGTCGTTCCGCCCGTACTCTGCGAACGCCGCCCCCCAGCGGGGTCGGGTGCCTCTCACGGCCGAACATCCGCAGCTGGGCGCAGGCCCGGATCTGATGGGTGACGAGCGCCCCGGCGACACTGAGTGTGTCCGGCCAGTGCGTGGCGACCAGCGACTCCGGCAGACGCCGACGGAACTTGGGGGACGGGCGGGGTGGCCTGCGAAGGCTCCGATGCAAGTCCCCGGCCGCCGCTTATCGCAGTACGCGTCCGAGGAAGCCGCGGAGGTAGCCCGCGACGACGTCGAGGTGGCTCTCCAGCAGGAAGTGTCCGCCGTTGATCAGGTGTACTTCCGTGTGCTTGGCGTCGCGGGCGAAGGCGCGGGCGCCGGCCGGGCCGAAAATCTCGTCGTTGCGGCCCCAGACGGCGAGCACGGGGACTTCGCTGGTGCGTAGGTACTGGTGGAGCAGCGGGTAGAGGGGGCGGTTGTTCTGGTAGTCGCGGAAGAGCGCGAGTTGGATCTCGTCGTTGCCTTCGCGGGAGACGAGGGCGATGTCGTGTTCCCAGGTGTCCGGGCTGACCAGGGTGGGGTCGGGGACGCCGTGGACGTACTGCCAGCGGATGGCGTCGATGCCGAGCGCGGCGCGGACGGCGGGTTCGGTGTCGGGGCCGGGATTCGCTCCGTAGGCCCAGAGGTCGGCCCAGAAGGAGTCGACGAAGCCGTCTTCGTAGCCGTTGCCGTTCTGGGTGACGAGGGCGGAGATCCGTTCGGGGTGCTTGAGTGCGAGGCGCCATCCGATGGGGGCGCCGTAGTCCTGGACGTAGAGGGCGTAGCGGTCCAGGCCCAGTTGGTCGAGGAGCCCTGAGGTGAGTTCGGCGAGGGCGTCGAAGGTGTAGTCGAACTCCGCCACGGAGGGTGCGTCGGAGTGGCCGAAGCCGAGATGGTCGGGCGCGATGACGCGGTAGCGGTCGGCGAGCAGCGGGATGAGTTCGCGGAACATGAACGAGCTGGTCGGGTAGCCGTGCAGCAGGACGATCGCAGGGGCGTCGGCGGGGCCGGCTTCGCGGTAGAAGATCTCATGGCCGTCGACGGTGGCGGTCCGGTGGTGCACCGAGCTCATGTCTAACCCCTTTACGTGTCTGATCCGGTTAGCTGTTTGCTACGGAAGCACGAGGTGGACTAACCTGTCAAACGAGTCGATCAGGTTAGGATGGTGGTGGTGCCCCATGGACGTGCTGCTGGACCTGCTCAACAGCAGACCGCTGATCAACGGCGAAGAACAGGACGCGCTCGCCGACCCGGCCGAGGGCAGGCGCTGGGCACGGGAGCACGGCGGCGACGGCAGCCTCGCGGAACTGGCGCTGCTGCGCGAGGCACGGGACGCCCTGCGGGACGTGGCGCGCGGAAAGAGTTCGCCCGCCGCGTTGGGCCCGCTGCTCGAAGGGGTCCATCAGACCCCTGAGATCACCGCGGACGGCCTTCGGTGGACAGTCGTGACTCCCCCGCATGCCCGGCTGGCCGTGGAGACGGTCCTCGCCTGGGCCGCCACCGAGCACAACATGCCCGGCCGGCTGCGCCCCTGCGCCAACGACGCGTGCCAGCTGTTCCTGCTCGACCGCAGCCGCGCCAACCGCGCCCGCTGGTGCTCGATGGCCGTCTGCGGCAATCGCGAGAAAGCACGTCGCCACTACGAACGCACCCGCTGAATCCACCCCAAGGCCCGGCGGAAACCGAACGGGAATCCCGTCGAGCAGCAGGGCAGGCGGTGAGGAGTGGTGTCTTTCCCGGCGGGCGCCCCGATGGTGGCCGGAGCGTCCGGGGGCCGAAGGTGACCGCCGGCCTGTGGGGCCGCGACGGCGGCTTGCCCGGAGTCGCGTTGGACCTAGGTGGAGAGTATGGAAAGTGGATCTGACCTGGTCTTTTCCGTGGCTCGTTCAGGTCGACGCCTTTTCGATGACGCACCACGTGGAGTGCGTGGCGATTCTTGAGCCAAGCCGATAGGGCTTCTGCTGTGGTTCGCATCCGGCTCCGTGCTCCGGTGACCGGCCACAGCGAGGGCGGTGGAAGTGCGCGAGGTCAGTGGCTGGTGAGTTCGCCGGTGAGTTTGCCGTGGAGGCCGGCGCTGAGGTCGTTCAGGCCGATGATCTTCACCGTCTTGCCTCGCTGCTTGTACTTGGTCTCGATGGCGTCGAGTGCGGCGACGGAGGAGGCGTCCCAGATGTGGGCTTCGGAGAGGTCGATGACGACCCTGTCGGGGTCTCCGGCGTAGTCGAACTGGCCGACGAGGTCGTTGGAGGAGGCGAAGAACAGCTCGCCGGTCACGGAGTAGACCACGCTGGTGCCGTCCGGGTCCGCGACGGCGCTGACACGGGCGAGGTGGGCGACGCGCTTGGCGAAGATGACCATCGCGGTGACCGAGCCCACGACCACGCCGATGGCGAGGTTGTCGGTCGCGACCACGCAGATCACCGTGATCACCATGACGGCGATCTCCCCCGCCGGCATCCGCTGGAGGGTACGGGGCGCGACGGAGTGCCAGTCGAAGGTCGCGAAGGACACCATGACCATGACGGCGACGAGGGCGGCCATGGGGATGTCCGAGACGACCGGGCCGAAGACGATGCACAGCACCATCAGGAATGAGCCGGCGAGGAAGGTGGACAGGCGGGTGCGGGCGCCGGACACCTTCACGTTGATCATCGTCTGGCCGATCATGGCGCAGCCGCCCATCCCGCCGAAGAAGCCGGTGACGACGTTGGCGATGCCCTGGCCGATGGACTCGCGGGTCTTGGAGGAGTGCGTGTCGGTGATGTCGTCGACGAGCTTGGCGGTCATCAGCGACTCCATCAGACCGACCAGCGCCATCGCGAACGCGTACGGCGCGATCGTCGTCAGCGTGTCCGTCGTGAACGGGACGTCCGGCAGACCGGGCACCGGTAGCGAGGACGGGAGCTCGCCCTTGTCGCCGACGGTCGGGACCGCGATCCCGGCCGCGACCGTGATGACGGTGAGGATGACGATGGAGACGAGCGGCGCCGGGATCACCCTGGTGATCTTCGGGAAGAACACCATGAGCGCCAGCCCGCCGGCGATCAGCGGGTACACGGCCCAGGGGACGTCGTGCATCTCCGGCACCTGTGCCATGAAGATCAGGATCGCGAGGGCATTGACGAAGCCGACCATCACCGAGCGGGGAACGAACCGCATCAGCTTCGCGACCCCGAGCGCGCCGAGGGCGACCTGGATGATCCCGGCGAGGATGACGGCGGCGACGAGGTAGCCGAAGCCGTGCTCGCGGTTGAGCGGTGCGATCACGAGCGCCACGGCACCGGTCGCCGCGGAGATCATCGCGCGGCGGCCGCCGACGACCGAGATGACCACGGCCATGGTGAACGAGGCGAACAGACCTACCGCCGGGTCGACGCCGGCGATGATCGAGAACGAGATCGCCTCGGGAATCAGGGCCAGGGCGACGACCAGCCCGGCCAGCACCTCGGTGCGCCAGACCCTCGGATCGTTCAGCCAGTCGGGGCGCAGGCCGCGCAGTCGCGCGGTGGGAGTCACAGCAGCAGAAGACAAGAGATGCGTACCTGTCGTGCTAGGGCACACCCCGTCGGCGGGCCGGGGCGTGCGGGAAGGACACGCAGGGGCCGGACGGCACCCCGCGGACGACCCGCGGGGCGGGCCGGAAGGCGAAGGGATGATCGAAGCCGGGGGCCTGGAGGTAAGCGCGGCCGGCTCACATCAGAGGCGACCGGTCACGGTGGGCAGGCGGCGGCGATCGGCGTCATGGGCTCGCGCACGCTCTCTCCTGCAAGAATCGGGATCTTCGCCGGGGGACCTTCGGCCCCGGAACGGCGGTAGCGCGGCAGCTGGACCGCCCTTACCGCCGACAACTCTACCCTAACGTTAGGGTAGGGGTCGGTGGGGTCGCACGGGACGCGGCCCACCATGACGGAAAGGCCAGGCGCGGGGACGTGGACGGCAAGCACATGCAGATCGGCGAGGTCGCCACGCGCACCGAGCTGTCGCTGCGCACCATCCGGCACTACGAGGAGACCGGTCTGGTCGTCCCCTCCGCCCGTTCCCAGGGCGGGTTCCGCCTCTACACGGAGACCGACGTCGCCCGGCTCATGGTCGTCCGCCGTATGAAGCCGTTGGGCTTCACCCTCGACCAGATGCGCGACCTCCTGGACGCCACCGACCGTCTCGACAGCGGCGAGGCCTTCGACGACGACGAGCGGGAGGCCCTGCTCGGCCGCGTCCGGGTATACGAGCAGGCCGCAACGGAGCAGGTGGAGAAGCTGCGTGTCCAGCTGACCCGCGCCGAGGAATTCGCCGCCACCCTGGGCGCCCGCCTGGCGCAGAACGGCCCCGCGGCCCGCCCGTGAGCCCGTGGCGCCGCACGTGGGCCGACCCGGCCGGCGGCTCCGTCGTCCCGCTCGGTCGGGTACAGCCCCGGTGGTTGTCCCCGGTGCGATGAGCGCGGCGGGCGAGGGTGGCGTACAGGCCGCGCGTGGGGGTGCCCAGGTCGTTTACGAGCCGCAGCAGCCCCCGGTCGGAGCCTCCTCGGCGGCCGCCCCGGCCACGGCGGGGGCGCCGAGCTGGACGAGCTGCGGCGCGGGCGCGCAACAACCGCCGTCGCCCTCCTGGGCGTCGGGGGCGTCGAACAGGCCGGCGCCGCCGCAGACTCCGGTCTCGGGCAGGGTGAGTTCCACGCGGTCGGCCGCGTCCAGGTCGCCGGCGATCGCCGCGGCCACGGAGCGGACCTGCTCGTAGCCGGTCATGGCCAGGAAGGTGGGGGCGCGGCCGTAGGACTTCATCCCGACCAGGTACACGCCCTGCTCCGGATGGGAGAGCTCGCGGTGGCCGTGCGGGTAGACGGTGCCGCAGGAGTGCTGGTTGGGGTCGATCAGCGGAGCCAGCGCGACCGGTGCCTGGAGGCGCTCGTCGAGGCCCAGGCGCAACTCGTCCAGGAAGGACAGGTCGGGGCGGAAGCCGGTCAGGACGATCACCTCGTCGACCGGGTCCAGGCGGCGGCCGTCCTCGCCGACCAGGATCAGGCGGCCGTCGGTGTCGCGCTCGACGGCCTCGGTACGGAAGCCGGTGACCGCGTCCGCGTGACCGGCGTCGACGGCGGCCTTCGCCGCCAGGCCCAGGGCGCCGCGCGCGGGGAGCTGGTCGGCGGTGCCGCCGCCGAAGGTCGAGCCCGAGATGCCCCGGCGCAGGATCCACACGCCCTTCGTCCCGGCACCGTCGTCGGATTCGGCGAGGTCGGCGAGGAGGGCGAGGGCGGTGAACGCGGAGGCGCCGGAGCCGATGACGGCGGTGCGCCTGCCGGCGTACCGGGCGCGGACGGCGGGGTCCTTGAGGTCCGGGACGCGGTAGGTGACCCGGTCCGCGGCGGCCTTTTCGCCGAGCGCGGGCAGTCCGCTGCCGCCGGCGGGGCTCGGTGTGGTCCAGGTGCCGGAGGCGTCGATGACCGCGCGGGCGAAGAGCCGCTCCTCTCGGCCGTCGGTGTGGGCGACGTGCACGACGAACGGCTGCTGCTCGCGGTCGGCGTCCACGATGCGGTCGCGGCCGGTCCGGGAGACGCCGGTGACGGTGGCGCCGGTGCGGACGCGGTCGCCGAGGACGTCGGCGAGCGGCTGCAGGTACAGCTCGGCCCAGTCACCGCCCGACGTGTAGGTGGCCGGGTCCGGCCGCGTCCAGCCGGTGGGAGCCAGGAGCTTCTCGGCGGCCGGGTCGACGACCTCCCCCCAGGGGGAGAACAGGCGCACGTGCGACCACTCACGCACCGAGGCCCCGGCACTCCGGCCGGCTTCCAGGACCAGGGGCTCGATGCCCTGGTCGATCAGGTGGGCGGCGGCTGCCAGACCGGAAGGACCGGCCCCGATCACTACGACGGGCAGCTTGGTGGCGGGCGCGTTCACGGCGACTCCTTGCGTGTTTCGACATCCGTCGATGCTTGCGCGGTCCAGCATGGCACCTGTATTGATGGGCGTCAACATAGATGGTCATCGAATTCGAGGGGCGGACCGCCCGGCGCTCGACCGTCCACCTCGCACGTCGGTGACGGGCCTCCCCGTGCTGCTTCGACGTGTGTCAACATAGACGTATGTCGAATGCGAACGTGCTGCCGCTGCTCGAAGCCGACGGCCAGGGTGTGGCGCCGTGCTGCCCGCCGCTGACCGAGCGTCCGATGACCGCCGCAGAGGCCGAGACGGCCGCGCGGATGTTCAAGGCGCTCGGCGACCCGGTCCGGCTGCGGCTGTTCTCCGCCGTGGCCTCGCACGAGGCCGGGGAGGCGTGCGTGTGCGACATCTCCGATGTCGGTGTCTCCCAGCCGACCGTCTCCCATCACCTGAAGAAGCTGAAGGAGGCCGGGCTGCTGACCTCCGAGCGGCGCGGCACCTGGGTGTACTACCGGGTCGAGCCGTCGGTGCTCGCGGCGATGGGCAAGCTGCTGACGCTGCCGTCCGCGGCGTGACGAGCGGGAAGACACGGGGAGAGGCGGCGGGCGGACGCGTCCGCTGACGTGACCGAGCGCCGCAGTCCCGCCGTCACCTGACCGTCACCACAGCTGTGCGATCGCGCGGGCGGCGTCGCGGGCCGGTCGGCCGACGCCGATGAGGGTGGCCGAGGCCGGCCCTGTCCAGTCGCCGTAGCCCAGCAGGTGCAGCCGCGGCTCGCCAAGTGCGCGCGTGCCTTCGGTGGGGATGTGCCCGCGCGGGCCGCGCAGGTTCAGCGGGGCGAGAGGGGTGAGAGCCGGGCGGAAGCCGGTGCACCAGATGACAGCGTCCACGTCGGCCCCGCTGCCGTCGTCCCACCGCACGCCGTCGGCGGTGAGCCGGGTGAACATCGGCTTCGCGGTGAGGAGCCCGGCGTCGCGGGCGGCGCGTACGGGAGGCACGGCGACGATGTCGCCGAGCGAGGCCACCCCGCCGGTGTCGCCGCGGCCGGCGTCGAGGGCGCGGCGGCGCGCGGTGGCGACGTCGAACAGGGCGCGGCCGTCGATGTCGTCGGCCAGGAACCGCGGCGGGCGCTGCGTCACCCACGTCACCTCGACACGGTTGTCCAGGGCGAGGTCGGCGGCGATCTGGGCACCGGAGTTCCCGCCACCGACCACGATGACGCGCTGCCCGGCGAAGTCGTCCGGACGACGGTAGTTCACCGTGTGCAGTTGCCGTCCGGTGAAGACGCCGCGGCCGGGTACGGCGGGGAGGAACGGCCGCGACCAGGTGCCGGTGGCGCTGACGACCGCTCTCGCCCGCCAGGTGCCGGAGTCCGCCTCGACCAGGAGGCGGTCGTCGTCGCGGCGTACGGCCTCCACACGGGTGCCGTGATGGACGGGCAGGTCGTAGCGCTTCTCGTAGTCGGTGAGGTAGTCCACCACGTGCCCGGCGTCCGGGTGGATCTCGCCCGCCTGGACGGGCATGAGACGTCCGGGCAGCGAGGAGTACGGGGCCGGGGAGAACAGGTGCAGCGAGTCCCACATGTGCCGCCAGGACCCACCCGGCGCCGTGCCGGCGTCCAGGATCACGTGGTCCAGGCGCCGGCGGCGCAGGTGGTAGCCGGCGGCGAGCCCTGCCTGACCGCCGCCGATCACCACCACATCGGTGTGCCGGGTCATGAACCCGGACGGGCAGCCGCGAACCTGCGCCGCCAAGCGAGGGAGACGTACACCAGCGCCACCAGGACCGGGACCTCGATGAGCGGTCCGACCACGCCGGACAGGGCTTGACCCGACGTCACACCAAAGGTGGCGATGGCGACCGCGATGGCCAGCTCGAAGTTGTTGCCCGCCGCGGTGAACGCGAGCGTCGCGGTGCGTTCGTAGGCGAGACCGATGGCCTTGCCGAGGGCGAAGGTGCCGAACCACATCACCGCGAAGTACACCAGCAGCGGCAGCGCGATCCTGACGACGTCCAACGGCTGGGAGGTGATGGTCTTCCCCTGCAGGGCGAAGAGGATGACGATCGTGAACACCAGGCCGTACAGGGCCCACGGGCCGATCTTCGGCAGGAAGCGCTGCTCGTAGCCTTCGCGGCCCATCCTCCGCTCGCCGATCCGACGGGTGAGGAAGCCGGCCAGCAGCGGGACGCCGAGGAAGACGACCACGTTGAGTGCGATCTTCCACATGGAGATGTCCAGGTGCTCGCCGTCGCCCAGGCCCAGCAGGCCGGGCAGCAGGTCGAGGTAGAACCAGCCCAGCAGGCCGAACGCCAGGACCTGGAAGACGCTGTTGAGGGCGACCAGGACGGCGGCGGCCTCGCGGTCGCCGCAGGCGAGGTCGTTCCAGATGATGACCATGGCGATGCAGCGGGCCAGACCGACGATGATCAGGCCGGTGCGGTACTCGGGCAGGTCCGGCAGGAAGATCCAAGCCAGGGCGAACATGACCGCCGGGCCGAGGACCCAGTTGATGACCAGCGAGGAGATCATCAGCTTCTTGTCGCCGGTGACGGCGTCGAGCCTGTCGTAGCGGACCTTGGCCAGGACCGGGTACATCATGATCAGCAGGCCGAGCGCGATCGGCAGGGAGATCCCGCCGATCTCCACCTTCGCCAGCGCGTCGTTCAGTCCGGGAATCACCCGCCCGAAGCCGAGGCCGACGGCCATGGCGAGCAGGATCCACACGGCGAGGTAGCGGTCGAGCGTGGAGAGCTTGGCGACGACGGACGCTTCCTGGATCGTCGCGGGCGCTTCGGTGCGGGTCACGGGCAGGCCCTCTTGTTGTCGGCGGCGTTGCGGGCGGACTCGGCCAGGTCGGCGAACTGCCCGGCGAGCCGGGCGATGACGTCCGGGCGGAGCTTGTAGTAGGTGAAGCGTCCGCACGGCTCGGTCTCGACGACCCCGGCCTCGCGCAGGACCCTCAGGTGGTTGGAGAGGTTCGTCTGCCTGGCGCCGGTCTCCTCCACCAGGTGGGTGGTGCACAGCGTCTCGCGGGCGAGCAGGGTCACGATCTGGAGCCTGAGCGGGTCGGCCAGCACCCGGATCAGGTCAGTGTCGACTGACGTCATCATGGGCTGATACTGTCACATCACCCAGCAGTGATATCAGCAGGGGCTGACTCGTAGGCCCGTCGAAGGGGGTCCTTCCCTGTCCGCCGCTCCCACCCCTGTCCTGCCCGACGAGCGCGGGACCGCCGACGCCGCACGGCTCGCCACCCGGCACGCCGGCCACTTCCCGGCCGGGACAGCCACTGGCCTGCTCACCGACTCCTCCGCGAGGCCGGCGCCGACGCGGCCGACGCGTTCCCCGAGCCGCTGACCGACGAGGTCGTACAGGCGGCGGACATCGTCATCACCATGAGCTGCTGCGACGCTTGCCCCATGGTGCCAGGCCGCCGGTACTTGGACTGACCCGTGCCCGATACCGACGGCGCCGGCCTGCCGAGCGCCTGAACATCCCCTGCGCCACCTGCCACTCACCTCGTGAAGGAAGAACGCATGTCCTCCGCTCCGCTCGCCTCCGTGCTGTTCGTCTGCGTCCACAACGCCGGCCGCTCGCAGATGGCCGCCGGTTTCCTCCAGCACCTCGCGGGCGACCGCATCGAGGTCCGCTCCGCCGGCTCCGTCCCCGGCGACCAGGTGAACCCCGCAGCCGTCGAGGCGATGGCCGAGGCCGGCATCGACATCTCCACCGCCCGGCCGAAGATCCTCACCACCGAGGCCGTCCAGGCATCCGACTACGTCATCACCATGGGCTGCGGCGACGCCTGTTCGGTCTTCCCCGGCAAGAAGTACCTCGACTGGGCCCTCGAAGACCCGGCCGGCAAGGGCGTCGACGCCGTCCGCCCGATCCGCGACGAGATCAAGACCCGCATCGAGGCACTCATCGAGGAGATCGACGCCAAGCAGGAGGCGTGACGCCCGCGACGCAGCCCGACGACCAGGCGCGCGACGTCGTCATCATCGGCTCCGGCCCTGCCGATACACCGCGGCCCTCGACACCGCCCCGCCCAACTCGATCCCCTGCGTCCCCGGCTTCCTTCACGACACCGCGGGTCGGCCCGCACGGCTCGTCCAGCGACCCCGGGGACGACAGCGCGGTGGTGACGCGGTGTCAGGCAGCTGGGCAGCCGCCGGCAGCGGTCGGCTGCCACGCGAGGTCAGGGGACTTGTGCCCGGCGGATCAGCTCGGCAGCCGCACCAGGAACACCGTCTCCATATGCGGCCGGCTCGCCACGGAGACGTCTCCGCCGTGCGCCCGCACCAGCTGTCTGACCATCACCGACCCACGGTGCCCGGCCTGGAAGCTCCACCGGCCATCCGACGCGATGCCCGCGATCCGCCGCAGGCCAGCGGCCTCGGCGTCGACGTGGTCAGTCCGCACGGCAGGACGTGTCCTTGGCGGGCATCTCGCCCTCGACGAGGTAGCGCGTGGTGGTGTTCAACGCGCAGGAGTTGTCGCCCAGGACGTAGGCGCCGTGCCCGCTGTCGTCGACGCTGACCAGCCGGGCGCGGTCGCCGAACTTCTCGCGCAGCATCTTCCCTCCCCGGTGCGGGGTCGACGCGTCCCGCCGGTTCTGCAGGAGCAGCACGTTGCGCGGGCCCTCGGCGTCGATCTTCACCGGCGGTTCGGCGGGGGCGTACGGCCAGAAGGCACACGGTGTGATGTTGGCGGTGGCGGCGCCGAACAGCGGGTAGCGCTCCCGGTCCTCGGTGACGCCCCGCCGGTAGGTGTTGACGTCCTCGGGCCACTCGACGTCGTTGCAGGTGACGGAGAGGAACACGGTCAGGGCGTTGTCGGCCGGCGACAACGCCCCGTCCCGTGTTTCCTTCTGGACGGCCGACAGGCCGCGGGCCGCCGCCTCGTCGCCTTCGAGCATCGCCTGCCAGGTCTGCGCCAGCTTGGGGTACTGCGTCTGCTTGAACAGGTGGCTGAACGTCAGGAGCCGGAAGAGGCTGCCGTCGATCCCCGCGACCGGAGCGTCGTCGAGTGCGCCGGCGATGGTGAGGTAGGACGCCCGGACCTGTTCGGGGGTGCGGCCCAGGCCGTAGCTGTCGTGCCGCCGGGCGGCCCACCGCGCGAAGTCCGGGAAGGTCTGTTCCATGCCGAGCGCGTAGCGGCGCATGCCGTCGCGGTCGAGGTGGGTGTCTCCGATGTTGCTGTCGAGCACGATCCGGTCGGCGTGCTCGGGGAACATCGACGCGTAGGCAGCCCCGAGTGCCGTGCCGTAGGAGTAGCCCAGGTAGCTGGTCTTCTCCTCGCCGAGAGCGGCCCGGATCCGGTCCAGGTCGCGGGCGGTGTTCGCGGTGGTGAGGTGGCGCAGCATCCCGTCGTCGTCGTTGTCCGCGCACTGCTGGGCCGCCTGTTCGGCGACCTTCGCCTGCGCGATGACCGCGGTGTCGTCGGCGGCGTAGGGCGGGATGTTGGCGTAGTAGGGGCTGTCCGTGGTGAATCCGCAGCTGACCGGTGCGGAACGACCGATCCCGCGGGTGTCCATGCCGATCAGGTCGTAGCGGTCGGTGACGCTGCTGGGCAGGCCCTGGGCCACCAGCAGCGCGGACAGCGCCAGCCCGGACCCGCCGGGACCGCCCGGGTTGAGCATGAGGACGCCGCGCCGCTTGTCCGGGTCGGCGGCGGCCAGCCGGGAGACGGTGAGGTCGATCTGCTCGCCCTCCGGCTCGGCGTAGTCCAGTGGGACGGCCACGGTGGCGCACTGCAGCTCGGTCGGAGCGGCTTCGGCCGCGACGTCCTCGGGGCACTGGCCCCACTCCACCCGCGGCGTCTTGGGCTCCCCGGCGGCGGCGGGCGCGGTGGTCAGCGAGCCGCCCAGGCCGAGGACCGCCAAGAGGGCCAGGCTCTGGCCGACGCTGAGTTGTCGTTTCATGTCCAGGCTCCGCATATCGGTTCGTGGTCGTGGTCGTGGTCGTGGAAAGGGCTTCTGGTCGCGTGGAGTACGCGTCAGCCAGCAGCACAGGGACCACCCCGGCCTGGCAGACCTGGGGTTGTCCTCACACCGGAAAAGGCGGTCGCCGAGTCGGTGCTCGCTCGACGGTCATGCCGTGCGTATGGCCACAGGGTGGACGACCGGCTGCGGCTCACCCGTTCGCGGGAACGAGGGGGTGGGTGGTGGCGGGTGTGTCCGTCTTGCACACGGTGCCGTCGGCGGGGTGGGTGCCGTGGATGAGGGCGGCGTCGACTGCCTTGTCGACACACGCGTTGGTGCCGTAGGAGCCGTGTCCGACTCCTTCACGTGTGAGCAGGACCGCGGAGTCCAGGGTTCGGGTCATGTTCTCGGCCCAGTGGTGGGGGGTTACGGGGTCCAGTCGGCCCGCGACCACCAGTGCCGTCGGGGTACCGGCGCCTGTGAGCGGCTTGGTGACGCGGTCCTTGTCCGGCGCGGGCCATCGAGCGCAGTTGAGGGCGGAGTAGGCGGCCCGGGGCCCGATGCGCTTGGCCTCGGTGACCACCTTGGTGGCCGCGGCCTTGTGCGCGGCGATGCCGGCCGGGGTCTGCCAGTCGGCGCAGCGTACCGCGGTGTGGGCTTCGAACATCGCGGTGGGGACGGGGAAGGGGGACACGGTGACGCTGCTCCACAAGGTGTAGAGAGGTGCGCCGTTGCCGTCCTGTGCGGCCAGCAGCGCCGAGGTCAGCAACGGCCAGGTGTGCTGGTCGCCGGCCAGGGCTCGGGTGGCCTCAAGGGCCATGGCGCCGTCGAGTTCGCCGCCCGGCGTGACACCCTCGACGGGTGCGATCCTCAGCGGCTTCGCTTCCAGCGTGTCGATCAGTGTGTCGAACGCCGCCTGCGGGTCTCCCGCTCCGAACGGGCACACCGCGGTCCCTTCGGCGCGGCAGGTCTCGAACCAGGCGTTGAGCGTCCGTTCGCTTGCCACGGCGACGTCGTTCAGGAAGGGGAGGGGGTTGCCGAACCACTTGTCGGTGTCGACGGGCGCGTCGAGCACCATCTGGCGGACGCGGTGAGGGAAGAGGGTGGCGTACATCGGGCCGACCACGGTGCCGTAGGACAGGCCGTAGTACGTGATCTTGTCCTCGCCGAGCGCGGAGCGGACCTGGTCGATGTCGCGGGCCACGTTGTCGGTGGACAGGCCGGCCAGGAACTTCTTGCTCTGGTGTTCGGCGCAGCCATCGGTGAACGCGGCGGCATCGGCCAGCAGCCGCGGCAGGGCTTTGCCCCCGGGGACGGCCGGGTCGAAGGCGGTGCCGGCGGCGTCGGCTCGCTGCTTGTCGGTCAGGCAGCGAACGGCCCGCGATTGGCCGACGCCGCGCGGGTCCATGGCGATGACGTCGAACCGGGCGAGCACCTCGGCCGAGAAGGCGCCGGGAGTGCCGGCTGTCTTGGGCAGATTGCGCAGTGTCTCGGTGGCGGAGACTCCGGGGCCGCCCGGGTTGAAGAGCAGGCTGCCGATGCGCTGGTCGGGATCAGTGGCCCGGTGCCGCATGACCGCGAGCGGGATCTGCGCGCCCTCGGGCTCGGTGTATTCCTGCGGCACCTCGATCGTGGCGCACTCGAGGTTCTTCCCGCACGAGCTCCACGCGAGTGGGTCCGGGGACGGGACGGAGGCCGACGTGGCTCCTGCGGACGCGCCGCGCGTCCCCGAAGCGCCGGGCGAACACCCGGTCAGGGCCATGAGTGCTGCGGCGAACGCCACCCCGTACCGGGCGGCGGGCCTCGACCTCGACTGGATCATGAGGATCTTCCTTTCTCCGTACTCGTGACGTTCACGTCGAGGGGTCAGCGTCCGGCCGCGTCGAGCAGCGGGGAGTACCGCAGGCGGAGCGCGCGCTCCATGCTCGCCAGTACGGCCCCGCCCCCCAGTGCGAGGTTCAGCCAGATCGGCAGGTGGATCGGCGATTCGAACGTTCCGACCCGCTGCATGACGGGGGGAATGCGGGAGAGGGGTTCGGCGAGCTGCACCAGGTTCAGGCCCACCCCGATGACGAGCAGCAGCACCGATCCGATGCCGATCGCCCGGCTCAGTCCCGGATGGCGGGCGCCGAAACGCGCCCGCCGTCCCTCCGCCGAGGCCGGGTCGGGCGTGAGCTGACGCGGCTCTCCGTCCCGGGGGCGGTAGTGGCAGCGTTTGATGCCGTAGTCGCTCATCGCCACCTCGATGACACCGCCGTCGACAGGGAAGGCCGCGGGCAGTTTCGACTCGGCCACGTGCCTGCCGTCCAGGAACAGATGCGCCCGGATCCTGCTGTTGTCCAACCGCGCCCAGTGCCGTACGTCGACGGCGTGCAGGCGGGCGTGCCCGTCGGCACCGGGAAGCCGTAGCCAGAACAGGGAGCGCAGCGGGAGCTGCCACCAGTGGAACCGCTGCAGTTCCCTGCCGTCTCCCGGCTTGAGGCGCTTCGATGCCGCCCACTGCTTCCACGCCATGCTCCGCCCAACCCCTTCGCGTCACGGCCGCACCTCACTAGTACAGCGTGTTAGCGGGACGGTAGCACACTGTACTAGTACGGCGTACTAGTACAGTGGGGAATCAGGAGAAGCGAAGGGGAGCGGGTATGGAAACGCGCGAGAAGATCCTCCAGGCCGCTGCGGAGATGCTCGCCGAGGACATGGCGGCGAAGCTGAGCGTGCGAGCGGTCGCCGCGCGTGCGGGAGTGAGCACCGGCTCGCTGAGGTTCCACTTCCCCACCCAGCGCGCCCTGCAGGACAGCCTGCTCGCGCGGATCTACGATCACCTGCTGCCCGGCGACCCGATCCGGGACCGGACGCTGTCGCCCCGTGAGCGGCTGCTGAACTGTCTGCGGCAGGTCCTCGCACCGCTCGGCACCAGCGAAGACGCGCGAACCGCGTGGGGCACCATGTATCGGACCTTCATCGAACCCGAGCCGACCGAACAGGTACGCGCCGCTTACCTCCGCCTCGAACGGGAGTCGGAGCGCCGGGTCGAACACTGGCTGACCGTGCTCGAGGAGGAGGGTGCTCTGTCCCCGGGGGGCCACACCCGCAACCTCAAGTTCCTTCTCACGGTCCTCAACGGGCTCTCGGTCGAACGCGCCCTGCCCTCCCGCGAATCCGTCCTCGTCGCCGAGACCGAGACCCTCAACGCCGCCGTCGACCACGTCCTCTCCACCGGCCCCGCACCACCCGCCGGGCCGACTCGGCCGTGAAGCGAATCCCGAAACAGCATGCTTCGGCGGGGTCGATATCTGTGCCCGCGAGCTGAGATTTCATCGCTCGCTCCCGTTCGACCCGACCAAGAGCGGCGTGGCGGAATCGATGAAGGGCGTCACGCCTGAGCTGGTCACCGGTGAGTCCAGCCGCGAGCAGTTCAGACAGACGCTCGGCTGGGGTCTTCCAGGGCGGGTCTCCGGGCGGCCCGGGGTACGGGTGCTCGCCAGGGCAGCCTTGTGTCCACGACGGACGGGGCTGCCTTGTACCTCGCGGATGCCTGCCGGCCGTCGAGCCAACGCTTGCCGGTGTGGCGGTTGATGCCGATGATCCGGCAGGCTTTCCGTGTTCCCTCTTCCGAGATTCACGAGCCGGAGGTGTTCCTCCCGCTCAGGGTCCGGCCTCCTGGGTCTCTGAAGACCGCCGGTCCTTCCGGATCCCGAAGTCCCTCGCACCCCTTGGGCTGGGGTGTTGCGACGACCACTGGAACGGAAGCGTGCCGGTCGGGCCTCTGTGTCGTGGGTCGGTGAGTCAGTGGTCGGAGTAGCTGAAGTTGCCCACGGTCCAAGCACTGACGTCCTCGATCGCGACGCGGTACATCCCGCCTGTCTCCGGGATCCCCACCGGACCCTGCAGGATCCGGGCGACGTGGAAATGCAGATGCGTGGGCGGTCCGTCTTTCCTCGCGGGGGTGTCGAAGACGGCGGAGAACTCGCCCAGGTCGGCGGAGTCCGTCAGCACCTCCGACACCCTCTGCCGCCACATGGCTTCCGGTGCCAGCCGACCGGTGATGACAGCACCACTGGTGACCACGGTCAGGGACATCTGATTGCTCTGCTCGGACTCCACAAGGGCGGCTATCGCAACGAGCAGCTCGTCAGGCTTCGGCATGAGATCGCATTCTATGCACCAGCGGGATCCTCATCGTCGAACCGCAGTAAATCTCGAACGGTGGATGACAGCAGACGAGTCGCTGGGATCAACCTGCAGTTCCTGTACCAGGGCGAGTCCCTCACCGCGGGCGGCCCCTACAGCCGACTGCCGTGGCGGCCGGGTGTGCTCACCCTGCGGCGTTGCCCCTCCGGCTGACGGCACCGGCGGTTCCGCCGGTCAGGTCAGGGCGTTCACGCCGGTCAGGGCCCGGCCGATGATGAGCTTCTGGACCTGGCTGGTGCCTTCGTACAGGGTCAGCACCCGTGCGTCGCGCAGGTACTTGCCGACCGGGTACTCGTCGATGAAGCCGTAACCGCCGAAGACCTGGAGGCAGTTGTTGCTCACCCGGACCGCCGTCTCGCTCGCGTGGTACTTCGCGGCGGAGGCGTCGGTGGCGTACTCCTTCGGGGAGGCGCCGGCGTCCGCCATCCGGGCCACGTGGTGGGTGAGCAGCCGGGCGGTCTGCACGTCGACGGCCGAGTCCGCGAGGAGCTCCTGGACCAGCTGGAAGGAGGCGATCGGCCTGCCGAACTGGGTGCGCTCCGTGGAGTAGCGCACCGCCGCGTCGAGTGCGCCCTGGGCGAGGCCGACCGCGCCGGCCGACACCGATATCCGGCCGCGGGAGAGGGCGCCGAGCGCGATGCCCAGGCCCCGGTCCACCTCGCCGAGGCGGGCCGAGTCGGGCACGCGCACCGACTCGTAGGTGAGTTCCGCGGTCGCCTGGCCCCGCAGGCCCAGCTTGCCGTGGATCTCCGTGGCGGTGAAGCCCGGCGTGTCCGTCGGGACCAGGAAGGCCGTGACGCCCTTCTCGCTGGTCCGGGCGAACGTCAACGCCACCGCGGCGACGGTGCCGTTGGTGATGAACATCTTGCCGCCGTCGATGATCCAGTCGTCGCCGTCGCGCTTCGCGCGGGTGGTGAGGGAACCCGCGTCGGATCCGGTGCCCGGCTCGGTGAGGGCGAAGCAGCCGAGCGCCTCACCCGACGCGAGCCGGGGCAGCCAGCTCTCCTTCTGCTCGTCCGTGCCGTGCGACGCGATGGTCTTGGAGACCAGCCCCAGCGAGACCGACACGATGCCGCGCACCGACGAGTCGCCCCGGCCCAGCTCCTCGGTGACCAGGACGTACGACAGCATGTCGGCCTCGACGCCGCCGTACTGCTCGGGAAGCATCAGTCCGAGGATGCCGAGGTCGCCGAGGCGCTTGGCGATACCGGGGTCGACCCGCTCGGCCCGGTCCCAGTCGCGGGTGTGCGGCACGATCTCGTTGTCGACGAACTCCGCCGCCAGGGCGCGGAAGTCCCGCTGGGTCTCGGTCAGCCCGAAGTCCCTTGTCAGCACGGTGTCTCTCCTTCGGTGGGTGGTGTTCAGCGCGCGGCGGGGCCGGTGCCCGGCTCGGTGAGGGGGAGGCCGAGCTGGGCCCGCTCCGTCAGCCACCGGGTGGGGCGGTAGCGGGGGTCCCCGGTAGTGGTGTGCAGGGCGCGCTGCAGGTCGAGCATGCGCCCGGCGCCGACGCGTTCGCCCCAGGCCAGCGGCCCGGCCGGGTATCCCAGGCCGGCCGTGACGGCGGTGTCGATGTCGGCCGGGGCGGCGATCCCGCGCTCCGCGATGGACGACGCCACGGAGACGATCGAGGCGAGCAGCCGCTGCGCGACGGAACCCGCGGTGTCGCGCACCGGGGTGACGCAGTGCCCGCCGCCGGCCAGGACGGCGCGCGCGTCCCGGGCGGCCTCCGGGCAGGCCGCCGGGGTCACCGACAGGACCCGGCGTGATGTGCCGAGGCACAGGGGGTCGACGCCGAAGGTTCGGTCGGCGGGCAGTCCCCGCTCGGCGACCGCGGCGGCCACGGAGGTGCCCCACACCGGTACGAGGACGAGCGCGTCCCCGGTGAGCGGTCCCGGTGCCGCACCGGAGGCGGCCAGCGCGTCCCGCAGCGCCGCGGCGTCCCCGCCGCCCCCGGGTACGTGCACGGGACGGGCGGCGTCCCCGGTGACGGCGGGCTCGGGCTCCGTCTCGGGCGCGGCGGAGCCGTAGGAGTAGAAGCCGCGTCCGGTCTTGCGTCCGTGCAGTCCGGCCGCGACGCGGTTGGGGGTCAGGTACGAGGCGCGCAGCCGGTCGGAGTGGCGGAAGCCCTCCCAGACGGTGTCGATCACGGTCGCCGTCACATCGAGCCCGGTGAGGTCCATCAGCTCGAACGGGCCCATGCGCAGCCCGAGCACGTCACGGGCGATCCGGTCGATGCCGGCGGTGTCGCCGACGCACTCCTCGAGGAGGGCGAGGGCCTCGGTGACGAGCCCGCGTCCGGCGTGGTTGACGAGGAAGCCCGGGGTGTCCGCCACGACGACGGCGGCGTGCCCGCCGGCCCGCACCATCTCCGCGAGTTCCTCCGGGAGTCCGGGGCGGGTGAGGGCGCCGGGGACGACCTCGGCGACCTTCATCAGCGGGACCGGGTTGAAGAAGTGCAGTCCGGCCAGGCGGGAGGGGTCCTTCAGTCCGGCGGCGATCCTGGTGACCGACAGCGACGAGGTGTTCGTCGCGAAGACGGTGGAGGCGGGCAGGGCCTCCTCCAGCTGCCGGAAGAGGGCCGTCTTGACGTCGAGGTCCTCCAGGACCGCCTCGACGACCAGTTCCACGTCGTCGCCGGGAGCGGCCGGGGAGTCCACCGGGACCAGGCGCGTGAGGGCGGCCTCCAAGGCCCGTGCGCTCATCCGGCCCTTCTCCGCGGCCCGTTCGAGCATGGCGCGGATGAAGAGGACGGCGTCGTCCACGGACTCCCGGCGGGCGTCGGCGAGTTCGACGGTGTGTCCGGCCGTCACCGCCCACTGGGCGATGCCGCGGCCCATGACGCCGGCGCCGACGATTCTGATGCGCATACGGGCTGTCTCCTGCTTCGGTACGGTTCGGCTCGGGGATCTCGGGGCCGGTCAGCGCAGATAGACGCGATCGGGGTCGACGTCCTCGCGCAGCAGGCGCAGTTCGGAGTCCGAGGGAGGGGCGACGACGGTCACGTCCTCGGCCACCTTCAGGTCCCAGCCGGTGGCTTCCCGCACCTGGTCCACGGTCACCCCGGGGTGCACGGCCACGAGCCGCAACTCGTCGCCCACGCCACGGCGTTCGAGCACACCGAGATCGGTGATCACCCGGGTGACGCCCGCGCCGAGCGGCCGGACGCCGTCGGCCAGCGCGCGGTCGGGCCCCGAGGAGGTGCAGAAGTCCAGCTCCTCGGTGAACGAACGCGGGGTGTGGCGGCGCATCACCACGAAGACCTCCCGCGCGTTGGCCATCACCTCCATCGCCCCGCCGGAGCCGGGAAGCCGTACGCCGGGGGAGTGCCAGTCGCCGATCACGGACGAGTTGAGGTTGCCCCACTTGTCGATCTGCGCGGCGCCGAGGAAGCCCACGTCGATGTGCCCGCCCTGCAGGACGTAGCCGAACAGCGCCGGGATCGTCAGCACCGCCTCGGCGCCGGTGATCAGCACGGCGTCCGCGATGGTCTCCGGCAGGTGCGAGGGGTGGGCGCCGCACACCCCGGACTCGTAGACGATCTCCAGGCCGGGCGCCACCGTCAGATGGGCGAGCGACGCCGCGAGGGTGGGCAGCCCGATGCCGGCGAAGACGGTGCGCCGGCCCACCAGGGCGCGCGACGCCACGACGGCGAGCAGTTCGGACGAGGTGACCTCCGGTGCGTCCGGAGCCGCGTCGGTCGTCGTCATCGTCACGGTGGTCATCGTGGGCTCTCCTTCGGGGTGCGGTCCGGTGGTGCGCCGGTCGTGCGGGGTCACAGCCGTCGCCCGTAGTTCACGGGCAGGCTCATGGCCTCGCCCACCGCGAGGGAGGCCCAGAACTCCTCGCCGAGCTTCGCGGTGTACTCGGCGTGGTCCTTCGTGCCGTACACCCACTCGGCCATCCATTCCCGCAGCCGTACGGGGTCCTTGCTGATGGCCGACCAGGCGCGGTAGAAGGCGTTGTCGCGGTCGTAGTAGCCCTGGGCGAACGACGGGTGGGCGCCCCGCGGGCACTCGACCACCGCGTCCACGGCGTGCGCGGGGATCACGGTGCGGTTGGGGTCGGAGCGCACCACCTCGTCGTCGACGACCTCCTCGACGACCACGACGGCCGTGCGGGCCGCGTACACGGCCTCGGCCTGGACGCCGGTCAGACCCCAGACCTGGGTGTTGCCGCTGCGGTCGGCGCGCTGGGCGTGGACGATCGTCACATCGGGGTTCACCGGCGGCACGACGTAGATCTGCTCGGGCTCGCCGTCGGGTCCCGGGTAGGGCGAGGTCACCTTGCGCAGGCCGTCGTTGACCTTCGTCAGGTCGCTGCCCGCGTAGCTGCGCAGCGGGTGGAACGGCAGCCGCTGCGCGCCCGCCAGATAGCGGCAGACCATCCCGTGGTGGCTGTACTCCTCGAACACGAGCGGTTCCGGGTCGGCCCGCTCCACGCGCCGGCGCAGCTCTCCGAGCGAACCGGCCGACGAGTTGCCGACGAAGGAGGACACCAGCCGGGACACGCAGCCTCCGGCCAGCATCTGGTCCACGACGATGTCGGCGGTCATACGGACGACGGTGAGGTTCCTGCGGCCCTGGCGGATGATCTCGTGCCCGGCCGCGGTCGGGATGAGATGGGTGAAACCCTCCAGGCAGACGGTGTCGCCGTCGTGCACGAAGGCGGCGATCGCCTCTCTCATCGACATCGTCTTGTCCGCGCCGGCGCCCCGGTTCCTCGCGGAGGCCTCAGACGCGACGGCGGTGCCGGCTCCCTGGGAGCCGGCGGGGGCGGAGTCCATGGATCGGTCCACGGGTGGCAGCTCCTCGGAGGGGGTGCGAGTGTCGCGTCACACCGTGCCAGGAGCCATTGATTGCCGTCCAATACCGAATTAAGGTGAGATCGAGACGTCGAACAGATAAATGCCGGGGAACGCCGAGGGCGGCGAGGGAGAGAACTCCGTGGAACTGCGCTATCTGACCGCCTTCGTGGCCGTCGCCGAGGAACTCCACTTCGGACGGGCCGCCCGCCGGCTCCAGATGGCGCAGCCGCCGCTCAGCCAGCAGATCCGGCAGCTGGAGAAGGAACTCGGCGTACAGCTCTTCGAACGCAACACCCGGTCCGTGCGGCTCACCAGCGCCGGGGACTCCTTCCTCGGTCCCGTCCGCACGGTGCTGCGCGACCTCGACCTCGCCACCCGAGCGGTCAAGGCCGCCGGGCGCGGGGAGTTCGGCAGGGTGACCGTCGGATTCGCCGGAGCGTCCAGCCACGAGGCGCTGCCCCTGCTCACCCGCGCCGTCCGCGCCTCCCATCCGGGCATCGAGCTCGTCCTGGCCGGACAGACGTACGCAAACACCGCCCTCGCCCGCGTCGCCGAGGGCACCCTCGACCTCGGGTTCGTCCGGCTCCCCGCCCGCCGTCCCGGCGTACGGACCCGGGTGATCTACGAGGAGGAGCTGATCTGCGCCCTGCCGTCGGACCACCGCCTCGCCCGCCAGGAGCGCATCGCGCTCGCCGACCTCGCCCAGGAACCCTTCGTCACCTTTCCGTCCAACGCGGGATCCAGCCTGCGTGACGCCATGACGGAGGCGTGCGAGAAGGCGGGCGTCGTCCCGCGGGTCACCCAGGAGGCGCCCGACTCGCACACCATCCTGGCGCTGGTGGCGGCAGGGGTGGGCGTGACCCTCACCCTGACGTCCGTCCAGCACGTCCAGGGCACGGGCCTCGTCTACCGGCCCCTCGACGGGGACCCCGTGCGGCTGCACGCCGCTCTCGCCTGGCGGGCGGACAACCCCTCCGCCGCGCTGCGCACCGTCCTCGCCGTCGCCGAGGAGGCCCTGCCCACGCCGCCCGGCTGTGTAGCGGAATAAGACGCCAGGGGTATCAGTCCGCTACCAACTGAGTATTGGAGTTGAACGACAGGGGGATGCGAAGGTCAGCCGGACGCCGTTGTCCGTCTGACCGGAAAGGTCCCCCCAGCATGTCCGAACAGCCAGCGAACCCCTCACGGCCGACGTCGGCGGCGGGAACCGACGTCGTCGTCTGCGCACCCCTGCGCACCCCCATCGGCCGCTTCGGGGGCGCGCTCGCCGGTCAGCGTCCGGCGGCTCTCGCCGCGCACGTCGTCTCGGCCGTCGTCCGGGAGAGCGCCGTCGACCCGGAGCGCATCGACGAGGTCGTCCTCGGTCACGCGTACCCCACCGCCGACGCCCCCGCCATCGGCCGGGTCGCCGCACTCGACGCCGGCCTTCCCGACCGGGTGACGGGCGTGCAGATCGACCGGCGCTGCGGCTCCGGCCTGCAGGCCGTGCTCGACGCCGCCATGCAGGTCCGGTGCGGTTTCAGCGAGGTGGTCGTCGCGGGCGGCGTCGACGTGATGAGCGCGGCGCCCTACTACACGCACGAGGGGCGGTGGGGGATCCGCGGCGCCGGACTCCAGTTGCACGACTCCCTGGCGCGCGGCCGCGTCACGGCGGGCGGGGAGCACCACGCCGTCCCCGGTGGCATGATCGAGACGGCCGAGAACCTGCGCCGCGAGTTCGCCGTCAGCCGCGAGGACCAGGACGCGCTCGCCCTGCGGTCGCAGCAGCGCGCCGCGCGGGCCATGGCCGAGGGCCTGTTCGACGACGAGATCGTGCCCGTCACCGTACGCACCCGCAAGGGCGACGTCGTGGTGGACAAGGACGAGCACCCCCGCCCGGACACGACCGCCGAGACCCTGGCGGGCCTCAAGCCCCTGATGCGCGCCTCCGATCCGGAGGCGACCGTCACGGCCGGCAACGCCAGCGGCCAGAACGACGCGGCCGCCGCCTGCCTCGTCACCACCCGGGAGACCGCCGAGCGGCTCGGCCTCACCCCGCTCGTGCGCCTGGTCTCGTTCGCCCGTGCGGGCGTCCCCGCCGAGACCATGGGCATCGGCCCCGTGCCGGCCACCCTCACCGCGCTGGACCGCGCCGGACTGACGCTCTCCGACCTCGACCTGATCGAGCTCAACGAGGCGTTCGCCGCGCAGGTACTCGCCTGCACCCGCGCCCTCGGGCTGTCCGACGCCGACCACGCGCGCATCAACGTCAACGGCTCCGGCATCTCGCTCGGCCACCCCGTCGGGGCGACCGGCGCCCGGATCCTGGCCACCCTGACCCGCGAGATGCACCGCAGGCAGGCGCGCTTCGGCCTGGAGACGATGTGCATCGGCGGCGGACAAGGACTGGCCGCGGTCTTCGAACGCGTCGCCCCCTAGGTGCCGACACCTACGCCGCCGCCCCGCACCGCGCGGGGAACCGCGACCACTGATACGCGAACCGTCTCACTGAATCCGTTATTCGGTATTGGACCGCTATAGGCGGGGACTGGCAGCGTTGCGCCATCGCACGGGACGGACGCCCCGTCCGATGGCAGGCGCGTCGCCGCCGCGCTGCGGAGCACGAAAACCCACCCCCCTCCACTTCCCCTGATCACCGCTGCCCATGGGAGCCGTCATGAGCACCACCCCGAGCCAGGCACGGAACAAAACCGCGCGCAGAGCAGGAATCGGAGCCTTCATCGGCTCGACCATCGAATGGTTCGACTTCTACATCTACGGGACCGCGGCCGCACTGGTCTTCGACAAGGTCTTCTTCCCCGAGCTCGAAGGCGCCATCGGCACCCTCGTCGCGTTCGGCACGTTCTGGGTCGGCTTCCTCGCCCGGCCCCTCGGCGGCATCATCTTCGGTCACTTCGGTGACCGGCTCGGCCGCAAGAAGACCCTGGTCATCACCCTCCTGATGATGGGCATATCGACCACCGCCATCGGCCTGCTCCCCGGCTACGCCAGCATCGGCGTGGCCGCTCCCATCCTGCTGATCCTCATCCGCATGATCCAGGGCATCGGCCTGGGCGGTGAATGGGGCGGCTCCGTCCTCATCGCCTCCGAACACGCCCCCAAGGGCAAGTCGATCCTGTACGGCGCCTTCGCCCAGCAGGGCTCCCCGGTCGGCAACACGCTCAGCACCCTCAGCTTCCTCGCGATCAGCCAGCTGCCCGACGAGGACTTCGTCTCCTGGGGCTGGCGCGTGCCGTTCATTGCCTCCGCCGCACTCGTCTTCGTCGGACTCCTCGTCCGGATGAAGGTCGAGGAGTCCCCGGCGATGGCCGGCATCATCGAGAAGAAGGAGGTCGTGAAGGTCCCGGTCCTCGAGATCTTCCGCAAGCACCCCGGGCTGATCGCTCTCGGCATCGGCGCCTGCACCATCGGTCTGTCGGCCACCTACTTCAAGGGGACCTTCGCCCTGTCCTGGGCGACCAGCAGCCTCGGCTTCGACCGCAGCTCGTTCCTGACGATCCTGCTGGTCGCGAACGTCACCCAGGTCCTCGTCCAGCCCTTCGGCGCCGTCATCGCCACCAGGATGAACAGCATGGCGCGCGCGGTCACCATCATGCTGGTGCCCGAACTCGTCCTGATGCCGCTGATGTTCATGCTGATCGCCACCGAGAACTACGCCCTCGCCATGCTCGGCGTGGTCGTCGCCACCATCCCGCACTGCCTCTACTACGCGGCCCTCGCCGGCCTGCTCGCCAGCCGCTTCCCGGCGCACCTGCGCTACACCGGCATCTCCCTGAGCTACCAGCTGTGCGGCACCATCCTCGGCGGCACCACGCCGATCGTCGGGCAGTTCCTGCTCAACCAGACCGGCTCCATCACCGCCGTGATCGCGTACGCCCTGTTCCAGGTCGCCCTGACCCTCGTCTGCATGCTGCTCCTGCTCAAGCGCCGCAACTACGACGAGACGGCCGGGGCGGAGGAGAAGCCGGCGGGCGCGATGGCCGCCGCCTGACCCGCCCGCCGGGCCCCGCCCGCCCGACCGCGTCCCGTCCGGGAGCACCGCACCACAGAAAGGCCACCCGCCCATGCCCCGCATCGTCCACGGCATCGACGAGATCACCGGTCTCGCCGGCCAGGACCTCGGTCACTCCGGCTGGCGGCCGGTGACCCAGGAGCTCATCGACGCCTTCGCCGAGGTCTCCGGCGACCACCAGTGGATCCACACCGACACGGAGCGCGCCGCCGCCGGGCCTTACGGCCGGACCATCGCCCACGGCTACATGATCCTCAGCTGGGGCATCCCGCTGTTCTCGGAACTGCTCGAGGTGCGGGGCGTCGGCATGGCCCTCAACTACGGGGTCAACAAGGTGCGCTTCCCGGCCCCGGTGCCGGTCGGCAGCCGTGTCCGCCTGCACGCGTCCGTCGCCGCCGTCGAACCGGTCAAGCGGGGCGGAGTGCAGGTGACGCGGTCCTTCACCTTCGAGCTGGAGGACTCCGCCAAACCGGCCTGCGCGGCCGAGTCCCTCACGCACTACTACCCGTGACGGGCATCAGGGAGCGCTGACGTAAGGGGGGCGAAGCGCGCCGTGGCCGAATCGCCCACAAGGCCCGGCGTCCGCGGGGCGCGGCGGCGATGATGGACCCATGTTGGATGACCTGACCCCGCTCACCCGCGGTGGGCGTACGGCCGGCCGGCCGGAGCGCGCGGTGCTCCCTCCCGCGCTCCGCGGGTGGCTGGGGGTGATGGCGGGCCTCGCCGGGCTGGTCGTCCTCGTCCTCGGGGTGCTGCACGCCGGTGAGAGCGAGCCCGGCAGGGTGGACGCGCGGATCTGGGCGGCCGTGGACCGGGCGGGGCCGACGTGGCGCGACGTCGCGCTGGCGACGGACTTCCTGGGGGAGCCCCTGGGCGCGGCGGTGCTGGTAACGGCCGCCGTGGCGGGCTGTCTGCTGATCCGGTGGCCCCGCGCGGCGCTGCTCGCCGTGGGCGGCCCCGCTCTGGCCGTCGGGGCGACGACACTGCTCAAGCCGCTGGTGGGACGGACCATCCACGGCGACGACAACCTGTCCTACCCGAGCGGGCACACCGCCTTCCTCACCGCGTTCGTCCTCGTGGTGGCGCTGCTCGTGACCGGCCGGCTCGGCCTCGGCAGGGCGGCCGGCCTGTCCCTCGTGCTCGCCGCCGCGCTGGCCGCCGGGGCCGCCATGGGCTGGGCGCAGGTACTCCTGGGGGCGCACTACCCGACCGACGTCCTCGGCGGCTGGTGCACCGCCCTCGCGGTGGTCCCGGCGGCCGCGTGGCCGGCCGACGCGTGGTCGAGAAGGCGCCCCTGACGTCACGCCCGGCGGCGGAACACCGGTTTCACCGGGCGCCCGCCCGTCCAGGGCGTGGGGTCGCCGGCGTCCAGCGCCTTGCGGTACACCGCGCACGCCTGGGCCACCACGGCGACGGTGCGGTCGATGTCGGCGTCGGTCAGCGCGGCGCTCACCACGAACGACGGGGCCAGCACCCCGCCCGCGAGGAGCCGGCGCAGGAACAGGGTGCGGTACTCCTGCGACGGCCGCCGCCGCTCGTCCAGCGTGGCGAAGACCAGATTGCTGGCCCGGCCCCGGACGACGACATGGTCCCCGACGCCCATGCCCGCCGCGGCGTCGCGGACACCGGCGGCCAGCCGCTCGCCGAGGGTGTGCAGCCGCGCGGTGACGCCCTCCTCGGTGTAGACGGTCTGCACGGCCATCGCGGCCGCCAGGGAGTGGGTCTCCGCACCGTGCGTGGTGGAGAGCAGGAACACCCGGTCGCCGGAGTGGCGCAGCCCGCCCCGCTCCATCAGCCCCCGGCGCCCGGCCAGCGCGGAGACGGCGAACCCGTTGCCCAGCGCCTTGCCGAAGGTGGAGAGGTCGGGGACGACGCCGTAGAGGCCCTGGGCGCCCGCCTCGGACCAGCGGAAACCGGTGATCATCTCGTCGAAGACCAGGACGCAGCCGTGCCGGTCGGCCAGCGCGCGCAGGCCGGCGAGGTACCCGGGCGGCGGTTCGGTGTGGGTGGCGGGTTCGAGGACCAGGCAGGCGACCTCGCCCTCGTACCGGGTGAGCAGTTCCTCCGTGGCGGCCAGGTCGCCGTACGGGAACGTCACGGTGAGGTCGCCGGTCGCCGCCGGAACGCCGGCGGACATCGGTGTGGTGCCGATGAACCAGTCGTCGACGGAGAAGAACGGGTGGTCCGCGCAGATCGCCACCCGCGGGCGCCCGGTGGCGGCGCGGGCGAGGCGCACGGCGGCGGTGGTGGCGTCGGAGCCGTTCTTCGCGAACTTCACCATCTCGGCGGTCGGCACGGTGGCCAGGAAGCGTTCCGCGGCCTCGGCCTCCAGCAGGGACGGGCGGACGAAGTTGCCGCCGCGGTCCAGTTCGCGCCGCACCGCCTCGGTCACACGCGGATGGGCGTGGCCGAGGCTGACCGAGCGCAGGCCGGAGCCGTACTCGACGTAGCGGTTGCCGTCGACGTCCCACACATGGGCGCCGCGGCCGTGGCTGATGACCGGGGCCAGGTCCTCGGGGTACTGGTCGTCGCCCTTGGCGTAGGTGTGCGCGCCGCCGGGGATCAGGGCGTGCAGCCGCTCGTTCGCCTCCCGCGACCGGGGCAGGCGGAACCCCTCGACGTCTTCGGTGCTCACGTGGGCCTCAGCTCTCCCTCTGCTTCAGTACCTCGGCGAGTCCCGGCGCCTCCCGGTCCCGCCGGGACATCGAGGTGACCGGCAGCGGCCACGGAATGGCGAGCTCCGGGTCGTCGAAGGCGATCGTCACGTCCTCGGCCGGATCGTGCGGGCGGTCGATGCGGTACGAGGTGTCGGCGGTGTCCGTCAGCGCCTGGAAGCCGTGCGCGCACCCCGCCGGGACGTACAGGGTCGCCTGCGTCTCGCCGGACAGTTCGAAGGTGGCCCGGCCCAGATAGGTGGGTGAGTCCGGCCGCAGGTCCACGACCACGTCGAAGATCCTCCCGTACGAGCAGCGCACCAGTTTCGCCTCGCCCTCGCCGGAGCGCAGGTGCAGCCCGCGCAGCACGCCCTTCACCGAGCGGGACAGGCTGTCCTGGACGAAGGCGTCCGGGTCGAGGCCGGCCGAGCGGACCATCTCGGCGTCGAAGGTGCGGCAGAAGAAGCCGCGTTCGTCGGCGTACGGCGTCGGTTCGAACAGGTACGCGCCGGCGATCGCCGGGACTTCGGTCGCTCTCATGGGGTCTCCTGTCGGGCGTGCGCCCGGGGGTGATCGGCCGCGGGGAAGAGGGCCGCGCTCAGCGCGGCGAACTGGTGCCGCACGCGCCGGGCGACGACCAGGTTCCGTTCGGAGAGGGTCGCGCGGACCTCCGCCGACCGCCGCTCCAGCTCCCGGAACTGCTGGAGGAGCCGGTCGGCGTCGGCCTCGCGCGCCGGGTGGCAGTACTCGCCCAGCCCCATCTCCGCCATCAGCGTGTCGCTCTTCGCCGAGTAGCTGACGGCGAGCGTGGGGGTGCCGACCTTCAGCGCGCAGACCAGGTTGTGGTAGCGGGTCGCCACCACGGTGTCGGCGGCCGCCATCTCCTTCATCAGGTCGGCCAGCGAAGCCGTCCGGGCGACGGTGACCAGCGGCGAGTCCACCGCGTCGCGGATCGCCCCGGCGACCGGCACGTCGAGTTCGTCGCCGGTGAGCAGCCGGACCGGCCGACCGTCCCCGGCCAGCGCGCGGACGAAGCGGGTCGTCCCGTCGAGGTAGCGCCGGTGGATCTCCTCCGCCCGGTCGCGTTCGTCGTTGCTCCCGTGGAAGTCCATGACGCCGACGCAGACCGTGCCCGGCGGGCCCGCGGGCTCGCCCGCCCGCGGTGCCGGCAGGGCGAACACGAGGTCCGCGTAGACCTCGTCGCGGGCGGTGTCCACGCCCATCGCCCGCATCGCGTCACGGGACATGGTGTCCCGGTACGACCGGTAGGAGGCCAGCCGCGTCGACCAGCGGGTCAGCGTCCGGGTCGGCCGGTTGCCGATCGCGGCGGCGCCGACGCCGACGAGCGCGACCCGGGTGCCGAACAGCCGGCCGGTCGCGCAGAGCAGGAACAGCGAGTACGGGAAGCCCCACGGCCGCAGCGGCAGCGTGGTCTCCAGCACTCCCGTGCCCGGCACGATCACCACGTCGTGCCGGCGCGTCCAGGCGGCGGTGCGGACGACGTCGACGAGCTTGCCCAGGCCCTTGGCCGCGACGGCGCCCGCACGGGAGGCCGTCCGGTACTCCCCGCGGTACCAGTTCAGCCGCGTCGCGGGGATCCCGTACCGGGCCGTGACGGCCTCGGGTCCGCCGCACAGCGCGTCCACGACCGCGTCCGGGTGCTCGGCGCGGAGATGGCCGAGCACGGCCTCCAGCGATCCGTCGTTGCCGATGTTGCCGGAGCCGAGCAGGCCGAACACCCCCACCCTCACGGGCCTCATGCCCGCCTCCCCTCGCGGCCGGCGACCAGCGCGTCGACGGAGACGGTGAGCCGGTCCGGGTCGACCGGGGCGCGGTCCTCGACCCGCTCGCCGGCGCCCGGCCGGACCCGGGAGGCCATCCACGCGGCCAGGTGCCGGTAGCAGGCGCGCCGGTCGGCGGGGGAGAGCGGCGCCCGCCGGATCGCCGCGACGAATCCCCACACGTACTCCGCGAGCAGCCGGGGCGTCGGGTGCAGCGGGCCCGCCCGGCGCGGGTCCAGGTTGACGCACCGGGAGCGCTTGCCCGGGTTGGCCCGCTCGGCGCGGGTGGGGTGGTCGCGGCGGAAGTACAGCAGCTCCGGCACCTGGTGGAAGGGGCCGTGCAGGGTGATCTCGGCGACGAAGGTGCGGTCCGCGTGGTGGTAGCTGTCGTGCGGCTTCACCCGGCGCAGCACGTCGGCCCGCATCACCCCGTAGAAGTCGTCGCCGCCCGGCTCGAACAGCAGGCTGCGGAAGCGCTCCGGCGCGTGCGGCGAGTCGGTGGCGAGCCCGTACTCGTAGGGGACCTTCACCTCGCCGTCGCCGTCGATGACCGCCTGGCCGCTGTGCGCGAGGATCACGCCGGGCCGCTCGTCCAGCGCCTCGACGCAGCGCCGCAGCAGGTCCCGGGCGTACAGGTCGTCGTGCGAGGCCCACTTGAACAGCTCGCCGCGGCACTCGGTGAACACGTGATTGTGGTTCGGCGCGGCGCCGATGTTGCGGGGCAGCCGGAGATAGCGGACACGCGAGTCCTTCGCGGCGTACCGGCGGCAGATGTCCTGGGTGCCGTCGGTCGAGGCGTTGTCGGAGACGACCAGCTCGAAGTCCTCGTACGTCTGGCCGAGCAGGGCGTCGAACGCCTCGGCGAGGTACTCCTCGCCGTTGTACACGGGCAGGCCGATGCTCAGCCTGGGTCGGTCGGTCATGGTGTCCTCTCTTCGCGAAGGGGGGTGCGGTGGCGCTCGCGCAGCGCGGACCGCAGTTGCAGCCACCACACGGCCGAACCGCAGGCGGACGCGGTGGCGACGCCCCAGGCCGAGCCGATCGTGCCGCCGACGGCCGCGCCGCCGATCCCGCCGCCGGCGTAGCAGGCGGAGGCGAACAGCTGGCAGCGCAGGCTGAGCCGGGCCGCGCCGAGCGCGCGCAGCCCGGCCGCGGCGCCGCTGCCGAGGCCGGCGCCCGCGACGCTGAGCGTGGCCGGCACGATGAGTTCCGAGGCGCCGGGCCAGACGTCGCCGAGCACCAGCTCGCCCGCCCGGTCCGGCATCAGCAGCAGCACCGCTCCCCAGAGCAGCGCGGCCACCGCCTGCCCGCCGCCGAGGAGCAGGCAGAACCTCCCGAGCCGGTGCGGGGCCTGCCGCAGCATCCGCGCCGCCTCCGCGACGGTGACCAGCGTCAGCCCCATCAGCACGGCGAGGAACGGGCCGAGCAGCAGCTCCGAGCCCCGGATCACCCCCACCGCGCCGACCCCGACGATCGCGCCGAGCCCGTACGCCCGCAGCTGGCTCGCGCCGCTGACGCTGGTGTTCTCCACCAGGTACCGGTAGCCGAGGTCGCGGTGGTCGCGGACCCACTCGCGCGCCCCGGTCAGCCGTGGCCGGATACCGGACTGGAAGCAGCCGTACAGCGCGGCCACCGCGGCGGACCCGCCCCAGGCGAGCACGAACGCGGCCACGCTGCCCACCCGGGCCGCCACCACCATGGCCGGGACGAGCGCGACGCCCCACACCACGTCGTTGACGAACGCCTTCCGCCCGGCGCCGGCGGCGAAGAACGAGTACCGCCAGGCGTCCTGCAGCAGCAGCCCCGGCAGCATGACGCCGAGGCAGACGAACGCGGGCCCCACGCTGCTCCCGAGCACCGGCCCGGCCGCCAGGCACCCCGCGCCGATGACGGCGCCGACGCCGAGCGCGGTACCCGAGGACCGGGCCACCGCCCCCCGCCAGGACGCGTCCGGCACGCCGCTGAAACGGACCACGAGCGGGTCGGTGGCCAGGCCGCGGGAGACGCTGAGCACCACGCCATAGGTCACCCAGGCCAGGCTGAACACGCCGAACGCGGTCAGCCCCAGCGAACGGGCCACATAGACGCCCACCGCGAAGTTGGACAGGCTGGAGGCCGCCTGGTCGGCCAGCCCCCAGGACAGCCGGCCGACGACGGCCCGGGTGACGGTCCGCCGGGCGGAACCGGCCGGGGCCGCCGTGGCCGTCGTCTTCTCCCCCTCGGTGGTCATCGGCGTCACGCCTTGAGCAGTCCGGCGCCGTGCAGGGCGTCGGCGGCGGCGGCGACGGTGTCGAACGGCAGCCCGGACCGCTCGGCGACGTCCAGCAGACCGTGCTCGCCGTCGGAGAGGCTGAGCACCCAGAGCATGGCCATCTGGGCCTCCTTGGCGTCGCTGCGGCCCCCGAGCGAGTCGTACAGCCCCCGCCGCCCCAGCTGCGGTTCGCCGTAGGGGCTGAGGTTGACGTACCGCCGGTTCCGGTCGAGCACGGCGAACGCCTCCCGGCAGACCGCGAGGGTGTCCTCCATCGCCTCCGGGGAGACGAACTCCAGGTCGTCCGCCGAGGTGTGGTACTCGGGATAGCCCGCGTACGGGGTCCGGCTGAGCGAGCCCACGCCGAGATCGAACCCGGGCGAGCAGTACTGCCGCTCGTCATAGCCGTACGGGGTGAACTCGGTGATCCGGTGCGGCCGTCCGGAGGCGGTCAGCACATGCCGCAGCACCCGGTCGATCTCCGCGTCGCCGCGCCTGCTCCGCTTGTACGTCAGGTCGCCCGGGTCGCCGGCGCAGGCCAGCACCAAACCGTGCCGCACCCGTTCCACCCGCTCCGCGTTGCGCGCCAGCCAGGTGATCGCCCCGATGGTGCCGGGGGCGAAGACGAACCGGTAGGTGTAGTAAGGCGTCCGCTCCGCCAGCGCCCGCGCCAGGTACGTCGCCACCGCGATCCCGGTCAGGTTGTCGTTGGCCAGCGACGGGTGGCAGACGTGGCAGGAGACGAGCACCTCGTCGGCGACCTGCCCCGGCACCACGTGCTCGGCGTAGGTGAGGTGGCCGTCGGCGAGCGTGGAGTCGATCCGCACCTCGTAGTCGCCGTCCGGCAGCGCGTCCAGGGTCTCCTGCGCCAGGCAGAAACCCCACTCCGGCCGGTAGTAACTGGTGCGGTACGGAACCCATTTCGGGTGGTCGGGCAGCGTGTACAGGTGCTCACGCAGCTCGGACAGCGGCATCGTCGCCGACACCGGCACGCTGTAGCCGAGGACGTGCAGGCTGGACGCGGCGAAGTCGACGACCCGGCGTCCGGTGCCGTCGGCGACGTAGGCGTCCCGGATGTTCCACTCCTGCGGCACCGTCCAGTCGAGCACCTGCGTCCCGGTCGGCACCTCGTGCACCCGCAGCGGGACGTACTCGCCGACGATGTCCAGGGTGGCGCGCACCCCGTCGCCGGTGATGCTCCGGCAGAGCGGGTACAACCGCTCCACCAGCGCGTACATCTCCTCGCCCGTCCCGGTCACCGGCGCCACCGCAGGGTGTCGTCGACGGTGCCGGCGTCGGACGCCGCGCGCAGCACGGCGAGCCGGGTGAAACGCTGCTCGAAGTCCTCCCGGGTCAGCCCGTGCTTGCGGTAGGCGTCGGCGAGTTCGAGCGCGCCCCGCTTCACCGTCCACTCGCAGTCGAAGCCGGGCACCGCGGCGCGGAACCGGGAGAAGTCCACCCGGTACGACCGCGGGTCGGCGCCGGTCTCCCCGGTGATCACCACCTTGGAACCGGCGACCGCCTCGGCGACCTGCCCGGCGATCTCGGCGACCGTGACGTTGTTGACCTCGCTGCCGATGTTGAACGCCCGGTCGTGCACCGCTTCCCGTGGCGCGACCAGCGCGGCGGCGAAGGCGCGGGCGATGTCGGCGGCGTGCACCAGCGGGCGCCAGGGGGTGCCGTCGGAGAGCACGAGGACCTCGCCGGACAGGAGGGCGTGGCCCACCAGGTTGTTCAGCACGATGTCGGCGCGCAGCCGGGGGGAGTGGCCGAAGGCGGTGGCGTTGCGCATGTACACCGGGCTGAAGTCGCCGTCGGACAGGGCGTGCAGGTCGTCCTCCACCCGCACCTTGGACTCCGCGTACGGCGTCACCGGGCGCAGCGGGGCGTCCTCGCCCACCAGGTCGTCACCCCCGGCGGCGCCGTAGACCGAGCAGGTCGACGCGTACAGGAAGCGCTGCACCCCGGCGTCGCGGGCGAGCCGGGCGAGCCGCACGGACGCGTGGTGGTTGATGTCGTAGGTGAGTTCGGGAGCCAGCGAGCCCAGCGGGTCGTTGGACAGCGCGGCCAGATGGATCACGGCGTCCACCCCGGCCACGTGCTCGGCCGTGACGTCCCGCAGGTCCACCCGCTGCCCCGGCGGGTCCGCGGGGCGCGGGCCCAGCACGCAGTCGGCGAACAGGCCGGCGTCGAGACCGACGACCTCGTGGCCCGCGGCCGTGAGCACGGGGACCATCACGGTGCCCAGGTAGCCCTGATGTCCGGTCAGCAGTACGCGCACGGTTCAATCCCCCAGGTTCAGAGTGAGTTTGGTGACGGCGAACGCCTCGGCGTAGCGGGCGTGGCATTCGATGCCGCGGATCCGGGCCAGCCCCAGGAAGGCCTCCCGGTCGTACCAGGGCCGGTGCCGCTGCGAGGGGTAGTGCTCCTGCAGCAGCCGCACCTTCCGCTCGGCGAGGTCCGGCGACAGCGGCTGGTACGCCGCCATCCGGCCGAGGTCGCCGTCCCACTTGACGATCTCGTAGCCGAGCACCAGGTGGTCGCGGAACGCGGTGGACATCAGCTTCGCCAGGCCCCGGTGGTCCTGGTGGGCGTCCTCGGTGCGCGGGGCCAGCACGAGATCGGGCTCGGTGCGCCCGCGCAGCTCCTCGACCGCGGACTTGGCCTCCTCCCAGTGCGCCGGCATCCGGCCGTCCGGCAGTTTCAGCACGGTCAGCCGCAGGTCGGCGCCCGGGCAGAAGGCGGCGAGCGCGGCCCGCTCCTCCTCCTCCCGCTCGCCGCCGCCGCCGGAGAGCACCAGCGCGTCGACGCGGACGCCGGGCCGGGCCAGGCACAGGGTGAGCAGGGTGCCGCCGGCGCCGATGGCGATGTCGTCGCAGTGCGCGCCCACCGCGACGACCCGGTCCAGGCGCCCGGAGCCGAGCCGGATCACGCGGTCCTCACCCCGGCGCCCGCCCCCGCGCCGTCCCGCTCCCACACGGCCCACGGGCGGTCGCCCCGGGCGTAGGCGTCGTCGAGCGCGGCCCGCTCCTTCACCGTGTCGGTGGGCTTCCAGAAGCCGCGGTGCCGGTGCGCCACCAGCCGTCCCCGCTTGGCCAGTCCGGCGCATCCGTCGGCGACCAGGTCCCCGCCCTCCGGGATGTGGTCGAAGACCTCCTGGCGGAGCACGAAGTAGCCGCCGTTCTCCCACAGCGGCAGTTCGCTCACCGGAGTGATACCGCCCACCAGGCCGTCCTCGCCCAGGTCCACACAGTGGAACGAGGACTGCGGCGGCACCACCATCATCGAAGCGCCCGCGTCGCGCCGGGAGAACCGGTCGATCATCTCCGGCAGCGGGGCGTCGGTGAGCACGTCGGCGTAGTTGGCGAGGAATATCTCCTCGCCGTCCAGGTGGTGCCGCACCCGTCGCAGCCGCTCCCCGATCGGCGACTCGATGCCGGTCTGCGCGAACGTGATGGTCCAGTCGGCGATGTCGGTGGACAGCAACTCCGTCCGCCCGCCGCGCAGTACGAAGTCGTTGGACGTCGTCTCCTCGTAGGAGAGGAAGAAGTCCTTGATGTGGTGGGCCCCGTAGCCGAGGCACAGGACGAACTCCGTGTGCCCGAAGTGCGCGTAGTACCGCATGACGTGCCAGATCAGCGGTCGCGGCCCGACCATCGCCATCGGCTTGGGCACGTCGTCGGAGCTTCCGCTGCGCATCCGCATCCCGTAGCCGCCGCAGAACAGTACGACCTTCATGCCCCCACCTCGACGATGCTCAGTTCCGGTATCGGGAAGACCAGCCGGCCGCCCCATTCGTGCACGTAGGACAGCTGCTCGGTCAGCTCGGCCCGCAGGTTCCACGGGAGGACCAGGACGTAGTCCGGCCGGTCGGCGGCGATCCGCTCGGGCGGCAGGATCGGGATGCGGGTGCCCGGGGTGAACCTGCCGTGCTTGTACGGGTTGCGGTCGACCGTGTACGGGAGCAGGTCGGGCCGGATGCCGCAGTGGTTGAGCAGGGTGTTGCCCTTGCCCGGGGCGCCGTAGCCGACGACCGTCTCACCGCGCTCGGCCGCGTCGATGAGGAACCGCAGCAGGTCCCGGCGCACCTTGGCCACCCGCGCGGAGAACTCGGCGTACCCGGACAGCTCCTGGAGGCCGGCGGACTTCTCCCGGTCCAGCACCTCCGCCACCCGCCGGGACGGCTCGCCGGCCACCTCGGCGGGGCGGGCCCACAGCCGGATGGAACCGCCGTGCGTCGGCAGCAACTCGACGTCCACGAGGGCGAGTCCGCCGCTCGCCAGCGCCCGGGTCGCGGACGCGACCGTGTAGTACTGGAAGTGCTCGTGGTAGATCGTGTCGTACTGGTTCTCCTCGATCAGGGTCAGCAGGTGCTGCACCTCCACGGAGACCCAGCCGTCGTCGGCGACCAGGGCGCGCAGCCCCCGGGTGAACCCGACCACGTCGGGGATGTGCGCGTACACGTTGTTCGCCACGACCAGGTCCGCGGGGCCGTGTTCGGCGCGGACGCCGGCGCCGGTGTCCGGGTCCAGGAACGCGGTGAGCGTGGGCACCCCCGCCTCCCGCGCCGCCGCGCCGACGTTCACCGAGGGCTCGATGCCCAGGCAGCGGATCCCCCGGTCCACGACGTGCTTCAGCAGGTACCCGTCGTTGCTGGCCACCTCCACCACGAAGGAGCCGGCGCCGAGTTCGAGGCGCGCCGCGGCGTCGGTGACGAAGGTGCGCGCGTGCTCCACCCAGGAGGTCGAATAGGACGAGAAGTACGCGTACTCGCTGAACGTGTCCTCCGGCGTGATCAGCGGCGGGATCTGTGCGAGTCGGCAGTCGGCGCAGACCCGCAGGTGCAGCGGGTACGCCGGCTCCGGTCTGTCCAGTTGGTCCGCGGCGAGGAAGCTCTCGCACGGTGGCGTCGCCCCGAGATCGACGACGCTCGCCATCGCTTCCGAGCCGCAGAGTCGGCAGTGTGTCATCTACTGTCCCCATCCCCCCTGCCCGCGCGGGTGTCCCCGCCGCGAGCCAGTGCTGACCGACCCGCGATCGCGGTGCGGTACTCCTCCAGCAGGCGCTCCAGGCCGACGGCCGGGCTGAAACCCCGCTCGTAACGGCGCCGGGCCGCCCGGCCCATCTCCCGGTTGCGGTCCTCCTCGGCCGTGATCCGGCGTATCCGGGACGCCAGCGAGGCGGCGTCGCCCGGCCGGTGCAGCAGCCCGGTCCCGCCGTCCTCGACGAGTTCGGTGAAGGCGCCGTGGCCGGCGGCGACCACCGGGACCCCCGCCGCCATCGCCTCCACGGCCACCAGGCCGAACGCCTCCAGCCAGGTGGAGGGGGCCACCACGGCGACCGCCCCCGCGATGGCCAGGCGGCACCGGTCCGTGTCGTACAGGCCCGCGTACCGCACGTCGTCCCGGCCCGCCGCCCAGGCGGTCACCTCGTCCTCCAGCGGCCCCGTCCCGGCGATCACGAGCGGCACGCCCACACCCCCGGCGGCGGCGAGCTCGTCCCACGCGGCCATGAGCAGCCGTACGCCCTTGGCCTCCGCGAGCCGGCCGAGATAGAGCAGGTGCTCGCCGGCGCCCGTGCGGCGGACCCCCGGTTCGGGCACGAAGTTGTGCTTCACCGCCAGCCGTTCGGCCGGCATGCCGGCCCGCACCAGGACGTCGCGCTGCGCCGCGGAGATGCACAGGAACCGCTCCACGCCGGTCCACCAGCGCCGCCGGTTGGCCGACAGGCTGACCGCGAGCGGCACCGTCGCGAGCCGGGAGCCGCGGTAGCAGCCGTGCCGGACGGCGGGCAGCGGCGTGGCCCCGACGCACTCGGTGCACGGCCGGCCGTCCCGCTGCAGTGTGCCGGGCGGGCAGATCTGGGTGTAGTTGTGCAGCGTGGCGACGGCGGGCACGCCGGCGTCGGCGCAGGCGGCCAGCACCGCCGGCGACAGCAGCGGGAAGACGTTGTGGATGTGCACCACGTCCGGCCGCCCGGCCCGCAGCCGCGCGGCCAGCTCCCTGCGGACCGCCGGGTTCCACGGCACGAGCAGCGGCAGCGCGGCCTTGGACGGCAGGGACCGTGCGGCGATGTCGTCGCTGCGCCGCTCGAACACCTCGACCCGGTGGCCGGCCGACCGCAGCAGCGCCACCTCCTGGTCGACGACCTTGTTCTCCCCGCTCGGCTGCGCCGAGGCGTAGCGGTTGTGCACCACCAGGACGTCCATGCTCAGGTCACCTCCGGGGTCCGGGCCCACCGCGGGACGCGCCGGCGGGGCACGTCGGGCGCCGGGACGGCAGTGGTCGCGGCGGGCGCCGCCAACAGCGAGGCGGCCACGGTCAGATGCAGCAGATAGGGCGAGGCGTCGCCCAGCCCCGCCTCGGTGTACGACGCGATCGCGCAGTAGCTGATCAGGAAGATCGCGCAGGCCCTCGACAGCGACGGCGGCCGCAGCAGCGCGACCCCGCCCAGCACGGCCACGGCCGCCGCCACCAGGGTGACGCCGAACACCCCCTGCTCGTGGTAGACGGCCAGCCAGCTGTTGTCGATGGGCAGCCCGCCGAACGACTTGTCGCCCAGGCCCGCCCCGAACACGTACTCCGAGGTCGTCCGGGGCGCCGCCAGCAGGGCGTCCCAGACCTTGGCCCGGCCGGTGAGGCTGGCGAAGTTCTCCTGGCTCTGTCCGCGCAGGAACCACGCCTGCAGCACGGAGCCGAACCCCACCGCGGCCACGGCCGCGCACGCCACCGCCCAGGTGAAGAAGCGGCGGGCGGCGGCGCTGGTCAGGACGAGCGAGCCGATCGCCAGGATCAGCCCGGCCAGCAGGCCGAGGGTGGCCGTGCGGGTGTGGGTCAGCGCGAGCAGGACGAGCGCCGGCAGGGCCACCAGCGCCGCGCTGCGGCGGTCGGTGCGGCCGCCCAGCAGGAGCAGCACGGACAGCCCGGTGATCACCGCGGCGTACTGGCCGATCTGCGGCGGGGTGAGCGGCCACAGCGCGCCGACCAGCCGTCCGCCGTAGAGCTCGGGCATCGCGGCGCCCGGTGAGACGACCAGGCCGGCGGCGACCGAGCAGAGCACCAGGAAGTACATCCGGATGTGGTGCCTGACGAACCCCGGGCCACCGTCCCACCAGCGGCTGAGCAGCCACAGCGTGCCGACGAAGAGGGCCAGCCGGGCGCAGCGGAACAGCGCGCCGAACCCGGACTCCAGGTCCGCGCTGGAGATCACGCTCGGCACCAGCAGCAGGGTGAGCAGCAGCAGGAAGGCGCTCGGGCGGACGCGCAGCCGGAGATTGACCGCGAGCGCCAGCACGAACGCGGCGGCCAGCGCGCCCATGGTGACCATCTGGATGAGGGAGCGGGGCAGCGGGACGATGGTCTCCGCCCCCGCGGAGCCGAGCGTGTTGAGGACGAGCAGTCCCCAGGCCGTCCCCACGGCCTTCGGCATGCGGCCGGCGGTCATCTCAACCACCGTCCCGTGCGCGGAAGGTGCTGCCCGCGTCCTGCCGGTAGGGGGCGCCCTGCCACTGCGCGGAGTCGAGTACCCGGCTCGGGTCGTGGGCGACGAACTTCCAGGGCCCGATGTAGACGTTGTCGTGCCAGCGGTTGTGCTGCTCCAGGGTGATCGCCTCGGCCACCCGCTCGCCCTGGTACGGCGACCAGTCCGGGTAGGTGCCGTAGTTGGCCAGCACCGCCATGCGGTCGCACTTCACCGCGCAGTCGACGACCGACTTGTCCAGCACGAAGCGGTTGTCGTGGATGTCCACCCGCTGGGTCCGCCACCGGCAGTCGGCGTACAGCGGCGCGGTGGCGATCTCCGGCCGGGTGCAGCGGCCGGTGTCCTTCACCAGCAGCGTGCAGTCGCCGGAGGAGGTGTTGGCCGGGCTGTTGCAGAACCGGTCGGCGTTCTCCCACAGGGTGATCCCGGACCAGTTGTCCTCCAGCACGTTCCGGTGGATCTCGATCCGGTCGGTGCGGGCCGGGATCCTGGGTTCGCCGCCGGACTCGGAGACGTAGACGGTCGCGAACGGGAAGGAGTCGCCGCGGTCGGCGGACTTGCGGCCCTCGACCCAGTTGTTCCGCCGGATGGTGTTCTCGCGGACGACCGCATTGTAGCTGGTCTCGTAGATCAGCGCGGCGCCGTCGTTGGCCTCGAGCACGTTCTCCTCGATGCGGAAGTCGTTGTTGTTGGTGTCCGCCCACAGGCCGGCTCCGCGGTTGTCGTGCACCCAGTTGCCGCGGATGTCGGCGCCGTCGACGGACCAGAACTTGACGCCTCCGGTGCAGCCGCAGCCCGGCCGCTTCCGCTCCCAGTCGTCGGTGTTGTTGCCCGTGATCTCGTTGCCCTCGACCACCAGGTCCCGCAGGGGGCCGCCGGCCTTGTAGGCGTTCATGCCGTACTGGCCGTTCGCCCGCAGGCAGTTGGCGCGCACCCGCTGGCGGGCGCCGGCCATCAGTCCGGCGCCGGAGTTGTTCTGGATCGTCGAGTGCTCGATCACCCATCCGTCGGCCGAGTCGTGGTTGACCACGCCCTCGTCGTGCGGCGCGACGAACCCCTGCACGGTCAGGTGGCGGAGGGTGACGTCGCGGGCGGTGCCGCCGAACGCGTACTGGTTGGTCTTCCGGCCGTCGAGCACCGCGCCCGGCGCGCCGAGGTAGACGTTGCCGGTCTTGGGGACGACCTGCGCGTAGCGGTCGGCGGCGAGCCGGTGGGTGCCCGGCCGGAGCCAGAAGGTGGTGTGCGGAGGGCTGTTCCTGGTCTTCGCGGCCACATCACCGGTCACGGAGGGGTCGACCGTGACGGCGCCGGCCGGCGCCCCGGAGGGCCCGGCCCCGGGCTCGGCGCACACCCGGGCCACGGGCGTGGACCATGCGGCGGTCGGTTCCGGCCGCGAGTCCGGCGTGCTCTCGCAGCCGGTCGCCGCCAGCAGGACCAGCACCAGCGGTGCCGCCGGTAACGCCCGGCGCCGCCCCTCGCTCCGCACCTGTCCCCTCCTCCCTAGCCCTGGAACCCGAGTACGGTGGTGAACCCCTGGGCGCCGACGGTGAAGCCGGTGCCGACCAGCGTCGTGGCGGGTTCCCTGCGGCCGAAGCCGGGGGAGTACCAGCCCAGCGGCGGGTCGCTCTCGCCGCGATGCGCCCGCCAGCTCAGCTGGGCGGGCAGGTCGAGCACCGCGGAGCGGTCCTCGCCGTCCCGGGTCCAGGTGAGCAGGGCCCGGTTCCCCGTCAGGTCGGCGGTGACCGCGGGGCCGAGGTGGAAGGCGAGGCGCACCGCCCGGCGCGGGCCCCGCACCTCGTCGACCACCCTCAGCTCCCGGCTCGCGGCCGTCAGTTCCACCCGGCGGCGGTGCACGGACGGCCGGTAGCCGTCGTGCTCGCCGCACCAGCGGGCCACGCCCTCGCCGGAGGCGTCCGCGACCAGGACGCGGCTGCGGGCGTGCCGGGTCCACAGGAACGGGCCGCCGGACACGGACTGGTCGGCGCCGTCCAGTTCCAGGGTGTTGTGGCCGAGGGTCGACCGGAAGTACCGCCGCCACCCGGGCTGGCCGTGGTAGCAGTACGTGCCCGGGTCGGCGAGCACGTCGACCCCGTCGTGCCGGACCTCCACGGACAGGGCGTCCGCGTGGGCGTGAGCGGCGATGGACAGGAAGCCGTGCGGGCCGCCGTCGCAGCGGCACCAGACGCCGTCCGGGCCGCGCAGGATCGTCATCCCCGCGTCGGCGAAGTGGGCCGGCCGGCTCGCCGGGCGGGACACGGCCGGCGCCGTGTGCCGGACCAGCGCGGCCAGCAGCGGGGTGCGCACATCGGTGCCGGTCACCTCCGGCCACCAGCCGAGCCGGCCGAACAGGGCGTCCCCGGTGGCCAGGAGCGAGGCCCAGCGGTCGGTGCCGGCGCCGTCCACCACCAGTCCGTGCCCGTCGTCCGCGTCGCCCTGGCGCGGCGGCCGCAGCCGGTCGTCCACGACGGCCGCGAGCGCGTCGGTCATCCGCAGCAGCACCAGCCGGACGGTCGCCGGGACCGGCACGCCCGCGGTGTCCGCCTCGGCCACCGCGGCCAGTCCCAGCTCCAGCACCAGTCCGTGGTACTCGCTCGCCAGTTCGCGGTTGAGGCCGGAGCCGAAGGTGTTGCTCCGCAGATGCTGGTCCAGCGACCGCAGCGCGTCGGCCCGCCAGCGCGCCGAGGAGGGGAACCAGCCGAAGGCGCAGGCCGCGGCGAACTGCCCGGCGGCCTCGGCGACGGCGTGGTTGTTCGCCGAGGATCCCCGGCTGGGGAAGGCGGCCAGCCAGCGCTGGTGGTGCCAGATCTGGCGCAGCGCCACCGGGTTGTCCTCGAACAGCCCGGCCGCCCCCGGCCAGCCGTCCAGCAGGCGGCGGACCCACACCCAGGACAGCAGCCGGATGCCCAGCTCGATGCCGCTGGTCCAGTGCACCCCGCGCAGCGGCGCGTTGGCCGCCCACCACGACCGCAGGTGCTCGGCCACCCGCTCGGCGTACCGCTCGTTCCCGGTGACCGCGTAGGCGGCGGCGAGCACGGTGAGGTGGTGGTGCCGGGACAGCTCCCAGATCTGCTTGACGTCCCCGACGGCCTCCTCGTCCCGGTACGGCACGTCGAAGGCGTAGCCGTCGGGTGCCCGGCGTCCGGTCTTCGGGTCGTACCACCAGTCCGGGTCGGCCAGGTCGTCGCGCGCCACCCCGAAGTACTCGGCGTGCCCGGCCATCAGCCGGTCCGCCTCGGCGACCAGACGTTTCACGGCGTCCGGCGGCACCGCGGCGGCCGCGCCCGCGGGCAGTACGGCGGTGAACCGGGCGCCCGTCACGTCCGGGCAGGCCGGCGGCGCCGACCGCCAGCGCCGTCTGCGCGCCGTGTCGGCCACCCGGCCGCCGACCTCCCGCGGCCCCATCCGGGACAGCCGCCGCAGGTACCAGCCCGGGCTCCCCGAGCTCACCGTCATCGCGGCCCCGCCAGTGTCACCGGCGCGCCGCCGGCCAGTCCCGCCCGCACGGCGAGGGTGGCCGCGGTGGTGGCGACCAGCGATTCCAGCGGCACCGGCATCGGTCCGCCGGTCCGCACGGCCTTGACGAACGCGGCCAGTTCGGCGGACTGGCCCTTGTCCCGGGCCTTGGGCAGCCGGGAACCGACCCACTGCCTGCGGCGGCCGTCGTAGACGGTGGCGCGGACGAAGTCGTCCAGGCGCAGGGCGCGGCCGTCCGCGACCAGGTCCAGGGTCTCCTTGGGGAAGCCGGCCGGGCCGGTGGTGACGTAGCCGATGGTGGCGGTGGACCCGTCCGGGTAGCGGAGCACGACCTGGAGGTCCTCGTTGCCGGGCGTGGTGAGCGCGTACACCGAGACCGGGTCGGCCCCCAGCAGCCAGCTCGCGGTGTCGATGAAGTGCCCGCCCTCGCCGGTGAACCGGGAGCCCTGCGTGCCCTGTTGGAGGTACCAGCTGCCGTGGTCGAGGCGGCCCGCGTTGACCAGGTAGCGCAGGTGCCCCGGCCCGGTCCGGGTGCCGAACCGCTCCCTGGCCTCCCGCAGCAGCGGGGCGAACCGGCGGTTGAAGCCCACCTGCAGCCGGTCGTTGCCGGACTCCTCCACCGCCGCGAGCACACCGGCCAGTTCGTCCTCGGTGAGGGCCAGCGGCTTCTCCACGAACACCGCCTTGCCGGACAGCAGCGCCTTGCGGGTCAGTTCGGCGTGCGAGCTGTGGCGGGTGACCACGAACACCGCGTCGACGGCCGGGTCGCCGAGCACGGCGTCGAGATCGGTGGTGGCCCGTTCGAAGCCGAACTTGCGCCGCGCGTTGGCACCGGACAGCGCCGTCGTGGTGACGACCGTGGACAACGCGACGCCCTCGCGCTGCGCCAGGTGGGGCAGCAGCATCGACGAGGCGTAGTTCCCCGCGCCGACGAACGCGAGGCGCACCGGCGTCCTCACGGCCCGGACCGGGGCCGGCCCGGCGCCGCCGGGCCGTCTCACCTCGGGCACGGCCACCTCGGGGGCCTGCGCCTCCACCGCCTGCTCGGGGTAACGGAACAGCACGGCCACGGCCTTCAGACCGCCGTCCTCGAGGCTGCGGTACGTCTCCACGGCGTCGTCGAAGTCGGCCGTGTGGGAGACCAGCGGCTCCACGTCGACCCGGCCCCGGGCGACGAGATCCAGGAAGCAGGCCAGGTTGCGGCGTTCGGTCCAGCGCACGTAGCCGATCGGGTAGTCCCGCCCCTCCAGCTCGTACTCCGGGTCGTAGCGACCGGGGCCGTACGAGCGGGAGAAGCGGACGTCGAGCTCCTTCTCGTAGTACGCGTTCCACGGCAGGTCCAGGCGGCACTTGCCGATGTCGACCACCCGGCCCCGGTCCCGGCAGAGCCGGGCGGCCAGCTCGACGGGCTGGTTGCTGCCACCGCCGGCGGCCAGGTACACCTGGTCCACCCCGTGACCGCCGGTGAGTTCGGCGACGGCGTGGGCCACCGCCGGGGAGTCGGGATCGCCGCAGGCCGCCGCGCCCAGTCGCTCGGCGAGCTCGCAGCGCACCGGGTCCGGGTCCACCCCGACCACCCGGACACCCGAGGCGGTCAGCAGCTGCGCCACCAGCTGGCCGATCAGCCCGAGACCGATCACCAGCGCCACCTCGCCGAGCTGCGGCTCGCCCTGGCGGACGCCCTGCAGCGCGATCGACCCGACGGTGCCGAAGGCCGCGTGCCGCGCCGCGAGACCGTCCGGGACGCGGGCGTAGAGGTTCTTCGGCACCCAGTTCAACTCGGCGTGCAGCGCGTGCTCGTTGCCGGCGCAGGCCACCAGGTCGCCGACCGACACGTCGTCGACGCCGGCGCCGACCTGCACCACCACACCGGACAGCGAATAGCCCAGCGGCGTGAAGGAGTCCAGCTTGCCCATCACCTTGCGATAGGTGGCGGGCACCCCGTTGGTGGCCACGCTCTGCACGACCTTGGCCACCTGGTCCGGCCGGGAACGGGCCTTGCCCAGCATCGACATGCCGGCCTCGGACACCTTCATCATCTCGGTCCCGGTGGATATCAGCGAGTAGGCGCTGCGCACCAGCACACCGCCCGGCCCGCACCCCGGCACCGGCACGTCGAGCAGGGCCAGCTCGCCGCTCTTGTAGTTCTGTACGACCTGTTTCACCGAAGTCCTCTTGTCTCTACGCCGTCGAGGGAGTTCTGGCCGGCCCCGGTGGTCGCGCCGCGATACCAGAACTCGAGGGTCAGCACATGCCACAGATGTTTGGAGAAGTCCTGCTGTCCGGCGGCGTCCGCGGCGACCAGCCGCCGCAGCGCGTCGCGGCGCAGGAACCCGGAACGGACCAGCTCGCCGTCGTTGACCACCTCGCGCACCAGCGGGGCCAGATCCCGGCTCATCCAGGCCCGCAGCGGGGCGCTGAACAGGCCCTTGGGCCGGTACACGATCTCCCGCGGCAGGACGGAGGCGGCCGCCTCCTTGAGGACGGCCTTGCCCTGCCGGCCGGCGATCTTGCGGTCACCGGGCACGGCGAACGCCGCCTTCACCACCTCGACGTCCACGTACGGCACCCGCACCTCCGTCGACGCGGCCATGCTGGAGCGGTCCGTGTAGGCGAGGTTCAGCCCCGGCAGGAACATCCGGGCGTCGGCCAGGCACATGCGGTTGACGAAGTCGTCGAGGCCGTTGTCCCGGTAGACGTCCGCGTGCTCGGTCAGCACGTCGTCGACCGTGCCGGCGAGGTCCGGGTCGATCAGGTCGATCAGTTCCCGCCGGTCGTACAGGGTGTAGCTGCGCCGGAAGGCGGTCTCCTCCGGCAGATCGGCGAAGGAGAGGAACCGCTTCGCGAAGCGCACCGACCGGAACCCGCGGCGGGCCGTGGCGACCGGCAGCCGGTCCACGGCGCCCGACACCGCGCGCCGCAGCGGCCGGGGAACGCGCTGGTAGCGCAGCGCGAGCCGGTTGGCCAGGTGCTTGCGGTACCCGGCGAACAGTTCGTCGGCGCCCATCCCGGAGAGCATCACCTTGACCCCGGCCTCCCGGGCGGCCGAGCAGATCAGGAACGTGTTGATCGCCGCCGGGTCGCCGATCGGCTCGTCGAGGTGGTACGTCATCCGCGGCAGCAGGTCCAGCACGTCGGGGGCGATCTCGATCTCGTGCAGGTCGACGCCGTACCGCCCGGCCACCTGCCGGGCGTGGCGCAGGTCGTCCGGCATCGCCTCGAACCTGGCGTCCTCGGCGCGGAACCCGATCGTGTAGGCGGAGATCCCGGGCCGGTCGCGGGCGGCCAGCGCGGTCAGATAGCTGGAGTCGAGACCGCCGGACAGGAAGGTCGCCACGGGCACGTCGGAGAGCAGATGGCGCCGGGTCGACTCCTCGACGACGGCCGCGATGTCCGGCCGCTCGCCGCTCAGCGCCCGCTCCCGGCCCTCGGCGGCGACGTCCTCCAGCCGCCAGTAACGGCCGCGCTCTACCCGGCCGTCGGGCCGGCACCTCAGCCAGCTGCCCGGCGGCAGCTTCTCCGCCTCGCGGAACGCGCACCGTGAGTCCGGCACCCAGTAGTACAGCAGCGAGGCCACCATCGCCGCGTGATCCACCTCCAGCGACCCCCCGGTCACGGCGGCGAGCGCCTTGAGCTCGGAGGCGAACACCAGCCCCTCGCCGCGCCGGAGCAGGAACAGCGGCTTGATGCCGAGCTGGTCGCGGGCGAGGACCAGCTCACCGGTCCGCTCGTCGAAGATCCCGAAGGCGAACATGCCGCGCAGCCGGGGCAGACAGTCCGTGCCCCAGCGCCGCCACGACTCCAGCAGCACCTCGGTGTCGGAGGTGCCGCGGAAGCGCACCCCGGCGGCCGCCAGTTCGGCGCGCAGCTCGGGCGCGTTGTACAGCTCGCCGTTGTACGTCAATGCGAGGCCGCCCGAGACCATCGGCTGCGCGCCGGTCCCCGACAGGTCGATGACGGCCAGCCGGCGGTGCCCGAGGTGCACCTCGCCGTCACCGACGGCGTGGCTGTACCGGCCCGCCCCGTCCGGACCGCGGTGGGCCAGGGTGTCGGTGAGCCGGTCGGTGACGGCCTTCCCGTCCGGCCACCGGTATGTGCCTGCGATGCCACACATGTGCTACCGCGCCTCCTGGTCGCTGTCCGGGATCCGTGCCGCCGGCATCGGCAGCCGTTCCGTCCGCCGCGTCTCTTCCCCCACTGCCTGAAGGGCGTGAGAGGTACCCCCACCGTTGAGCCGGGCCGGCCGCTCGCTCCTGCCGAGCGGCACGCCGCGCGGCCCGTCCCACAGCGTGCCGTCGCTCCGGTCGCGCGGATCGGGGTCGATCAGCACCACGCCGGCCACCGCGACGCGCTGCTCCTCGAGCCGCCGCGCCACGGTGTGCAGCCACGCGGTGGCGGCGTGCCCGGCACGCACGACGAGCACGGTCCGGGCGCCGAGGTACGGCAGGTCGGTCCACGCCGTGCCGGGCGCCACCGAGCCCACGCCGAGCCGGCGCTCCCCGGACTGCCCGGCCCCGGCGTCCCCGGCGCCGACCACGGCCGGGTCACCCGGCTTGGGGCGGCGGCGCGAGAGCCGCGGGCCGGACAGAGCGTCGACGACGACCACCGGTTCCTCCGCCGCCAGTGCCCGGCCGAGGTCCAGGGCGAGCGTGCTCGCGCCGCGCGCGCAGCCCAGTTCCAGCAGCGACACCGGTTCCGCGGAGCCGCGCACGGTACGCGCCAGGGACGTGACGAGGCGGGTGCGGGCCGCCCTGATCCGGCGCCGCCGCCACGGCAGGAGCGACCGCCGGGGCAGCTCCGCGACGACCGAGGCGCCGAGGTGCGCCGCGATCTCCCGGCGCAGCACGGGCCGGTCCGCCACCACCGTGCCGACGGCTGCCGCCGCGAGCCCGAGCGCCAGCCCGAGGACGAGCCCGATCGCGGCGTTCGTGCCGGCGGCCCGGGGCAGCGAGTGCGGCACCACGCGCGCCGCGTCCACGATCTGCGTGCCGGCGACGAGCTGCGGCGTGCCGACCCGCGCCTCCGCGGCCCGCTGGCTGAAGTCCGTGATGCGGGAGGTGAGTTCGGCCCGGCGGGCGAAGAGCGACTCCATGTTCGCCGCGTCCTGCGACCCGCTCTGGGGCGGCGGCTCCTCCTCGATCGTCGCGTTGACCTCGGCGAGTTCGTCCCGCATCCGGTCACGCTGCTCGAGCAGGGTCTTGGCCTCGGCGCTCGCGGCCTCCCGTATCCGCCGTACGTGGTCCGCGACGAACGCGTCCGCCAGCGCCTCGGCGCGCTCCACCGCCTCCGCGTCGCTGTCACCCGCCACGGTGATCTGCAGCAGGTTGTTGGTCAGGCCGAGGCCCTCGTAGTCCTCCACGAAGTCCTCCGGTTTCTCCGAGGACTTCATGGAGCGCAGGGCCGCACCCGCGATCCGCGTGGTGTGCAGCAGCGCCGCGTCGGTGCGGATCAGCGTCCCGGGGTCGTTGGGCTGGTCCTGCTGGTGCGCGACCAGCACCTTGGTCACCGCGGTCGGCGGCGGCGGAAGCAGGACGGCCACCGCCACACCCGCGAGCAGCCCCAGCAGCGCCATGGAGCACCACAGACGGCGCCGCCTGCGCACCGCCACCACCAGCGCCTGCAGGTCCAGCAGCGGAGCGGCGGCCGGCGGCTCCGGCGTCGTGTGCGCCGTACGCGTCGTCACGCCGGACCTCCCCTCGTGTCGGCGCCCACCGCGAGGGCCGGCGCCGCGGTGTCCCGGGGCCGGCCGGCGGACCGCGCCGCACGGGCCGGGGCCGGGCCGGCGAGGACGACGCCGACGACCGTGTGCCCGGCGTCCGCGCACGCCTCCCTGACACCGGCGAGCTCCTCCGCCGTCCAGCTGCCCGCGCTGAGCACCACCAGGGCTCCCGACTCGTCGCCGCGGTCCGGCACCGTCGGCAGGGCCACCGACACCTCCACCACCCGCAGCCGGGGCTCGTCCCCGGCCTCGGCGACGAGCCGCTCGGCGGCCGGCAGGGCGATCACGTCGCCGCCCGGGACGACGACCAGCAGCCGCCGGGGAGCCGGCGACCGGTCACGGAGGCGGGCGCACACCCGCCGGTAGCGGATCCGCCGGCCTTCCTCGTCGCCCGCGGTGTCCGACGGGGGCAGGTCCCACCGGACGTCGACGCCGAGCAGCCGGCGGATCCGGGCCCGGGCGCCGCGCGCCTCCGGGCGGTGCGCGGCGGCTTCGGCGGACACGTCGACGGTGCCGAGCGGCGCGGTGCCCAGCGCCGCGGCGATCTCCGGTTCGGTGCGCAGCCGGCGGCTCGTCCGGGCGGCGGCGAGATGGCCGACGACCGCCAGCAGGAAGAACGACAGCGCACCGCCGACGACGAGTTGCAGCCTGGTCGGCGGCGCCTCGCCGTCCGGCCGGGCCGCCGGCCCCATGACGACGGGGCCGGAGCCGGTCCCGGCCGGGTCGGCCTCGTTCAGCTCGGCGACGGCCTCCTGCAGCGCGGTGCGCAGCTTCGCCAGCTCGGTGCGGGTCTGCACGCTCTCCACGGTCCGCCCCGGATCGGCCGCGTCGGCCAGCTCGGTGATGCGGCGGCCGGTGCGCTGCACCAGCTGCCGCAGCTCCTCGGGCCGCGCCGCCGCCTCGGGGTCGGTGGTGTCGCCCACGACCCGCGCGGCGAAGCCGACGTACTGCTCGACCACCTGGTCGGCGAGCCGCTGTGCCCGCTCCGGGGTATCGGCCGTGCCGGAGATCTCGATGATGTTCCCGTCGCTGACCTTCGCGCTCACCCGCTCGCGCAGTTCGACGCCGTCGACGCCGTCCCAGTCCAGCGTGTCGGCCGCGCGGTCGACCACCACCGAACTGGACGCGATCTCCGCCTGGGTGAGCAGCCCGCGCTCCTCCCACGCCCCCGGCAGCAGGACCGACGCCGAGGTCGTGTAGCGCGGCGGGAACACCAGCGAGGCGCCGTAGCCGACGAGCGCGCCCAGCACGGCGAGGACGGCGAGCAGCCGCCCGCGCCGGCGGACGATCCGTCCGACCGTGGCCAGGCGTATCGTGTCATCGCTCAACGGCGCGGCCTCTCGTCGCAGGCGGCGGCGTAGGCGGCGAGCAGCGACGCCTGCGAGTTCCGCCAGGCCAGCGGCCCGTTGATCCGCTCCTGGCCGATCTTGCCCATCTGCGCCCGCTTCTCCGGGTCGTCCAGCAGCAGCGCGATGAGCCGGGCGAACTCCGACTCGTCGTCGGCGGGCGCGTAGACGGCGGCCTCGCCGGCGGAGACGCGCGCCTCCTTGAGGTCGAACGAGACGAGCGGCCGGCCCATCACCATGTACTCCAGGACCTTGTTCATGGTCGACACGTCGTTGAGCGGATTGCGCGGGTCGGGGGAGAGGCACACGTCCGCGGAGGACAGGTAGCGCACCAGGTCGGCGTCCGGAACCCGCCCGGTGAACTGCACCTGCTCCGAGAGCCCGAGCCGCCGGGACAGCTCCACCATCGCGTCGAAGGTGTCGCCGCCGCCGACGAACACCGCGTGCCAGTCGGTGCGTCCGACCTCGTCGCGCAGCTTCGCCAGCGCCCGCAGGGCGTAGTCGACGCCGTCCTGCGGGCCCATCACCCCGAGGTAGCACAGCAGATGGGGCTTGCCGCGCTTCAGCTCCGGCTCCGCGGGCACCGGACGGAACCGGTCGGTGTCGGGGGCGCTGCGCACCACGAAGACGTCCTCCGGCCGCCGCCCGCCGCGGCGCACCGCCACGTCCCGGTAGCTCTCGTTCGTGGCGAGCACGACGTCCGCGGCCCGGTAGGTCATCCGTTCCAGCGCGCACACCCCGCGGTAGAGCAGGTCCTTGCCGCGGCCGAACCGGGAGAGGTACAGCTCGGGCACCAGGTCGTGCTGGTCGAAGACGAACCGGGCCCCGCGCCGCTTCATCCACAGGGCCGGCAGGAACAGCAGGTCGGGCGGGTTGCAGGCGTGGACCACGTCGACGGGTCCCACCTTCCGGGCCAGCCGGACGGTGTGCCACAGCGCCGATCCGTACTCCCGCAGATAGCCGGCCGGCCCGCCGGTGGCCGCGCGCAACGGGTAGCGGTGGATCCGCACCCCGTCGACCACCGCCTCCGCCTCGGTGTCCCGCTTGCTCCCCCGGGGGCAGATGACGTGCACCTCCCAGCCGGCGTCGCGCAGCGTCGTGCACTCCTGCCACACCCGCCGGTCGAACGGCACCGACAGGTTCTCCACGAGGATCAGCGCGCGCCGGCCCGCCCGGATGCCCGCTCCGTCACTGAACGATGTGTCACCAGGCAAGGCCCACGTACCCCGGTTCGGCCCGGCGCGCCTCGGCGTCGGGAAGGCGGACGAGATCGACGATCACCGGGCCGTCGCCGTGCGGCAGCGCCGAGAGCACTTCGGGGTCCCTGGTGCCGACCAGGCACACCTCGGCGTGCTGGAGCACCTCCTCGACGGAGTCCGCGAGCAGTTGCGCGAGGTGCGGCAGCCGGTTCTCGATGTACTCGCGGTTCGCGCCGAGCAGCCGGGAGAGGCTCACGTTGGCGTCGTGGATCCGCAGGTCGTACCCCTTGCCGAAGAGCCGCTCGGCCAGCTCGACGAGCGGGCTCTCCCGGAGGTCGTCGGTGCCGGGTTTGAAGGACAGCCCGAACAGGCCCACCCGGCGCTTGCCGGTGCGCTCCACCAGCTCCACCGCGCGCTGCAGATGGTCGGAGTTGGAGGGCAGCACATGGGCGAGGATGGGCACCGAGACGTCGGCCCGCCGCGCCGCGTGGACCAGGCTGCGCAGGTCCTTGGGGAGGCAGGAGCCGCCGAAGGCGAAGCCGGGCCGCAGATAGGCGGGGCTGATGTTCAGCTTGCGGTCGGCCAGGAACACGTCCATCACCTGGTGCGAGTCCACCCCGAGGGCCTGGCACACCGCGCCCAGCTCGTTCGCGAAGCCGATCTTGAGTCCGTGGAAGGCGTTGTCCGCGTACTTGATGGCCTCGGCCGTGGGGACCGGCACCCGGAACACCTCGCCGGGCAGGCCGTCGTACAGCGCGGCCACCACGTCGCCGCTCGCCGCGTCGAGCTCGCCGATGACGGTCTTGGGCGGGTCGAAGAAGTCCCGCACGCTGGTGCCCTCGCGCAGGAACTCCGGGTTGACCGCGACCCCGATGTCCACCCCGGCCGTGCCGCCGACGTACTTCTCCAGGATCGGCACCAGCAGGTTGAGGCAGGTGCCCGGGAGCATGGTGCTGCGGAACACCACGGTGTGCCGCCCGCCCCGCTCGGCGAGGGCGGCGCCGATCTCCTCGGTGACCCGCTCCAAGTAGGTGGTGCACAGGCTGCCGTTGGGCTCCGAGGGCGTGCCCACGCAGACCAGCGACACCTCGCTGTCCCTGATCGCCTCGCGGACGTCGCGGGTGGCGCGTAACGCCCCGGTCCCCACGGCCTCGGCGATCAGCTCGCCGATCCGCTCCTCGACCACCGGGGCCCTGCCGTCGTTGACCAGGTCGACCTTGACCTGGTTCACGTCCACCCCGACGACCTCGTGGCCCATGCCGGCCAGGCACGCGGCCGACACGCAGCCCACGTACCCGAGCCCGAAAACGCTGACTCTCATGACCCGTTCCTCCCCCCAGGCAGGCCGTCACGGCCTGCGGTCCGCGCGCGGGCGGGACCGTCGTGTCGCGGCCCCCCGCGCATCAGTAGGCCCCCTGGCCGTGCAGCACCGCCCGCAGCGTCTTCCACAAGATCACTGTGTCCAGGGCGAGCGACCAGTCCTCCACGTACCGCAGGTCCAGCCGCACCGCCTCCTCCCACGACAGGTCGCTGCGCCCGCTGATCTGCCACAGACCGGTCAGCCCGGGTTTGACCAGCAGCCGCCGCCGGATGTCCGGGCCGTACGCGGCGCACTCCTCCGGCAGCGGGGGCCGCGGTCCGACGAGCGACATCGAGCCGGTGAGCACGTTGAAGAGCTGCGGGAGTTCGTCGACCGAGTACCGGCGCAGCACCCCGCCCACCCGGGTCACCCGCGGATCCCGGCGGAGCTTGAAGAGCAGCCCCGCGCCCTCGTTGAGGTCGGCCAGCTCGGCGCGTGCCCGGTCGGCCCCGGCGACCATGGTGCGGAACTTGAGCATGGTGAACTCGCGGCCGTCCTTGCCGACCCTGCGCTGGCGGTAGAAGGCCCCGCCCCGGCTGGTCGCCAGCACGAGCAGTCCGACGCACACCATCAGCGGGGCGAACAGCATCAGCAGGACCGCCGCGCCCAGCCGGTCGACGACCCCCTTGACCGCGCGGCGGCCGCCGGTGAAGGCCGGCATGCTGACCCGCAGCAGCGGGATCCCGAGCACGGCGTCGATGTGCAGCCGGGGGCCGGCCACCTCCATCAGCACGGGGGCCACGACCATCTCGGTTTCGCTGCCCTCGAGGCTCCAGGCCAGCCGCTGCAGCCGGTCCGGTGTCCAGTGCGGGTCCGGTGTGACGGCGACGACGCGGTAGCCGTCGCGGTGCAGGTGGCCCGCGACGTCGTTCAGCCTGCCGACGACCGGTACCCCGTCGAGCTGGTCACCGTCGGGGCCGAGACCGTCCGTGGTGCACACGGCGTCCACCCGCCAGCCGAGGTGCGGGAACTTGCGGGTGCGGTTGATCAGGTCGCGCACGGTGTCCGGGCTCCCGGCGGCGAGCACCGGTCTCAGACACCGCCCCTCCTTGCGCTGTCTGTGCAGCCAGAGGCGGAGCACATACCGCTCGGTCATGGTGGCGAGCGCCATCGCGGGGACCGCGACGAAGATCCAGAGTTTGATGTTGCGCGAGGTGAGGGCGATCCCGCCGAGCGCGAGCACGACGGTCGCCATGAAGAGCGAGCGTCCCAGCCGGCGGAACTCCTCGGCGCCCTGGCCGAGCACGGCGGGAGCCCACGACCGGCTCACCGTGAGCGACCCCAGCACCAGCAGTTCGGTGCCGAAGGCGAGAATTCCCCATTTCTCGTGCCAGTTGGCCGCGTCCCGCGACCCGAAGAAGTTGCCGATCGCCGCCACCACACAGGAGGTGGCGATGGTGTCGCTGGTGATCACGGTACGGCGGTACCGCTGCTCCCAGTCGATCGCGGGTTGGTTGAATGCCCCGTTCGCCAGACGCCCGCGCGCCGACGGAAACGGGCTGACTAATCCCCCTTGCCGCACAAGACCCCCCAGGTCCAGTGGTACGACGTGGTCGCCCAACACTGTTCTTCCCCCCGGGAGGCCCCCGCCTCCCGTGCCGCGCTGTTCCTCCCCGCGGGAGGCAGCCGCCCCCCGCACAACACGTACCGGCTCGCAGAACTACGTGAACAACCCGCCCCGGCGGCAGCGGACGTGGCCGTCCTGCCGGACCTCCGAGGCGCGCGGGAACCCGTCGAAACCCCGGGTGCTCCCCGCACCCGTGGCCCCTCCCGGACTCCGAGAACCGATCACCCCCACGCCCGGCGCGGGGTGCGTGACTTCTTGCTTTCCCTTGCGCCGGACCTATTGATCATTAGTGGTCGCCTCGTGTCCGAACGGCTGAAGCAAGGTCAATCTAGACCATCGGGGCCAGTATGAAGAGGGGTTGTGTGGAATTTGTGTTCAAGCTTTGAGGCAGGATGCGCCGACCGGTGTCCGGGAGGCTGTCACGCCGGCCGGGGGGCGTGGGAAGCATTGACGTGTCCAGGGCGGGGGCCTACCTTCTGACCGGCTCCCCGAACCGCGTTCGGCATCACGAACGACGGGAGGGGGTCGAGCCGGCCATGCCCGTTCCGTTCGCGCACCCGCCCCAGCCCCACACCCACCTGGAGAGCCGATGAGCGCACGCCCCCGCAGCCAGGCCATGCCGTCCCGCAGAACGTTCCTCGGAGCCGCCGCGGCCACGTCGGCCGCCCTGGCCGCCGACCTGTCGCTGGGCGCCCCGCCCGCCCGTGCCGCCGACTCCGCCTACGTCATGGGCTACTTCACGGAGTCACCGAACGGCGTCGGCACCGACTACGGCCTCCACCTGGCCGTCAGCACCGACTCCCTGAACTGGACCCCGCTGAACCAGAACAACCCCGTCGTCACCCCCACCGCGGGCGCCGGCGGGCTGCGCGACCCGTTCATCATGCGCAGGCGCGAGGGCGGCTTCGTGGTGCTGGCCACGGACCTCAAGGGCACCGACTGGGGCTACAACAGCCAGACCATCCACGTGTGGGACTCCGCCGACCTGCGCACCTTCACCAACTACCGGCGTCCCCACCTGCACGACATGGTCACCCACAGCTGGGCCCCCGAAGCCTTCTGGGACGCCAGCCGCAACCAGTACGGCATCCTCTACTCTGCCGTGAACTCCTCGGGCCACAACGTCCTGATGGTGAACTACACCGGCGACTTCACCACCGTCTCCGCCCCCCAGGTCTTCTTCGACCCCGGCTACGACGTCATCGACGGCGACATGGCGGTGGGCGTGAACGGCGTCAACTACCTCTACTTCAAGAGCAGCAGCACGGGCGGGCTGGTCGGCGCGCGCTCCACCTCGCTCAACCCGGGAAGCTTCACGCCGTTCAGCACCTCGGTCGCCCACGGGGGCACCGAGGCGCCCACCCTCGTGAAGTCCCTGACCTCCGCCACCTGGTACCTGTGGGGCGACACCTACACCCCCAACGGCGTCTTCTACGCCTGGCAGACCACCAACCTCGCGGCGGGCACCTGGACCCCGGTCGACCAGAAGCTCTACACCCACCCGGTCAACGCCAAGCACTGCACCATCGCCCCGATCACGGCCGCCGAGCACGACGGCCTCCTCGCCCGCTGGGGCGCCCCCGCATGGAACCGGCTGAAGTCGTACAACTACCCGGCCCGCTACGTGCGTCACGCCGACTACCTGGCACGGATCGACACCTACCCCTTCGACCCGTACACCGACTCCCAGTGGAAGCTGGTCCCCGGGCTGGCCGACGCCTCCGGTGTCTCGTTCCAGTCGGTCAGCCACCCCACCCGCTATCTGCGGCACTACGACCACCAGCTGCGACTGGACGCCGACGACGGCACCACGGCCTTCGCCCAGGACGCCACCTTCCACCGGGTCGCCGGCCTGGCCGACGCCTCCTGGTCCTCCTTCCGCTCCCACAACTACCCGACCCGCTACATCCGCCACTCCGGCTACGCCCTGCGCACCGACCCGGTGAGCACCGCCACGGACCGCGCGGACGCCACCTTCTCGGTGGGTCACTGATCCCGCGTCGCCGCCGTCGGCGCCCGCGCCACGAGGGACGCGGTGAACGGGTGGGCCGGCGCGGTCAGGATCCGCCGGGCCGGCCCCTGTTCGACGACCGTGCCGCCGTCCAGTACGGCGATGCGGTGGGCCAGGGCTGCCGTGTCCAGGTCGTGGGTGACCAGGACCAGGGACAGGCCGTCGCGGTCGCGGACCAGCGCGGTGAGCACGTCGAGGATGCCCCGGCGGGTGAGCGTGTCGAGGCCGGAGGTGATCTCGTCGCAGACGAGGACGCGGGGGCGGGCGAGCAGGGCGCGGGCGAGGGCGGCGCGCTGCAGCTCGCCGCCGGAGAGCCGGCCGGGGCGCCGGCCGGCCAGATCCTCCGTGATGCCGAGTCCGGCCAGGGTGGTCAGCGCCTCCCGGGTCGCCGTGTCCGGGTCGGCGCCGCGCAGGCGGACGGCGGTGCGGGCGACCTGCCGTACCACGGCGCGGTGTTCGTCGAAGGAGGCGTGCGCGTCCTGGAAGACGTACTGCACGGCCGCGAGCTGTGCCCGGCCGCGGTCGCGCAGGCTCCGGGGGAGCGGAGCGCCGTCCAGCAGGATCTCGCCGTCGTGGTCCCGGTGGAGGCCGGCGAGGCAGCGGGCGAGGGTGGTCTTGCCGCTGCCGGAACGGCCGACGACGGCGAGCGTCTCGCCCGCGTACAGGTCGAGTTCGGGGGCGCGGAGCACCACGGCGGTGCCGCCGCGCGTGCCGTCGCGGTGGCGGGCGGTCAGCCCCCGCACCCGCAGCACCGGCCGCCCGGCACGGGCGGCCGTCTCGGCCGGGTACGGCAACTCCGTACCCGCGGCGAGCAGTTCACGGGTCCACGCGTGCCGCGGCGCGAGCAGCACCTGCTGGGCGGGGCCCGACTCGACGACCCGGCCCGCCCGCATCACCACCACCTCGTCGGCGAGCGCGCGCACCACGTCCAGGTCGTGGCTGAGCAGCACGACCGCGATGCCGCGGGCCGCGACGGCCGTGAGCTGCTCGACGATACGGCGCTTGGTCAGCGCGTCCTGCCCCGTGGTGGGCTCGTCGGCGACGACGACACGCGCCCCGAGCAGCAGTGCCTGGGCGAGGACGACGCGCTGCTGCTGGCCGCCGGAGAGCTGGTGCGGAAAGCGCCGCAACAGCGCTTCGCCGTCCGGTAGTTGCGCCTCGGACAGGGCGCGCAGGACCCGCTCGCGGGCCGCCGCCCGGCGCTGCCGCAGCGGCACCTGGCGCACCTGGGCGCGGGCGATGTCGGTGAGGAGCGCCGGGACGCGGCGGGCGGGGTTGAGCGCCGCCGCCGGATGCTGGGGGACGTAGCCGACGAGCCCGCCGGCCCGCACATGGACGCCGCCGGTGACGCGGGCGCCCGCCGGGTACTCGCCGAGCAGGGCCAGACCGGTGGTGGTCTTGCCGCTGCCGGACGCCCCGACCAGGGCCGTGACCCTGCCGGGCAGCACCCGCAGGCTCACCCCGTCGACGACCGCCCGGCCGTCGATCTCGACGCGCAGGTCCCGGATCTCCGCCACGGGATCCGCGTCGCCGTCCTTCTCCGGTCTCACGGACGTGCCTCCTTCTCTCTCCGGTCCGCTCCCCGGCGTCCGCCCCTGTCCAGCGCGGCGTCGAAGAGGAGGTTCGTCCCCGTGGTCAGGGCGACGAGCAGCACGGCCGGGACGACCACGGCCCACGGCTGGACGAACAGTCCCGTCCGGTTGCGGTCGACCATGACCGCCCAGTCGGCGGCGTCGGGAGCCACGCCGACACCGAGGAACGCCGCGGTGGCGACCAGGTAGAGCACGCCGGTCAGCCGGGTGCCGGCGTCGGCCGCCAGGGTGCGCAGCATGGAGCGCCCGACATGGCCGACGGCCGTGCGCCACCAGGTCTCGCCCTGCATGCGCAGCGCCTCGACCGCGGGCCGGGCGGCAGCCTCCGCGGCGGCGGCGCGCACCAGCCGGGCCGCGTCGGGCACGTTGGCCAGGGCGACCAGCAGGGCGAGCCCGACCGCCCCCGGCGAGAACACCGTGGCGGCCAGCAGGATCAGCAGCAGCGAGGGGATGGCGAGCAGCACGTCCAGGGGCCGCATCAGCAGCTCCTCCAGCAGACGGCGGCGGGTCAGCGCGCCGAACAGGCCGACCGGGAGGGCGACCAGGTAGGCGAGCGCGGTCGCGGCGAGGGCGGTCAGCACCACCGGCCGTCCGCCGTGCAGCACCTGCCCCCAGACGTCCCGGCCCACGAAGTCGGTGCCGAGCCCAAACGCCCCGCCCGCCGTGAAGGAAGTGGCCCGCGGTCCCGGCTCCCCCGCGAACACCGGCCCGAGCAGGGCGAGAACGAGCGGTACGGCGACGATCACGGCACCGAGGGCGAAGCGGCCCGTCCGCCGGCGCCTCACGCGGCCACCCCCGCACGGGGCGCCAGCCGGTGGGCGACCAGGTCGGCGCCCAGGTTCAGTACGACCGTCAGCACGCCGAAGACCACCGCGAGGCCCTGGACGGCGGGCACGTCACGTTCGGCGACGGCGCCCAGCAGCACCGTGCCGAGCCCGGGGATCACGAACAGCGCCTCCACCACGACGACCCCGCACAGCAGCCAGTCGACGGTACGGGCGAGCTGCTGGGCGGCGGGCGCCAGGGCGCCGGGAAGCGCGTGGGTGTAGCGGAGGCGGGCGCCGGACACACCGTAGCGGCGGGCCTGCGCCACATGGGGGGAGGCGAGCGCGTCGATCATTCCCGCGCGCACCAGCCGCACCAGCGAGCACACCGGCCGCGACAGCAGGACCAGCACGGGCAGCACCAGCGCGGCCGGGTGGGCGAGCAGGTCCGTGCCGTAGCCGACGGCGGTCGGCGGCAGCCAGCCGAGACGCAGTGCGAACACCGTCACCAGCAGCACCCCGAGGGCGAACTCGGGGACGGCGTACACGGCGAGCGTCACCGAGCTGATCAGCCGGTCGGCCGCCCGGCCCGCGTACCGGGCGGCCAGCACCCCGAGCCCGAACCCGGCCGGGACGAGCAGCGCCACGGTGAGCGTGGCCAGCAGCAGGGTGGGGCCGAAACCGTCGGCGAGGTACTGGCTCACCGGACGGCCGGAGACCAGGGAGGTGCCGAGGTCGCCGTGGAGCAGGCCCGCCGCCCAGTCGGCCAGCCGTTCCCATGCCGGGCGGTCGAGCCGCATCGCCTCCCGGATGGCCGAGACGCGGGCCGGGTCGGGCTGGTCCCCGGCGAGGGCGACCGCGGCGTCGCCCGGCAGCGCCTCGGTGAGCGCGAAGACCAGCAGCACCACGGCCACGGTCTGCAGCGCGCCGAGGAGCAGCCGCCGGACGACGAAGGAGCGCAGTCCGCTCACGCGAGCCACACCTTGTCGAAGCGCGCCCAGTCGAGGGTGTTGGCGGGCGCCTCGGTCCCGACACCCCGCACGGTGCGGGCCGTTCCGATGATCCAGTCGGCGAACCCCCACATCAGGAAGCCGCCCTCGGCGTGCAGACGGCGCTGCATGCGCTCGTAGACGGCGGCGCGTCCCGTCCGGTCGCGGGTGGACTGGGCCTGCTGGTAGAGGGCGTCGAAGTCCTTGTGCCGCCACTGGGTGGCGTTGGTGGAGGAGTCGGTGAGCAGCCGCTGGGAGAGGTGCGCCTCGATGGGCATGGCGCCGGAGCGGTAGCAGCACAGGGTGCCGTTGTCGAGGATGTCGCTCCAGTAGGAGTCCTTGCTGCCCGTCCTCACCTCGACGGTGACCCCGGCCTTCTTCGCCTGGTCGCGGAAGATGCCGGCGGCCTCGGTGAACCCGGCGGCGACGGGAGAGGTGTCCAGGGTGACCCTCAGGTCCTCGGCGCCGGCCTGCCTCAGCAGGGCGCGGGCCCTGCCGAGGTCCTGCTCCCGCTGCGGCAGTCCGCCGGCGTAGTACTCGTAGCCCTTGCCGAACAGGTCGTTGCCGACCTCGCCCGCGCCGGACAGGGCGCCCTCGACGAGTTCCCGGCGGTCGGCGATGAGGAAGAACGCCCGGCGCACCCGAGGGTCGTCGAACGGCGGCCGGTCGGTCTTCATGCAGAACGCCTGCATGGCGCTGCCCCGCAGCCGCACGATCCCGATCCGCCCCTCGTTCTCGTGGGCGCGGGCGGTGGTGGGGTTCAGCTCGTGGGCGTACTCGATCTGCCCGCCGAGCAGCGCGTTGATCCGTGCCGACTCCTCGTTCGCCACCAGGAACTCGACCTCGTCGAGGTGCGGGGCGCCCTCCCAGTAGTCGTCGTAGCGGCGGAAGACCGCCGAGCGGCCCGGCGTGAAGGACACGAAGCGGAACGGCCCGGAGCCGACCGGCGCCGTGTCGAACCCGGTGGCGCCCTCGGGCACGATGTACGCGCCGAACGCGGCCAGCACGTTGGGGAATTCGGCCGTGGGCCGTTTGAGGACGAACTCGAGGGAGCGTGCGCCGGTGGCGCGGCTGGCGTCGAGGTCGATGGGTTCCAGGGAGGCCTTGGCGCGGAACGCCCGCTTCGGGTCGGCTATACGGCGGTAGCTGTACAGGACGTCCCGCGCGGTGACGGGTCTGCCGTCGTGGAAGGTGGCCTCGCGCAGGGTGATCCGCCAGCGGTCCAGCGCCTTGTCGGGCTCCCACTTCTCGGCGAGGCGAGGTTGGGCGGAGAGGTCGGCGCCGTAGTCGGCGAGCTTGTCGAACAGGGCCTTGGCGCGGGCGACGTCGGCGAACAGGTTGGCGAGGTGCGGGTCGAGGGTCTCGCTCGCGCCGCCGCCCGCGAACGCGGCGCGCAGCCGCCCGCCCTTCTTCGGGGAGCCGCCGCCCCCGCCGTCGTCGGAACCGGAGCCGCCGCCGCAGCCGGCCAGTGCGAGCGTCCCCGCGCCGGTCGCTGCGAGGAAGCCGCGGCGGCGCAGCGCGGGAAAGGGGAGGGGGCGGGTCGTGTCGTCGTGCATGGGATTCCTCAGTGGGTAGTGGTGCCGGTGGGCGGTCCGAGCGGACGGGCCACCACGTGCAGCCGGTCGGCGTCGGCGGTACGGCCGGGGAGCAGGCCCTCCCGCCAGGGCGGTTCGGTGCGCGGCCCCGGCCCGTCGTGCAGCTCCAGGACCTCGAAGCCGTGCGCGGCCAGCAGATGGCGCAGTTCCTGCGGGAACAGCAGCCGCCACGCGGAGCGCTGTTCGACGGGCTCCGACCCGTCGTCCGCGGTCCACACCCTTCGGCGGCGCAGCAGCTGGTCCGTGCGGTCCACCGTGAGGGTGGTGACGGACCGGTGGACGGTGCCCCGCCAGGCGAACTCCCCGGCCGTGGGCGTGTCGAGCAGATCGGTGCGGCCGAGGAAGTACGCGCCGTTGCGCATCTCCGCGACGAGCAGTCCGCCCGGGGCCAGGGCGCGGCGGCAGGACGACAGGAAGCCGTCGAGCTGGGCGTTGGTGTGGCAGTACAGCAGGGCGCTGTCCAGGCACACCACGGCGTCGAACTCCCCGCGCCCCAGGTCGAAAGCGTGCAGGTCGGCACGGACGTACCCGGGCCCCGGATGGTGTGCGCGGGCGTGCGCGAGCATGGCCTCGGAGAGGTCCGCGCCGGTCACCTCGCGGCCGGCGCGGTGCAGCCACGCGGCGTCGCGGCCGGTGCCGCACCCCATGTCCAGCACCCGCCGTCCGGCGCGGTGCCGTCGCAGGCAGTCCTCCGCCCAGCGTCCGGCCAGCCGGCCGGGGTCGGGGAAACGGGCCTCGTACAGCGCGGGGTTGTCGGTGAGCAGGTTTCCGGTCATGCCGGGGTCCTTCCTGGTACGGCCGCGGACACGGAGGGCTCCGGTGGCGCGGGCAGCGACCCCAGCCGGCGCAGCCGGACGACACCGAGCGCGGACGCCAGCCCGGTCAGCGCGCAGCACGCCCACGGCAGCCACGCGGCGCCGCTGTCCCGCCCGGCGTCCATGGACCAGCCGACGAGGGTGTTGCCCAGCGCGGCGGCGACGCCCGAGACGACGTAGAAGATCCCGAAGCGGGTGCCGGTCAGCTCGGGACGGCCGAAGCCCGGTATCAGCTCCAGCACGAACGGCTGGGCGACCATCACCCCGAGGTGCAGCAGCAGGGCGCCCGCCAGCACCGGCAGGACGCCCAGCACCGCGCCGGCCACGCCGTCCGGGCTCCCGGACGCGCCCGCGGACAGCGCGGGAGGCAGGAAGGCCAGCCCCATGAGGCCGAGCCCCGCCGCGATCCAGCGGGCCCTGTCCCCGCGGGGTGCGAGCGCGCGGGTGAGCCGCAGCTGGAGGGTGAGGCCGGCGAGGGCGACGACGAGGAGGACGAGCCCGGCGGCGCCGTCCCAGCCGGTGGCCCGGCGGGCCCCGTGGGGCAGCAGCAGGTACAGCTGGCTCTCCAGGGTGAACAGACCGGACATGGCGAGCGCGAAGGCCAGGAAGGCCCGGTTGCCGAGCACCTCCCGCCAGTCGGCGAGCACCCCGCCCCCGCTCGGCCGGACCCGCCGGGCCGGCAGCACCAGGGCCTGCGCGACGGTGAGGACCGCGAAGATCCCGGCGGCGGTCAGCGCCGCGGCGCGGAAGTCCACGAGCAGCAGCGCGCCGCCCAGCAGCGGCCCGATCAGCGCGCCCGTCGTGGCGAACACGTTGAACAGGGCGAACGCCTCGGCCCGGCGCTCCTCCGCCTCCTGCGCCACGTAGGCGCGTACGGCCGGGTTGAACAGTGCCCCCGCCAACCCGCTGAGGACGGACGCGGCGAGCAGCACGCCCAGGTCGTCCCCGAGCGCGAACAGCGCGAACCCGGCGGTGCGCAGCGCGCAGCCGGCGATGATGACGCCGCGTGCGCCGAGCCGGTCGGAGGCGGAGCCGCCGATCACGAACAGGCCCTGCTGGCTGAGGTTGCGCACCCCGAGGACGACGCCGACGACGGCGGCCGACATGCCCAGGTCCTCGGTGAGGTGGGTGGCGAGATAGGGGATGAGCAGATAGAAGCCGGTGTTGACGCCGAGCTGGTTGACGAGCAGCAGCCGCACGGCGGGCGGGAAGCCGCGTATCTCATGCCAGGTCCGCACGGCGCGCCTCCCGCCGCTCGACGCCCAGTCCCGGCAGACCGCTCGCCCGCACCCGGCCGTCCTCGCCGCCGATGCCGCTCCACGGGTCGTGGGCGAGCAGCAGATGCCCGTCCAGGTCGGCCCAGCGCGCCCGGTCGGCGAGGTGCACGGCGGGCGCGAGCCCCAGGCTGCTGGCGGTGAGACAGCCCAGCATCAGCCGCGTGCCGCTGCCCTCGATCGACTCGGCGATGCGCAGGGCCGCGTGCACCCCTCCGCACTTGGCGAGTTTGACGTTGACGCCGTGGACGCGGCCGGCCAGCCGGCGTACGTCCTCCAGGTCCACGGCGTCCTCGTCGGCGACGACCGGCAGCGGCGAGCGCGCGGCCAGCTCCGCCAGGGCCTCCGGGGCACCCGGCGCCAGGGGCTGTTCGACGGCCTCGACGCCCAGTTCCGCGAACCGGGGCAGCAGCGCCCGGGCCCGCGCCGCGGTCCAGGCGCCGTTGGGGTCGAGGAGCAGCCGGGCGCGGGGCGCGGCGTCGCGGACGGCCCGTACGCGCGCCACGTCGTCCTCGGGATCGGGCGTCCCCGCCTTGACCTTGAGCACGCCGAAGCCCTTCGCCACGAGGGAGCGGGCCCGCTCCGCCGCCCGCGCGGGGGAGGTGATGCCGAGGGTGCGGGCGGTGGCGGCGACCGGGGTGTCCGCGGCGCCCAGGAGCCGGTGGACGGGATGGCCCGCGCGTTTCCCTACGAGGTCCAGCAGCGCCGCCTCGACGGCGGCGGTCACGGCGGGGGGAGCCGGTTCCCCGGTCGACTCGCCCGTACGCAGCGCCTCCAGGGCCGCTTCGGGGTCGGGGAAGCGGGCCAGGCGACTGCCCGCGGCGGTGAGGTGGCGTACGAGACCTCCGGTGTCGAGGCGGTAGTAGACGCTGCTGACGGCCTCGCCGTGACCGGTCACGCCGTCGTGCTCGACGCTCAGCCACACGGCGTCCCGCGCGGCCATCGTCGAACGGGAGATGCGCAGCGGCTCGGTGAGCGCGAGGCGCACGGTGCGCAGACCGGTCTTCACGGGGTCCCCCCGGGAGCGGTTTCGAGCGGGTCGGTGACGCGGGTGCAGCGCGCCCAGCCGGTGGCCTCGGCCGCGTACGGGTGCGGGATCTGCACGGGACGGGTGGCCGCCGCGTCCGGGTCGACGCCGTGCGCGGTGGTGAAGTCGTCGTCGTAGACGGTGCCGAGGTAGCGGTGCGGTCCGTCGGGGAAGACGGTCGCCACGACCGCGCCGGGGTGGACGCGGGCCGCCCAGGCGGCGACCCGGGCGACCGCGCCGGTGCTCCAGCCGCCGCTGACGAAACTCCCCCGGGCCAGCCGACGGCAGCCGTCCACCGCCTCGGCCGGGCCGAGCCAGTGCACCTCGTCGAAGGCGTCGTAGGCGACGTTGCGCGGATGAATGCTGCTGCCGAGGCCCCGCATCAGCCGGGGCCGGGCGGGCTGCCCGAAGATGGTGGAGCCGGTGGAGTCCACACCGATCAGCCGCAGTGCGGGCCAGTGCCGGCGCAGCGGTCCAATGATCCCGGCGCTGTGCCCGCCGGTCCCCACACTGCACACCAGGACGTCCAAGTGGTCCAGCTGCGCCGCGAGTTCGGCGGCCAGTGAGGCGTACCCGGACGTGTTGTCGGGGTTGTTGTACTGGTCGGGCCAGTAGGCGTCGGGCAGCCCACCGAGCAGTTCGCGCAGCCGGGCCAGACGCGCCGCCTGCCAGCCGCCCCGGGGCGCGGGCCGGTCCACGATCTCCAGCCGCACCCCGTACGACCGGAGCAACTGCCGCATCGACGGTTCCAGTTCGCTGTCACCCACCAGGACGACCGGGTGCCCGAGCGCCTGGCCGGCGAAGGCGAGTCCGACGCCGAGGGTGCCCGAGGTGGACTCCACCACCGGTGCCCCCGGCAGCAGTTCGCCGCGTTCACGGGCGCCCATCAGCATCGAGACGGCCGCCCGCGCCTTCATCCCGCCCGCGGAGAGCCCTTCGAGTTTGGCCCAGAAGCCGGGGTGCGGCCCGGGCAGCGGGGCGGTGACCCGCACGACGGGGGTGCGGCCGAGCAGGGAGAGCAGTTCCGGGCGGGCGGCGGGCCGTACGGCGGCGGTGGCGGTCACCGGGTGCCTCCCGGCAGGTCGGCGCGGTAGCGGTGGAGGGTGCCGGGACCGCCGTCCAGCCAGAAGAAGGGGTACGGCTCCGCGCACACCGCGCTCACCCCGTGGCCCAGGAAGCGGGGGAGTACGGCGCTGCCGGTCTGGGCGAACATCACCAGCTGCTTGCCCGACCGCAGCGCGTGCTCCCGCAGCGGCTCGAAGGTCCCGTTGCCCAGGGTCATCCCGGACACCAGCAGCGCGTCGCACCGCCCTGCCGCGGCGAGGGCGTCGGTGACGACCGTCTCGCCCCACTCGGTGACCCCGCCCTTGAGGTCGCACGGGACATAGCCAAGCCCTCGCGAACGCAGGGCCTCCAAAAGCGAGTTGACCACGCCGACCACGAGCACCGTCGAGCCGGGCGGCAGGACGAGCAGCCCGGCGACGGCCTCGGCGCGGGCCCGGGACTTCTCCAGCGACGTCCCGGCGGGCAGGGCGACGGGCCGTGCCCCGTGGTCCGGGGTGTGCGGGGTGACGTGCATCAGATACGCGTCCAGCGCGGCGACCCGCACCGCCGGCACCGGATGCGCCAGCAGCCGGGCCAGGTCCGCGCCCGCGCAGTCCTCCACCGCGCCGTCGGGCAGCGCGCCGGGCTCGACCGCGCAACTGCCGACGGCCTCGGCCAGCCGCAGGCTGAGCACCTCGTTGCGGTAACCGGTGCCGCGTCCCTCGTGCCGTACGGCCTGCCGGGTGGTGAACGCCACGGAGATCCGCAGCGCGGCCGGATCCGGTCCCAGCCCGCCGGCGCGGGCGCGCGCCAGCAGTTCGTCGTACGTTGCCGCGCGGGCGGACGCTGGGGCGGTGCGGCTCATCGGATCACCAGCCCGGACCGCACCTCGTCGAGCAGGGACTCCACCCGGGCGCGGGCGCCGCTGCCGTCCGGGTCGCCCGCCATCACATGCCCCAGGTACTCGTTGTTGCTGCCCGCCGCCTTCACCTGCCGCCCCGGTTCGGCGAGCTGCACCTCGAGAACGTCGGGCGCGGTGCGTACGGCACCGGCGTCCAGCGCTTCGAGCGTCCCCGCGGTCCCGGGTACGAGGAAGCCGATGGCGGCGCTGCGCAACCCCGTGTCCGTGCGCCGCAGGTCGGGGGCGCGGCCCAGGGAGACGTCCACGAACGCGGCGGCGAGGTCGACGCCGGTGACGTGCCGTATCAGTTCGGTGATGCGGTTCCCGGCGGGCCGCGGGTTCACCTCGACCACCCGCGGTCCCGCGGAGGTCAGCTTGATCTCGGTGTGCGCCACCACGCCGTCCGTCAGGCCGAGCGCCTTGAGCGCGCCGAGCGCGGTCTGCTCGGCGGCCTCGGCGTCCCCGGCGGGCAGGGCGGCGGGGAACATGTGGCCGGTCTCGACGAACGCGGGCGCCCCGCCGACACTCTTGTCGGTCACCCCGACGACCTGCACCGCGCCCGCGTGCGACACGGTCTCGACGCTCACCTCCGGGCCGTCCAGCAGCTCTTCGAGCAGCACCGCGGGCGCCCGCCGCTGCCCGCGCGCGTTCACCGGGAACCCGGCCAGCGCGGCGACGCAGGAGGCGAGTTGCTCCTCGTCGTCCACCCGGCGCACGAACATCCCCGCGCACAGGTCGACGGGCTTGACCACCAGCGGGTAGCCGATCTCCCGCGCCGCCGCCGCGATCCGCGACCACTCCTCGTGCACCGCGAACCGCGGCCCGGGCACCCCGACGTCGGCCAGGACCCGGCGGGTGGCGTCCTTGCGGCAGGCGTTCCCCACCGCCTCGGGCGGCGGTCCGGGCAGCCCGAGCCGGGCGGCCGTCAGCGCCACCGTGGGCAGGTAGTAGTCGCAGGACGTCAGCACCCCGTCGAAGCCCAGCACGGCGTGCAGCCGCTCCACTTGGGGCAGCAGCGCCTCGGTGTCGTTGGTGTCCGCGGTGATGACGTTGCGCGCCCCGAGCAGCGGGTGCGCCGCGCCCTCGGGCGCCGAGCGCAGGTAGTGGTGCAGATCGCGGGTGAGGAACGTGAACTCGTGCCCGCCCTCCCGGATCGCCCGTGGCAGCAGCCTGCTCATCGAACCGACCCAGCTCTCGACCACCAGCAGATGAGCCACGGATCCCCTTTTCGCGTCGTCGCCTGTGACGCGGCCCCGACACCGGGACCGCGACCGTCGACACGATATCGGTAATCATTTTCATTGTCAGGTACTGTGAGGCCCCCGAACGGAAGGCCCTCACGATGAGTCCGACCCCGCCCGCCGGTTACACGGTGCGTCCCGCCACCCCGGCGGACGTCGACGGCGCCCGCGCCGTCATGCTCGACACGTTCTACAAGGAGTTCGGATACGGGTACGTGCCCCGCTGGCACCGCGACGTGACCGACCTCCGGGGCACCTATCTCGACGACCCCCGGCACGTCCTCCTCGTGGCCGTCCACGACGGCGAGGTGGTCGCCACCACCGGCGTGCACTCCCACGGCCCGGCGCACCCGCCGCACCCCCGCTGGCTGGCCGAGCGCTACCCGTCGGGCAGCACCGCCCAACTCGTCCGCGTCTACGTCCGCCCGGAACACCGGCGCCGGGGCCTCGCCCGCACACTGGTGGACGCGGCCCGCGACTTCGTCGCGCGGACCCCCGGCTACGACTGCCTCTACCTCCACACCAATGTGCGCGTCGAAGGCGCCGAGGCGTTCTGGCGGAGCACGGCCAAGGAGATCTTCGACGCCCGCACCACCGGCGAGCACGGCCCGGGCGTGGCCACGGTCCACTTCGAGATCCCGCTCTGACCGGGACGCCCACGGGTCAGACGATTGCCGGGCGGCCGTCCGAGGTGTGGGCGGCCGCCTCGGTGCCGGCCGCCCGGGGGGCCGAGGCACGGATCGCCGAGAGCAGCCGGGCGTGGTCGCCGCGCGGGTCCGGGTGCGACGCGCAGCAGGGCGGCGCCAGCTGGGTGAGGTCCGCGTACAGGGTGATCAGCACCTCGTTGTGGGACGCGGCCACCACCGCCCGGTGGAAGGCGGCACCGGCGCCCCGCTCCAGCAGCCCGTCCAGCTCCCGCAGGTCCTCCTCGGTACGCCGCCGGGCGGCCAGCCCCGCCGCGGCGACCTCCAGGGCGTCGCGTACGTCGGCCGTGTCACCCGGGCCGGCGGCGGCGAAGCGGCGCCGCATCACCCCGGCCAGTTCGCTGGTCGCCACCACATAGGTGCCGGAACCGTGGCGGATGTCCAGGAGGCCGTTGTGGGCGAGCGCCCGCAAGGCCTCCCGGACGGTGTTGCGGGCCACCCCGAGCTGCCGGACCAGTTCCGGCTCGGTCGGGATGCGGGAGCCCACGGGCCAGGCCCCCGAGGTGATCTGCTGACGCAGCCGGGCCACCACCTGGTCGAACAGCCCGGCGGGCCGGGGCACCGGACGCAGCATCGCCTACCGCTCCTTCGCGCCGTCGACGGTCCAGGTGTCGGCGCCGGTGAGGAGGGCGGCGAGGTCGCCCTTGCCGTGTTGTTCGACGGCGGTGTCGAGCTGGTCGGTCATGAGGGTGTCGTAGACGGGTCGCTGGACGGAGCGGAAGACGCCGATCGGGGTCTGGTGGAGGGTGTCGGGGTCGGCGAGGCGGGAGAGGGCGAACGCGGTGGTCGGGGAGGGGGAGTGGGCGTCGTGGACCAGGATGTCGGCTGCGTTGTCGGGGGTGACGGTGACGACCCGGAGGTCGCCGGTGGCGGGGTCGCGGACGACGCCCTTGGCCTGGTCGGCGCCGAAGCGGATGGGGGCGCCGTGTTCGAGGCGGATGACGGCTTCCTCGGCCTGCTGGCGGTCCTTGAGGACGTCGAAGGCGCCGTCGTTGAAGATGTTGCAGTTCTGGTAGATCTCGACGAGGGCGGTGCCGGGGTGGTCGGCGGCCTGGCGCAGCACCTCAGTGAGGTGCTTGCGGTCGGAGTCGACGGTGCGGGCGACGAAGGAGGCTTCGGCGCCGAGCGCGAGGGAGACCGGGTTGAACGGGGCGTCGAGGGAGCCCATCGGCGTCGACTTGGTGATCTTGCCGACTTCGGAGGTGGGGGAGTACTGGCCCTTGGTGAGGCCGTAGATCCGGTTGTTGAAGAGCAGGATCTTGAGGTTGACGTTGCGGCGCAGGGCGTGGATGAGGTGGTTGCCGCCGATGGAGAGGGCGTCGCCGTCGCCGGTGACGACCCAGACGGACAGGTCGCGCCGGGAGGTGGCCAGGCCGGTGGCGATGGCGGGGGCGCGGCCGTGGATGGAGTGCATCCCGTAGGTGTTCATGTAGTACGGGAAGCGGGAGGAGCAGCCGATGCCGGAGACGAAGACGATGTTCTCGCGGGCGAGGCCGAGCTGGGGCATGAAGCCCTGCACGGCGGCCAGGACCGCGTAGTCACCGCAGCCGGGGCACCAGCGCACTTCCTGGTCGGACTTGAAGTCCTTCATCGACTGCTTGCCCTCGGCCCGGGGCACGAGCTGGAGCAGCGCGTTGGCGTCAGTCATCGAGGGCCTCCTTGAGCGCCGTGGCGAGCTGCTCCGCCTTGAACGGCATGCCGTTGACCTGGTTGTACGAGCGGGCGTCGACCAGGTACTTCGCCCGGATCAGGGTGGCGAGCTGGCCGAGGTTCATCTCCGGGACCACCACCTTGTCGTACGCCGCGAGGACCGTGCCCAGGTTGTGCGGGAAGGGGTTGAGGTGGCGCAGGTGGGCCTGCGCGATCCGGCCGCCCTCCTTGCGGATGCGGCGCACGGCCGCCGTGATCGGTCCGTAGGTCGATCCCCAGCCCAGGACGAGTGTGCGTGCGCCGTGCGGGTCGTCGACCTCGATGTCGGGTACGTCGATGCCGTCGATCTTGGCCTGCCGGGTGCGGACCATGAAGTCGTGGTTGGCGGGGTCGTAGGAGATGTTGCCCGTGCCGTCCTGCTTCTCGATGCCGCCGATGCGGTGCTCCAGGCCCGGGGTCCCCGGGATCGCCCAGGGGCGGGCCAGCGTCCGCGGGTCACGCTTGTAAGGCCAGAACACCTCGGTGCCGTCGTCGAGGACGTGATTGACGTTCTGGGCGAACTGGACGGTGAGATCCGGTAGTTCGCTCACCTCCGGTACGCGCCAGGGCTCGGAGCCGTTGGCGAGGTAGCCGTCGGAGAGGAGGAAGACGGGGGTGCGGTAGGTCAGCGCGATGCGGGCGGCTTCGAGCGCGGCGTTGAAGCAGTCGGCCGGGGTGCGGGGAGCGATCACCGGGACCGGTGCCTCGCCGTTGCGGCCGTACATCGCCTGGAGCAGGTCGGCCTGCTCGGTCTTGGTGGGCAGGCCGGTCGAGGGGCCGCCGCGCTGGATGTCCACGACCAGCAGGGGCAGTTCCAGGGAGACGGCGAGCCCGATCGTCTCGGACTTCAGCGCCACACCGGGGCCGGAGGTGGTGGTGACCGCGAGGGATCCGCCGAAGGCGGCGCCCAGCGCGGCTCCGATGCCGGCGATCTCGTCCTCGGCCTGGAAGGTCCGCACGCCGAAGTTCTTGTGCCGGCTCAGCTCGTGCAGGATGTCCGAGGCCGGGGTGATCGGGTACGAGCCGAGGTAGAGCGGCAGGTCCGCCTGACGGGACGCCGCGACCAGCCCGTAGGACAGCGCCAGGTTCCCCGAGATGTTCCGGTAGGTGCCCGCCGGGAAGGCGGCCGGTGCGATCTCGTAGGAGACCGCGAAGTCCTCCGTCGTCTCACCGAAGTTGAAGCCCGCCCGGAACGCCGCGATGTTCGCCGCCGCGATGCCGGGCTTCCCTGCGAACTTGGTGTTCAGCCACCGCTCCGTGCCCTCGGTGGGCCGGTGGTACATCCACGACAACAGGCCCAGCGCGAACATGTTCTTGCTGCGTTCGGCCTCCTTGCGGCTGAGGTCGAACTCCTTGAGCGCCTCGACGGTCAGCGTGGTCAGCGGCACCGGGTGCAGGTGGTAACCGTCGAGAGAGCCGTCCTCCAGCGGGCTGCTGTCGTAGCCGACCTTCTGCATCGCCCGCTTGGTGAACTCGTCGGTGTTGACGATGATCTCCGCACCGCGCGGCAGGTCGCCGATGTTGGCCTTCAGCGCGGCCGGGTTCATCGCCACCAGCACGTTCGGCGCGTCGCCGGGGGTGAGGATGTCGTGGTCGGCGAAGTGGAGCTGGAACGACGACACCCCGGGCAGGGTGCCGGCGGGCGCGCGGATCTCGGCGGGGAAGTTCGGCAGCGTGGAGAGGTCGTTGCCGAAGGACGCGGTCTCCGAGGTGAAACGGTCACCGGTGAGCTGCATCCCGTCACCGGAGTCCCCCGCGAACCTGATGATCACCCGGTCCAGCCGGCGGACCTCCGCCGCGCCGGACGCCCGGCGTGCCGATGCTCCCGTGGACACCATGTCGGGGCCTCTTCTCTCCTCGCTCACGAGCACCTTCGAGAGCCGGATGCTGGCAGCACCCGCTGACCGCGTGCTGACGACGGACTGGGCGCGCGGCGGCCGACCGCGGCTCGAGGGGCGGGGTCAGTGCGGCGTCAGCGACGTGTACACCGGCCCGGCTAGCCTGCGCCTGCCGTTCAGCAGCCCGGTGAGGCGTGGACGCGCGCTCTCCACCTGTCTTTCCTCGGCTCTCCGCCCGGGGACGTATCGAGAGGGCTACAGATGCACGAACTCCAGCAACTGGCGATCCGGGCCGGGACGGAGCTGGAAGAGGCACCGGCGCTGGAGATCCTGCGCTGGGCCGTGGACACCTTCGGGTCACGCCTGTGCGTCACGTCCTCGATGGAGGACGCCGTGGTGGCGCATCTCGCCGCCCGGGTCGCACCGGGGGTGGACGTCGTCTTCCTCGACACCGGCTACCACTTCCCCGAGACCATCGGCACCCGGGACGCCGTCGAAGCCGTCCTGGACGTCAACCTCGTCACCCTCCTGCCCCGGCAGACGGTCGCCGAGCAGGACGCCGAGTACGGGCCGGAGCTCTACCGCCGCGACCCCGACCGGTGCTGCGACCTGCGCAAGGTCCAGCCGCTCGAGGAAGGACTCGCCGGGTACGACGCGTGGGTCACCGGACTGCGCCGCTTCGACTCGGAGCAGCGCGCCGGGACACCGGTGGTCGACTGGGACGCCCGGCGGCAGAAGGTGAAGATCTCGCCCATCGCCCGATGGACCCGCGAGGACGTGGACATGTACATCGCCGAACACGGAGTGCTGGTCAACCCATTGCTCTCGGACGGCTACGGCTCAGTGGGCTGTGCTCCCTGCACCCGGCGGACCCTCCCGGGCGAGGACGCCCGGGCCGGCCGCTGGACCGGGCGCGCCAAGACGGAATGCGGGCTCCACACATGACGACCGAGACAGACATCCCCGTACGGCATCTGGACGCACTCGAATCCGAGGCGGTGCACATCTTCCGTGAGGTGGCGGGCGAGTTGGAGCGCCCCGTCATCCTCTTCTCCGGCGGCAAGGACTCCATCGTCATGCTGCACCTGGCGCTGAAGGCGTTCGCGCCGGCGCCGCTGCCGTTCTCACTGCTGCACGTCGACACCGGACACAACTTCCCCGAGGTGCTCGACTACCGCGACCGGACGGTGGCCCGGCACGGGCTGCGGCTGCACGTCGCCTCCGTGCAGGACCACATCGACCGCGGCCTGCTCAGGGAACGACCCGACGGCACCCGCAACCCGCTCCAGACGCAGCCGCTCGTCGAGGCGATCCACACCCACCGCTTCGACGCGGTGTTCGGCGGCGGACGCCGGGACGAGGAGAAGGCCCGCGCCAAGGAACGGGTGTTCAGCCTCCGGGACGAGTTCGGCGGCTGGGACCCGCGCCGGCAGCGCCCGGAACTGTGGCAGCTCTACAACGGCAGGCACGCGCCCGGCGAGCACGTGCGCGTCTTCCCGCTGTCCAACTGGACCGAGCTGGACGTGTGGCAGTACATCGCCGGGAGGGGCATCGAGGTGCCCTCGATCTACTACGCCCACGAACGCGAGGTCTTCCAGCGCGGCGGCATGTGGCTGACCGCGGGGGACTGGGGCGGGCCGAAGGACGGCGAACCGGTGGAGACCCGGACCGTGCGCTACCGCACGGTCGGCGACATGTCCTGCACCGGCGCGGTGGAATCCGGCGCCGCCGACCCGTACGCCGTGATCGAGGAGATCGCCGCGTCCCGGCTCACCGAACGGGGCGCCACCCGGGCGGACGACCGGATGTCGGAGGCCGCGATGGAGGACCGCAAGCGCGAGGGATACTTCTGATGACACTGGGCACCGAGCACGGCTCCACCGCCGGACACCACTCCACCCTGCTGCGGTTCGCCACCGCCGGCTCCGTCGACGACGGCAAGTCCACCCTCGTGGGCAGGATGCTGCACGACTCCAAGTCGCTCCTCTCCGACCAGTTGGAGGCCGTCGAACGGGCCTCCCGCTCCCGCGGTCAGGAGACGCCCGACCTGGCGCTGCTCACCGACGGGCTGCGCGCCGAACGCGAGCAGGGCATCACCATCGACGTGGCGTACCGCTACTTCGCCACCGCCCGGCGCAGCTTCATCCTGGCCGACACCCCCGGGCACGTGCAGTACACCCGGAACATGGTCACCGGGGCGTCCACCGCGGAACTCGTGATCGTCCTGGTCGACGCCCGGCACGGCGTGGTCGAACAGACCCGCCGGCACGCCGCGGTCGCCGCCCTGCTGCGGGTGCCCCATGTGGTCCTCGCGGTGAACAAGATGGACCTGGCGAACCACGCCGAGTCCGTCTTCGCGGACATCGCCGACGAGTTCACCGCCTACGCGCAGGAACTCGGCGTCCCGGCGGTCACCGCCATCCCGATGTCGGCGCTGAACGGCGACAACGTGGTCGCGCCCTCGGCGCACATGGACTGGTACGGCGGCCCCACCATGCTGGAGCACCTGGAGACCGTGCGGGTGACGGCCGAACCGGCGCACGCCCCGGCCCGCTTCCCGGTCCAGTACGTCATCCGGCCGCAGACCTCCGAGCACCCCGACTACCGCGGCTACGCCGGCCTGGTCGCCTCCGGCAGCCTGCACGTCGGCCAGGACGTCGTCGTACTGCCGTCGGGACGCCGGTCGTCCATCGGCGCCATCGACCTGCTGGGCGAACGGGTCGAGTCGGCCCGCGCGCCGCAGTCGGTGACCGTGCTGCTCGCCGACGACCTGGACGTCTCCCGCGGCGACCTGATCGCCCCCGTCTCCTCCGCGCCCGCCGTGACGCAGGAGTTCGAGGCCACCGTCTGCCACCTCGTCGACCAGCCGCTGGTCCCGGGCCGGAAGGTGCTGCTCAAGCACACCACCCGGACCGTGCAGGCGGTGGTGCGGGAGATCGAGAGCCGGGTCACGCTCGACCCGCTCAGCAGGCACCCCGCACCCGGCCGGCTGGTCGCCAACGACATCGGCCGGATCCGGGTCCGCACCGCCGAGCCGGTCGCCCTCGACCCCTACGTCGTGTCCCGCCGCACCGGATCGTTCCTCCTGATCGACCCGGCCGACGGGGCGACCCTGACCGCGGGCATGGCGGGCGAGTCGTTCGTCGCGCGCGCCCCGGGAGGGTCCGGGGCATGAGCGGTGCGGCGCGGCTGCGCGCGGCCGTGGCGGCCCTGCTCGCCCTGCTGGCCGTCGCCGGCTGCGGCTACGGGTCCGAGCGGGTCGACACCGGGGCCAAGGTGGTGCCGGCCGGGCCGAAACTCTCCGTGGACGAGGTGCGGGTCGGCTACTTCCCCAACCTCACGCACGCCACCGCGCTGGTCGGCGTGCGTGAGGGGATCATCCAGCGGGAGCTCGGCGGCACGAAACTGTCGGCGACCACGTTCAACGCGGGCCCCGCCGCGGTCGAGGCGCTGACCTCCGGCTCCGTCGACCTCGCCTGGATCGGCCCGTCGCCGGCGATCAACAGCTACACCCGGTCGCACGGGAAGAGCCTGCGCATCGTCGCGGGGGCGGCCTCCCGGGGCGTCAGGTTCGTCGTCGACCCGGAGAAGATCAGGACGCCCGCCGACGTCAAGGGCAAACGCATCGCCAGCCCGCAGCTCGGCAACACCCAGGACGTGGCCCTGCTGGACTGGATCGCCCGGCAGGGCTGGCACGTCGACCCGGCCTCCGGACGCGGCGACGTGTCCGTGGTGCGCACCGACAACAAGCTGACGCCGTCCGCGTTCAGGTCCGGCTCCATCGACGGGGCCTGGGTACCGGAACCGACGGCCTCCCTGCTGATCGCCGAGGGCGCGAAGGTGCTGCTGGACGAGGCGAGCCTGTGGCCGGACCAGAAGTTCGTCATCACCAACCTCGTCGTGTCGCAGCGCTTCCTCGAGGAACACCGGGACGTCGTCGAGGCCGTCGTCCGCGGGTCCGTGCGGACCAACGCGTGGATCAACGGCCGGCCGGACCAGGCCAAGGACGCCGCGAACGCGGCACTGCGGCAGCTGACCGGGAAGGCCCTGCCGGACGGGATCATCGACGCGGCCTGGCCGTCCCTCACCTTCACCGACGACCCCCTGGCCGGCACCCTCGGCGCCCAGGCCGAACACGCCGTCCGGGCCGGGCTGATGGAACGGCCCGACCTGCACGGCATCTACGACCTCGACACGCTCAACAGGGTTCGCGCGGCAGAGGGCCGGCCGGCGGCCGACGACGCCGGGCTCGGAGTGTCATGAGGCGCGGCACCGCGCCGACCGCCTTCCCCGCACCCAGGAGTTGACCTCAGTGCATCCGACAACGATCACGGTGAAGGAGGCTGCGTCCGGCGCGGCCGGCCTCGCACCCCGCACCCCGGCCGTCCGTGTGGTCGGCGCCCACAAGTCCTTCGTCCGGCCGGAAGGCGTCCAGACGGTCCTGCAGGACATCAGCCTCGACGTCGCGCCGGGCGAGTTCATCTGCCTGCTCGGGGCGTCCGGTTGCGGCAAGTCCACCCTGCTGAACCTGGTGGCCGGGCTCGACGAGCCCTCGTCGGGCCGCATAGAGGTGGCCGGCGGCCGGCCCGCCCTGATGTTCCAGGAACACGCGCTGTTCCCGTGGCTGACGGCGGGCAAGAACATCGAACTGGTGCTCAGACTGCGGGGCGTGCCCCGGCCCGAACGCCGGGCCCGGGCGGAGGAACTGCTGAGCCTGGTGCGGCTGCAGGACGCCTACGACAAGCGGGTCCACGAACTCTCCGGCGGCATGCGCCAGCGCGTCGCGCTCGCCCGGGCGCTCGCCCAGGACTCCGAAGTCCTGCTGATGGACGAGCCGTTCGCCGCGCTCGACGCCATCACCCGCGACGTCCTGCACGAGGAACTGACCCGGATCTGGCAGGAGACCGGCGTCTCCGTCCTCTTCGTCACGCACAACGTGCGCGAGGCGGTGCGGCTGGCGCAGCGCGTCGTCCTGCTGTCCTGCCGGCCCGGCCGGATCGCCCGCGAGTGGACTATCGACATGCCGCAGCCGCGCCGCATCGAGGACCCCGCGGTGGCCGAGCTGTCCGCAGAGATCACCGACCAGCTGCGGAAGGAGATCCGGCGCCATGGGCGGCACTGACACCCGTACGACGGAACCGGTGGGCGCCGACGAGGAGCTCGCCGGGCTGGAGGCGGGGCTCGACTCGCTGGACTCGGTGCCGGTGTCCCGGGTCCCGGTCCGGCAGGTGCTGCGGCAGAAGGTGGCGCCGCCGCTGCTCGGCGTGGCCGCGGTCCTCACGGTGTGGCAGCTGCTGCACACCCTCGGGCTGGTGTCCGAGGAACGGCTGCCCAGCCCGCGCGCCGTCGGCGACAGCTTCCTCACGCTGTGGCGGCAGGGGACGCTCTTCGACATCGTGTGGACCAGTCTGGAGCGGGGGCTGCTGGGGTTCCTGGCCGCGCTCGCCATCGGCACGCCGCTGGGACTGGTCGTGGCGCGGGTGCCGGTCGTCCGGGCGACGCTGAGCCCCGTGCTGTCGGGGCTGCAGTCCCTTCCCTCCGTGGCGTGGGTGCCGGCGGCGATCATCTGGTTCGGGCTGACCGACACGGCGATGTACACGGTGATCCTGCTCGGCGCGGTGCCGTCGATCGCGGTGGGGCTGGTCTCCGGGATCGACCAGGTGCCGCCGCTGTATCTGCGGGCCGGGCGGACGATCGGGGCGACGGGGTTGCGGGGCGCGCGGTACATCGTGCTGCCGGCCGCGCTGCCCGGGTACACGGCGGGGCTCAAGCAGGGGTGGGCGTTCTCCTGGCGGTCGCTGATGGCGACGGAGCTGATCGCGTCGTCGCCCGACCTGGGGGTCGGACTGGGGCGCTATCTGGCGAACTCGCGGGAGGCGATCGATCTTCCCGGGGTGTTCTTCGGGATCCTGCTGATCCTCGCGGTGGGTGTGCTGATCGATCTGCTGGTGTTCAGTCCGCTGGAGCGCCGGGTGCTGCGCAGCAGGGGGCTGCGGTGATGCCGGTCGCGGTGCGGGTGTTGGTGCCGGCGCCATGAGCCCGGGGGCGGCCGCGGGGTCGTAGAACACGGCGCGGGAGTGCGGTGCGAGGGTGCACCGTAGCCTGCGGTCGTCTCCGGTTCCACCTTTCGTACGGCCCTCGTCCTCTGCCCGTTCCGCGGGAGGGGGCGGGGGCCGTACGTGTGCGGTGACGCCGGCCGGCGTTGGGGCTGGGCGGGGGGTGTTGCGCGGCCTGGCGCTTACAGGGTGCCGTCGCGCCCACCCGTGCCGCCCCAGCGGCACGACTGCCCGCGGAGACGCGGGGGCGCGGAGGCGCGGGGGCGCGGGGGCGCGGAGGCGCGGAGGCGCTGGGGCGCGGGGGCGCGGAGGTGCGGAGACGTGGAGGCGCCCACGGCTGGGGGGCCGTGGGCGCCTTGGGGGAGAGGGGGGTCAGGGGGTTAGTTGGGAGTCCTCGGCTCGGGTGAGCCATTGGGTGAAGGTTTCCGACTCGTCGGCCCGATCCGCGCGGTAGTTGCGGACCAGGTTCTCCACGAAGTCGGGGAGGTCGTCCGCGAGCACCTTCACTCCGCGGGGCTTGCGGCCGAGGGCCGCCTCGTCCTCCTGGGAGAGGGAGAGCGCGCCGCCCAGGTGGACCTGGAAGCCCTCCGCCTGGCTGCCGTCGGGGCCCGTGATGAGCTGGCCCTTCAGGCCGATGTCCGCGACCTGCGTACGCGCGCAGGCGTTCGGGCAGCCGTTGAGGTTGATGGTGATGTCCGCCCGCTGGTCCCCGAGCCGCCGTTCCAGCTCGGCCACCAGCTCCGCCGCGCGGGCCTTCGTCTCGACGATCGCGAGCTTGCAGTACTCCAGACCCGTGCACGCCATGGTCGCCCGCCGCCACGGCGAGGCGTCCACCCGCAGGTCGAGCGACTCGAGCCGGCGCACCAGCGGCTCCGGGTCCGCCACGTCCAGCACCAGCACCTTCTGGTACGGCGTCAGCCGCAGCCGGTCGGAGCCGTGCGCCTCCGCGGCGTCCGCGAGCGCGGCCAGCCGGGTGCCGGAGACCCGGCCCACCACCGGCGCCGCACCCACGTAGTGCAGCCCGTCCCGCTGCTTGTGCACGCCGATGTGGTCGACCGGCGAAGCGGGCAGCACCGGCGCGGGGCCGTCGGCCAGCCGCCTGCCGAGGTACTCCTGCTCCAGGACCTCCCGGAACCGCTGCACACCCCAGTCGGCGACGAGGAACTTCAGCCGGGCCCGGTTGCGCAGCCGCCGGTAGCCGTAGTCACGGAACAGCCCGGCCACCCCCGCCCAGACCTCGGCCACCTCGGAGAGCGGCACCCAGGCGCCGGCCCGGTCCGCGAGCCGCGGGTTCGTCGACAGACCGCCGCCCACCCACAGGTCGAACCCCGGCCCCAGCTCCGGGTGTTCGGCGCCGAGGAAGGAGAGGTCGTGGATCTGGAAGGGCACGTCGGGCAGCCACGACACGGACGACTTGAACTTGCGCGGCAGATTGGACAGCGACGGGTCCCCGATGAACCGCTCGGTGATCTCCCGGATCGCGGGGGTGCCGTCCAGCACCTCGTCGGCGCTTACCCCGGCGACCGGGCTGCCCAGGATGACGCGCGGGCAGTCCCCGCAGGCCTCCGTGGTGGACAGCCCCACCGCCTCCAGCCGGCGCCAGATCTCGGGCACGTCCTCGACGCGGATCCAGTGGAACTGGATGTTCTGCCGGTCGGTGATGTCGGCGGTGTCGCGCGCGAACTCCGTCGACAGCGCGGCGATCTCGCGGAGCTGGGCGACGTTCAGCCCGCCGCCGTCCACCCGCACCCGGAGCATGAAGTACTCGTCGTCGAGCTCCTCCGGGGCGAGGGTGGCGGTGCGCCCGCCGTCGATGCCGGGCCGGCGCTGGGTGTAGAGGCCCCACCAGCGGAACCTGCCGCGCAGATCGTCCGGCGGGATGGAGGCGAACCCCTCCCGCGCGTAGATCTTCTCGATGCGTTCCCGCACCAGCAGCGGATCCTCCGCCTGCTTGAACTGCTCATTGGCGTTGAGCGGTTCCCTCTCGCCGAGTGCCCACTGGCCATCGACGCGTTTGCGGTCCCGGGTCATTGCTCATCCCTCCCTCATCGGGCCGCTGACCGCCGAGATCATTCCCGACGGCAGCCAGTCGGCGACGGCCGCTCCGTGGTGGTGGCCGCCCGCGCCCTCACCGTCCGCGGAGATCATGGTTCCGGGCACATAGGCGGTGGAGGCGGCGAAGAGCCGGGGCCGGGGCGCCGGCGACTCGCCGCGGGCCCGCTGCCAGGCCTCGTATCCGCTGCCGGTGGGGTACTCGCCGGGCAGCCGCGCGGACAGCGCCTCGGCGTACGCCATGGCCTCCTTGGTACGCGGGGTGAAGCGCAGCGGTATCAGCTGGCCGGCGCTGGGGCTCAGCACCGGACGGGTCAGCAGCCAGGGGGCGAGGTACACGCCCTGGGCGCGGGTCTCGCCGCTCTCGACGGCCTCCGCAGCCGTCGTGGCGCCCGCCCACCCCGCGGTGACCAGCAGCGGGCGGTCCTTCCCGGGCGTGCCGACGGCGACGCCCTCCTGCCGGGCCGCCGCACGGACGACGGCCGCGGCCTTCCGGCCGCGCGGTGAGCCGTCCGCGACGAGCCCCGCGGACTTGGCGCCGCGCCCGGCGACGAACCGGACCGTGGCGCGCAGCGCGGCCGCGTCCTCGGCGGAGAGCGCGTCGGACGGGCAGGCGGTGAGCGGGCTGTTGGCGCCGGCGACCAGCGCCCCCGCGGCCGCGGCGGCGCACTCGGGCGCGTCGGCGGACGACAGCGCCGCCGGGACCTCCGGGTGTTCGTCCCCGGTGTCCACGGACAGGGACCCCGTCTCGCCGCCCGCGGACACGCGCAGCGTGCTGCCGCCCTCGGGCAGGTCGACGGTGACCCAGGTCTGGGCGCTGCCGGGGTGCCGCCGGCCCTCGCGCAGCGCGCCGGCGCCGGTACCGGCCCTGGCGTCGGCCGCCCCGATCCCCACCAGGTTGCGGCCGGGACGTCCGGGCACCACGAGGACGCCGACCTGCTTGCCGTCCAGGTGCAGCGTCCGCAGCACCGGGGTCCCGGGCCGGGCCGGCTGTTCCGCGTCCGCGGCGGCGGCGCCGTGTGCCGTGCCGTGCGCCGCCGTGTTCCCCGCCGGGCCGGCCGGGCGCAGCGCCGCGCCCACGACGAACGAGAACACCAGGACGCAGAGCGCGCCGCAGGCGAAGAGGGGCAGGCGGGGCAGCGCATTGCGCCGGGCCAGGACTGCCGTGGCCACCAGCCCGGCGACTGCGGCGAGCGCGAGCAGCGGCAGCGTTCCCCCGGCCTGCGACGCCTGAACATGGGCCAGGTGCCCGCCGCCCGGGGGAATGGCGGCGGGCACCGGGGTCTCGGCGGATCCGGTCACTTCAGCACGCTGTCGCTGACGGTGAACAGGATGCCGTGCGGGCGGGCCGGGCCGGTGTCGCCGTGCGGCCACGACGTCCGGTCGAAGTCCACGCAGGGCCGGCCGGTGTTCTCGTCCCGGAACCGGGTGTCCTGGCGCAGCTTGCCCGACTTGCTGAGGTCGTACATGCACACCTCGTGGTTGCCGTCACCGCTGAAGGAGCCGGCGATGAAGTAGTTCGAGGTGGCGAGGCGGCCGATGCGCTCGGTCTCCTTGTAGAGACCGCCGCGCAGCTGCTGGAAGTTGTCCATCGCGCCCCAGTGCGGGCCGCCGTCGGTGGTGTCGCGGATCGGCATGGCGGAGGTCACCGCCGGGCAGTCCCGCTCCTTGCCGCCCCGGTAGGCCTCGTCGATCGAGTCGATGTCGCACTTGGGGTTGTCGCCCGCGGCCAGCAGCTTCTGGATGTCCAGCACGTAGACCATGCCGGTGGTCTTGTCGAGCGGCGCGCCGTACGGCGTCGACTGGCCCATGACCGTGTGGAACAGGTAGCGGTCGTCGGGGCTGACCATCAGCCAGCTGCCCGCGTCGCCTGCGCCGGTGACGTCCCGGTCGGCACCGGCCTTGCGGTAGGCCGTGGTGTCGTCGAAGACCTCGCGCCACTTGGGATCGGGCACCGTCACGTCCGGCGCGTAGAAGATCGCTCCGCCCAGCATGGACGAGGCGAACGCGCCCTTGTGGTGCTTCTTGTGGGGGAGCGCCGGCTCCATGACGACCCGGGACTCGTGCCACATCTTTTCGTCCTCCCGCGCGGCGCGCGGGCCGTCGGGCATCTTGCTGACGGAGAGCAGCTCGGGGTCGTCGCGGTTGGTGATGTCCCAGACGCGGACCGTTTGACGGGCCAGGCGCGCCTCGTCGGGCAGCTTGGGGCTGAGGAAGTGGCGCGCCTCGACGAAGTCGCTCGCCACCATGATGTTGCGCTCTTCGCTGACCATGATGCCGTGCGGGTTGGCGCAGGTGGCCTTCTCCAGCTTCGGCACGTTGGCGCACTGCTCCGGGTCCTCGCCCTCGGCGAGGGCCGCGGGGATCTCGGAGATCGTCTGGCCGTTCTCGTCCATCCGCACGATCTCGCCCGGCGATCCCGCCGCGCCGTTGCCCAGGCGGACCTCACCGTTGGTGTAGGTGCAGGGGCCGGGCACGTCGGGGCCGCCGAGGTAGGTGGCGTACGCGGTGCCGTCGCGCAGCACCTGGAACGCGTCGGGCGCGGTGCCGCAGGGCGTGTCGACGGTCGAGTTCACGCCGGCCAGCTTCAGGGCCGGCAGCGCCTTGGTGTCGAAGACGAACACGGTGTCCGAGAGCAGGCCGCCGGCGAAGAGACGGTCGCCCTTGTGCCACACGTACTGCATGTGGTGGGCCTCGTTGGACAGGCCCGGCCCCAGGGTGACGGTGTTGACGACCTCGCCGTACGTCCGTGATCCGCGCGTGGCGTCGATGACGGCGAGGAAGTCGGGCTTGGCGGGGTCCGCCGAGCCCGCCCAGGTGAGCATCCACTCGCGCCCCCGCCCGCCGGCGGAGGGCAGCAGGTTGTTGGTGGCGGTGTAGGTGACGCCGTCGTTGGCGGTGAACTCCGAGGTCGTCCGCTTGGGTTCGGGTGATGCGGTGGCGTTGCCGGATCCTGTCAGCAGGGCAGCGGTCAGGCCGGCCGCGGTGAGACAGACGGCCAGGCGGGATGCTCTGCCTGGCCGGCCGATGCTGAGTCGTCGCACGTCGCGGGTGCTCCTCTCGCGGAGCGGTGGTGGTGTCCGAACTGGCGCCGGTACCTTCCCAGAGCCCGCTGACGTGCCCCTGACGCTGCGATCGGGTGCGACTTCCGGCCGTTTCTCAGGAGTTGAGGAGCCACCCGGCGTCGCGTGCGATGCGGATGGCGTCGAGCCGGTTGCGCGCGTCGAGCTTGGCGATGATGGTGGTCATGGAGTTCCGCACCGTGCCCGGTGAAAGATGCAGGTACTCGGCGATCTCGGCGGTCTCCGCGCCGGCCGCCGCGATCCGGAGCACATCGGCCTCCCGCGCGGTGAGCGGGCTGGCCTTGCCCTCCCAGGCGGCCAGCGCCAGCTCCGGTGAGATGACGCGTTCCCCGGCCATGATCTGGCGCACGGCCTTGACGAGGTGCTCCACCGGAGCGTTCTTGACGAGGTAGCCGTCGACCCGGACGTCCTGCGCCCGGCGCAGGACGTTGGGCGCGTCCAGGACGGTCAGCACCAGGATGCGGGAGTCGGGCAGCTGCTCGCGCAGCCGCTCGGCCGCGGTGAGCCCGTCGAGTCCCGGCATGTTGACGTCCACGATCACGAGGTCGGGACGTGTTCCCCTGGCCGCGTCGAGTACGTCCTCACCGGAGCCGACTTCTGCCACCACCCGGATGTCGTCCTCGAGTTCGAGCAGTGCGGCCAGCGCTTCCCGCACCATTTGTACGTCTTCCGCCAAGAGAACACGTATCACACACATCCCCCCCGCAGACTGTCCAGGCCTTGGCCAGAATCATAGACATGCAAGGCGTGAACATGTCGCGGAAAGCTGCGGTCGGTGCTCCGGCGGATGCGCGCGGTTACGCCACGTTGGCCATTTTGGTCACGACGGTTTGCAGATGCGCGGTGCCGCCGGGCGGTACGGTCACGGTCGTGGTCGGGACGACGGCCAGCAGCCGGAACGTGCCGTCCGGGGAGACCCTGCCCTCGAGGATGCCGCCGAGGGCGGTCACCCGCTGCGCGAGATTGCCCAGCCCGCTGCCCCCGTCGTGCGACGCGCGGCGGTCCGCGCGGGCGGCCCCGTCGTTGACGACCTCCAGCCGCACGGTGCCCGGCCCGGCGGTCAGCAGGACGGAGCAGTGCGAGGCGTCGCTGTGCCGGAGCACATTGGTGACGGCCTCCCGCAGCACCGCGGTGAGGGCGGTTCCGGCCTCACCGCGCGAGGGCAGGGCGGTCACCTTGAGGGTGACGTCGATGCCCACGGCGCTCAGCAGCGAGCCCGCGGCGCGCACTTCGCTGAAGAGCGGGAGCTCCCGGTAGCCGCGCACGGCCATCCGTATCTCCGCCATCGACTGCCGGGCCGTCCGCAGCAGCTGGTCGGTCTGGGTCGCGGCGAGCTCGGGGCGGGACTGGAAGGTGCGGTGCAGCAGTTCGGCGCGCATCGCCAGCGCCGAGAGGGTGTGGCCCAGCAGGTCGTGCAGGTCGCGGGCGAACCGGGACTGCTCGTTCTGGACGGCGGCCCGGGCGAAGTTCTCGCGGTACTCGCGCAGTTGACGGAGTGTCAGCATGGTGCTGGACACGGTGAAGGCCATCAGGCCGGTGACCAGGAGGCCGAGGCCCATGTGGCAGAGGTGGCTGAGCGAGCCGTCCGCGCGGGTGGCGGCCACCGGGCCGGTGATCACCACCAGGGCGAACAGCGGCCAGGCGAACCGGGACGGCAGCACCAGGGGCAGGGTTCCCGCCAGATAGCCGGCCAGGACGCAGAACTCCACGTCGAGCACCTCGGCGGACACGATGACGACCGCGCACTGGAGGGCCAGGGCGAGGGCGGCCCCGCGGGCCGGCCCGCCCTCACGGGGGCGCTGGGTGATGAAGGCACCCACCTGGAGGGCCAGCAGCACCCCCGCCAGGAGCGGCACGATCACCACCTCCACCGCGGGGTGGGTTCTGTCTCTGAGCGCGCTGTGGACGAGTACCGACACGGTGACCGTGGCGGCGACGAGCAGTCCCAGCAGACGGCTGACGCCCGGCTGACAGAGTCCGTTGGCACGACATGACGACAGCAGCTGCATCAAGATCCCCTGACCCCCCGAATCGAAGTTCGTCCTCAGCGGTTGCGCGCGCGGATTCACACCACTCGGCCGCCGCCCCCGGAGGAACGGCGGCCGAATCTACGGGGTCGCCGAACTGGGCGTCCTGTCGGATTCCCGTTCCCCGGCCACCGTGGCCGGTACGTTGTCCTCGGGCCGCGGGCGCGGGATCGCCAGCGCGCACAGGGCGCCCACGAGGACCACGGCGACGCCGATCCAGATGCCCGGCTTCATGCCGTCGACGAAGCCCTGAGCCGTGCGGTCGTCGCCGTAGTGGACGAAGACGCTGCTCAGAATGGCGGTGCCGAGGGCGCCGCCGATCTCGCGGACGGTGTTGTTGGCGCCGGACGCCTTGCCCCGGTACTGCGGCCCGACCGAGCCCAGCACCACCGCGGCGGTCGGTGCGAACACGAGGCCCATGCCGATGCCCGCGACGACCATGGCGCCGACCATGCGCGAGTACGGGGTGTCCGACGTGGCCACCAGGTTGATCCAGGACAGGCCGATCGCCTGGAGGAAGAGGCCGAGGGCCATCAGCCGTCCGCCGCCCACCTTGTCGGTCAGGGCGCCGGCGACCGGAGCGACGAACATCGGCATCAGGGTCCAGGCCAGGGTGAGCACACCGGCCTCCAGCGGGGTGCGGACCGGGGCGATCTGGAAGAACTGCGACAGCAGGAAGATCGATCCGAAGACGCCGAAGTACATGCTCGCGGAGACCAGGTTGGAGAAGACGAAGGCCCGTACGCGGTAGAAGGAGAGCGGAAGCAGCGGCTGGGGTGCGCGGCGCTCCCACATCACGAACAGCGCCAGCAGGACGGCGCCGCCGGCGAACGCCGACAGGATGATGCCCGAGGTCCACCCCTCGTCCTCGCCGTTCACGATCGCCCAGACGACGGCGAGGAGTCCGGCCGTGGTGAGGAGCATGCCGAGCAGGTCGAGCCGGGTGCCGGCCAGCGAGCTCTCCCGGAGCACGACGAGCACCAGCGGGATGGCCACCAGGCACACGGGGATGTTGATCCAGAAGATCCACTGCCAGTCGAGGCCGTCGACCACCGCGCCGCCGACCACGGGCCCGAGGGCCACGGCGAGTCCGCTGACCGCGGACCACAGTCCGAGGGCCAGGTTGCGCTTCTTGTCCGGCACCTCCTCCGCGAGCAGCGTCAGCGACAGCGGCATCACGGCCGAGGCGCCCAGGCCCTGCACCGCACGCATGAGGATGAGCTGCTCGCTGCTGTCGGCGAGGCCGCAGCCGACCGAGGCCAGGGTGAACAGCGCGATGCCGGCCACGAAGATCCGGCGCCGGCCGAACCGGTCACCCAGTGCCGCGCCGGTCAGCAGCAGACAGGCGAAGCTGAGGACGTAGGCGTTGACGAACCACTGCAGCTCCGTGGTGGACGCGTCGAGGTCGACGGCCATGGTGCGCAGCGCGGTCGAGACCACCAGGTTGTCGAGCGCGACCATGAACATCGGCACGCTGCACGCGACGATGATCACCCATAAGGGCTTCCGGCGGTCCCCGGCGCCCGGGGCGGAGGGCCGGGGCACGGCACCGCCCTCCCCGATGTTGATTGTGCTCATGACGAGACCTCCATGGTGCGAGCCCGTGCGAGGGCGGAAGGGACCGGGATGGGTGGGGGTGGGAGGAGGGGGAGTCGGGTCAGGCTGCGTGGCCGCTCTGGGCGGCGTCCTCGCGCGCCTTCACGTCCAGGCGCCGCTTGGCCTCGTCCCAGCTGATCGGCAGCTCGGCTGAGTCCGCCTCCCAGAAGACGAAGGTCGAGCGCCGGCAGGCCGCCCGCGACGCCCTCATCGCCTCGCCGTGCGGATCGGTCTTGGCGTAGGCGTACAGCGTGCCGCGGTCCTCCCACGCCGAGAGGGTGAAGAAGACCCGCCGGAACGGCTGCGCGACGAGGGAGGCCCCGTACGCGCCGTGCGCGGTCTTGACCTGGCTCCACGAGCGCAGGGAGTGGATGAGGAATCGCGGCACGTCCGACAGGGACTTCAGCTCGAAACGTGACGCCATGACGAAGACCCGCTTCTGCGCGGGTGCGGGGTTGGGGGTGATCCAGCCGAGAGTCGGCATGCGACGCCCACCTTCCTGGGGAGACCGGCTAAGCTCATAATGGATAGTAGCGCGATCCGTTATCCGTTATCCAGTGGGTACCAGAACGTAAGTGGAGTCGATGAAGATCTCGGAGCTCAGCCGCCGCAGTGGGGTGTCCATCCCCACGATCAAGTACTACCTCCGGGACGGCCTGCTGCCCCAGGGGCAGCTGACGACGGCTGCCAACCAGGCCGACTACGGCGAGGAGCACCTGCGGCGACTGCGGCTGATCCGCACCCTGGTCGGGGTGCGGCGGCTCTCGGTGAGCGCCGTGAAGGAGATCCTCGGCGCCATCACCGAGGAAGGCGACCTGCACCAGATCTTCGGCATCGTGACCGACGCCCGGCCCGCCATGCACCAGCAGAAGGCGAGCGAGGAGGAGGCCGCCGGGGGCGAGACGGCGGGCGTCCACGACGCGCGCCGGCTGATCACCGAGATGGGCTGGGAGGTCTCCCCGGAGACCGCCGCGATCCGGACGCTCGGCGACGTCCTGGACGCCCTCGCCGACGTGGACTCGGACATCGACTGGCAGTCCCTGCTGCCCTACGCGCGGCTGACGGACCGCATCTCGGAGCTTGACGTCAGACAGATGAACGGCGCGTCCGGCCTGCTGGAGCTGGCCGAACGCGCCGTTCTGGTCTCGGTCCTCCTGGAACCCGCCCTGCTCGCCCTCCGCCGCCTCGCCCAGGAGGACAAGTCGGCGCGCCTGTTCAGCGGCGGCGCCGACGGGGGAGACGCGGCGTGAGAGGGATCAGGACAGTTCGCCGATGAGCCGGTCGGCGGCGTCCGCCCCGGCCGAGAACGCGGCCTCGTGGGAGCCGATCAGGTCCGGCCCGAGGCGCGGCGAGTGGAAGTACGACCCGGCCAGCTTCACCCGGGCGCCCTCGTCGGCCCGGTGGATCACGTTCTGCCGCTCGCGCAGCGCCATGTCGATGACCGGGTGGGTGTAGTCGAACTCGGCGACGACCGCCTCGGGGGCGATCGGGCGCGGCGGGTCGAGGGTGACGAAGTAGTCCTTCTCCGCCGTGAAGTCCTGCAGCCGGTTCAGGTAGTACGTGACGAAGCAGCGCGTCGAGCCGTCCGCGTGGACCTTGCCGTAGTTCCAGGCCATCCAGTTCTCCCGGTCGGCGGGCATCAGGGACGGGTCGGTGTGGAGCACCACCCGGGAACGGCTGTAGCGGATGCCCTCCAGCGCGGCCCGCTGGCCGGGCGTGGGGTTCTCCAGCAGGGCGTGGGCCTCGTCGGCGTGGGTGGCCAGGATCGCGTAGTCGAAGGTCGTGGTGCCGGACGCGGTGGTCACCGCGACCCCGTCGGGGCCCTGCCGCACGGCGGTGGCGGGCTCCGAGACGCGCAGGTCGGGGCCGGTCGCGGCGAGCGCCTTGCGGACGTACGAGATCGAACCGCCGCCCACCGTGCGCCAGTCGACGCGCCGGCCGCCGAGGCCGCCCTCGTCGTGGCCGACGAAGAAGGCGATCACGGTGGCCGCCGGCATCTCCCAGACCAGCTCCGCCGGCACCGACCAGACGGCGGAGCAGAGCATGATCAGGTAGGAGTGCCGGAACTCCTGGCTGTAACCGCCCTGGTCCAGGTAGGCGCCCATGGACATGTTGGCGCGGCCGCGGGCGAAGTCCCGGCGGCTCTCCTCGTGGAAACGGCGCACCTCCCGCCAGACGTCGGGGAATTCGGGGTGGCGCACGGAGTAGCGCTCCTCGATGGCCGCCTCGTCGAGTTCGAGGTCGTCGGTGCCGTACTCCAGGCCGCTGTCGAGGTCGAAGAAGGTGAAGCCGCCGGGGTGCGGGACGGTCTCGACCCCGAGGTCGTCGAAGAAGCCGCACAGGCGGGGGTAGAAGCGCCGGTTGAAGACGATGAAGGCGGTGTCCAGACCGATGACGCGGCCGTTCTCCTCCACCTCCACGGTGTTGGCGTGGCCGCCGGGGCGGTGCTCGCGTTCGAAGACGGTGATCCGGGCGCGCTCGCGCAGATGGTAGGCGGCGGACAGCCCGGCGGGGCCGGAACCGATCACGGCGACGGTCGGCGGGGTGTGCTGCGGCATGGCAGGTCCTTCCGGTTCGGTACAGGTCATCGGGTGGTCAGGAACAGGGGCCGCCCGGACCCGGCGGACACACCACGAGCCCGCCGCCGCCGTGGCGCGGCGGGCCCTCGTGGTGGTGGCGCCGGGTGCGGCGGGTGGCGTTCGTCGCGAGGGATGGGAGTCGGCCGGTGCGGGAGTGGCGTGGTCCGGGTGGGGACGGTGGTGTTCACCGTGGTGGCGGGCGGTGGCCGGGGCCGGGGCCGGGGTGCGAGGGGGCGTCGTAGGGATGGGGGCGGATGGGGCCCGTGGCTCTCGCGGCGGGCGGCGGGAACAGGCGCGGGGCCGCGGGCGGTGCGGAGCCGGCGGGGTGCGGCGGAAGTCGGTGGGGGGTGGGGTGGAGGGGGTCGTTGGGGTGGGGTGCCGGGGTGGGGGCCGTGGCGGGCACCGCGACGGCCAGGAGGTGGGCGGGGCCCGGGCGCAGCAGGTGGGCGTGCCAGCGGCTGCCGGGGGCCGGACGCCGTCCGTCGTACACCGTGAAGCGGCCGGGGCCGCAGGGGGTGAACCGCAACCCCCGTACGCCGTACGCCAGTCCCGTCCCCAGCCCCTTCAGATAGGCCTCCGTCAGCACCCACAGCTCGGTCAGGGCCGCCGGCCGGTCCGGGGCCGCGTCGAGGGCCGCCCGCTGCGCGGCGTCGAAACGGTCGCGCAGCAGACGGGCCGTGCCGGGGGCGAACGGCGCCCGCTCCACGTCGACCCCGCAGGCCCGCCCCCGCGTGACCACACAGGCGATCAGCCCGTCGGTGTGGGACACGTTGAAGCGCAGCCCCCCGTGGTCGCCCTCGAGCTCCGGACGCCCGTACCGGGTACGGACGAAGCGCCAGGTGTCCGGCGGCAGCCCCGTGGCGGCGCTGAGCGCCCTACGGCACAGCAGCCGCCCGCCCAGGAAGCGGCGGCGCGCCCCGGGCGTGCGGAGCCGCCCGTGACGTGCCCGCTCCTCGGCGGACAGCAGCCCCAGCCCGCCCATGCGGCGGGCCAGTTCGGACACCTGGTCCTCGGGCAGCGTCCACAGCTCGGTCATCGGGCGTCAGCGGGCCTCGGCGCGCGGGACGTCCCCGGCGGGCGCGGTACGGTCGGCCAGCGTGATCGGCCAGTGCGACAGCAGCCGGTTCTCGGAGTCCAGCCGGACCAGCAGGACCAGCACCTCCTCGGCCGCGTCGGGGTCCCGGTAGGGCTCGTACGGGGCGAACCGCAGCCGCAGCCGCTCCAGTTGGAGGAGGAGCAGCGCCGGGCTGGGCAGCGGGTCGGCCATCACCCCGTGCGAGTGCACGTAGGTGTGCACACAGGCCGCGGCCGCGTGCACCAGGCAGTACTCCTGCGCCAGGTCGAACAGCTCCGCCGAGTGGGCGTAGCCGCGGCCCAGGTCCGCCTGGAGCAGGCGCTGCCGCTCCCGCAACGGACCGAGCCGGTCCAGCAGTTCCTCCGCGACGCCGGCGGCGAGCAGCAGCCGGTCGCGGTCCTTGTCGGCCGCCTCCTCGGCCAGCGCCCGCAGCCGCTCCAGCGAGTCGGGCGCGGCCAGGACCGCGTCGTCCATGCCCCGGCTGGAGAGCTCCTGCAGCGCCGGCCGGTAGGTGGGCAGCTCCGTGTCCATGCCGTACAGCACGGCCGCGCGCTCCGCCGCCTCCCCGCGGACCCCGGCCTCGGCGGTGAGGGCCTGCTGGAGCAGCGAGGGGAGCTGGTGGCCGATGTTGCGGAGGTTCACCACCGTGTTCCCGTCGGCCATGTTGGTGACGAGGAGGTCCCGCAGCATCTTCTGGTGCATCCCGAAACGGGGGTGCGTGCGCAGGAACACCCGGGCCCCGAGCACCACGTTCAGCCGGGACAGGGTCTCCTCCAGCAGCGTCGGCACCACGTACTTGGCCACCGACGACCACACGCTCACCTGGGCGGGCGAGGCCTGCAGGCTGCGCACCGCGCCCAGGCACACCGCGTCCGCGATCATCAGCTCGGCGAAGGACTCGGCGAGCTGGCGCCCGGTGTAGGGGACGTCGACGACGGGCCGGTCGAACAGCACCCGCCCCTGCGCGAACTCCAGGGCCGTCCGCAGCGAGGTGTCCACCCCGGACAGGGCCAGGCTGAGGATCACCAGACGCGCCGTCTGGCTGGTCTTGAGGGCGATCTCCAGGCCCTGCCCCTCCGCGCCGACGAGGTCGGAGTCGGGGACGAACACGCCGTCGAACCGCAGCCCGCTCAGGTCCAGGGCCCGTACGCCGTGCTGCCTGACGGGGTGGGTCTCCCGGACGGTCTCCGCCTCCGCCCGCCACTTGTCGACGACCAGGATCGAGTAGTCCCCGGCGCCGCCGCGCGGTCCGGTGCGGGCGAAGACGACCATGCGGTCGGAGTAGGTGGCGTTGCCGATCGGCCACTTCTCACCGGTCAGGCGGTAGCCGCCCGGCACCCGCTCGGCGACGACCTCGTTGTTCAGCAGATCGCTGCCGTGCGCCGCCTCGGACAGCCCCCAGGACAGCCCGACACCGCCGTGGATGTCGGCGATCTGCCGCCGCTTCTGCTCGTCCGTGCCGGCGATCCACACCGGCGTGAACGCCGCCTGGGTCAGGCCGAGCGCGATGGCGGTGGCGCCGTCGCGGCGCGCCACGAGCCGCATCAGGGTGAACCCGGTCTCCGGGTTGCCGGCCTTGCCGCCCTGTTCGGCCGGCAGCCCGTAGTCCAGGAAGCCCCAGCGGCGCAGCATGCCGACGAAGGCGTACGGGAAGGTGTCGTGCTCGTCGTGGTCCAGTACGGCGGTGAACGGCATCCGGCTCGCCGGGTCGTGCGGGTCACCGAGGTACTGCTCGAACCGTCGGGCCAGATCGGCCAGCTCGGCCTGGGACATCAGGAGTTCTCCATCGGGTCGGACGGGCGGGAGGTCTCGGGGGCGAGGGGAACGGGCAGCGCGGTGATGAGCCGGTTGCCCCGGCGCAGGGCGTCCGCGGCGTCCAGGGCGGGCAGCAGGTCGGGACCGCCCCGGCGGGGGTCGACACCGCCGGACCGGGCGAGCAGGAAGGACAGCACCGCGCGCAGCCAGCCGGACGCGCCCGGCTCACCGCCGTACAGCGGCAGATGCCGGTTCGCCCACCACAGGTGGACGCACGCCGCGGCGGCGTGCACCCAGGCGTAGCGCTCGGCGACATCGGCCAGCGCGTTGGGATCGGCGCCGCGCAGACGCGCCGCGGCGGCCTCGGTGCCGAGCGCGGCGACCGCGTCGGCCACCCGGCCCACCAGCGCCGCGGTGCGCGGATCGGTGAGCTCCGCCCGGACGGCGCCGGTGATCGGGCGCAGCCCGGTCAGTACCGGATCGGAGCCGCGGACGACCAGGTCCAGCCGGGCCGGGTCGTACGGCGGCAGCTCCGCGTCGAGGGCGAAGATCCGGTGCAGGGTGTCCGGGTCGGGCTCCTCGCTGCGCCCGGCGAGGGTGGGGATCTGGGCGGCGAAGGAGCGCAGGTTCGCCAGCGGGCTGGCGTCGATCACCCGGACCACCGCCGTGTCGCGCTGCACCTTCTGGAACATCCCCGAGCCGGGCGCCCCTTCGCGCAGCACCGAACGGGTGGCGAGGACGCCCGCGCAGCGCCGCGTCAGCTCGTCGCACGCCTCGGCCACCACGTGCTTGGCGGCCGGCGCCCACACGCTGAACACCCCGGGGACGACGTGCACGCCCCGCGCGGCGGCCAGCGCCACCGCGTCCGCCGCCAGCAGCGCCGCCGAGGCGACCGCCAGCTCCCGCCGGGAGTGCGGCGCCCCGGTCAGAGGAGTGCCGGCCACCCGGCGCCCGGCGGCGAAGCCGAGGGTCAGGCGCAGCGCCGTGTCCGCGCAGCCGAGGCTGCCCGCCATGCTCATCAGGCGTACCGCCTGCTGGGCGAGGACCGCCACCTCCAGGCCCTCCCCGACCTTGCCGACCAGTGCGTCCTCCGGCACCGGTACCCCCTCGAAGCGCACCCGCGCGGTGTCCACGCCGCGCATGCCGCCCGTGCGCGGGGCGGGCTCGCGGACCACTCCGTCGGCACCGGAGTCCAGCAGGAAGGCGGAGAACGCGCCGGGGCCGCGCTCACCGGTGCGGGCCACCACGTAGAAAGCGTCGCAGCGCATGCCGTTGCCGACCATCCACTTCTCGCCGCGCAGCCGTCCGTCCTCGTCCAGCCGCATCTCGCCGGCCAGCAGTTCGCTGCCGTGCGCGGCCTCGGTCAGGGCGAACCCCACCGAGCCGCCGCCGGTCAGGATCCGGGCCACCCGCTCGCGCTGCTCCGCAGTGCCGTGCAGCCGGAGGCAGGTGGCGGCGATGATGCCGAACATGGTGCCCGGCATCACGTTGACGTCCCGGCGGGCCGCGGCCCGCACCATGGTCAGCCCGCGGTCGAACGAGTCGAACGCGCCGCCCCACTCGCGCGGCAGGTAGTTGAGGTGGAAGCCCGCCGAGACCAGCTTCCGGCACAGCTCGTCGGGGTGGGCGTCGGCCTCGTCGCGGGCGACGGCCGCGGCGAAGCCGTACGGGTTGCCCGGGTCCCCGGGGTCACCGAGCAGTTCCTCCACGCCCTCGGCGGTGAGCGCCCGGCTCATCGGGCGGCCTCCGTGAGGGCGGCCGGCTCCAGCGGCACCGGACGGTAGTCCGTCACGGACGCCGGAAGGGTGACGCCGGCCGTGGCCAGGTGGGCGATCCGGGTGTGGAAGGCGGCGCCCCGCATCAGATGGTGGGCGACGTCGGCGACCGTCCGGTTCTCCGGCGTCTTCAGATAACTGCCGGACACCCAGGCGTTGAAGCTGCCCATCGCGGGACCGCACCAGATCTGGAAGTCGGCGGCCCGGTCCCGCTGTCCGGTCACCGCCCAGCGGGAGGCCATCCCGAGGTACCAGCGGAACACCAGCGCCATCCGCCGCCTGGGGCTGTCGGCGGCCCGGGCCAGCTGCTCGGGGTCGCGCCGGCCGAAGTACTCCACGCACTCCTTCCAGACGTCCTCCAGGGGACGCCGGAACACCTGGGACTCCAGCCGCTCCCGCTGCGCCGCGGGCAGCGCGTCGATGCCGTCGTACGCCTGGTACAGCTGGTAGAGCTGCGCGGCCCGCATCGGGAACATCGAGCCCCGGCGCAGCACCTGCAGCTCGACGCCCATCTCGAACATGTCGGCCGCCGGCGCCATCACACAGTCCGTGACCTCCGCCTGCGCCAGCAGCTCGCGGGTGGCGGGGGAGGTGCCGGCCTCCAGACAGGACTGGTTGACGGAGCCGGTCACCACGTAGGCGGCGCCCATCGTGAACGCGGCGGCGACGGCGGCCGGGGTGCCGAGCCCGCCGGCCGCGCCGACCCGGACCGGTGTGGCGTAGCGGTGCTCGTGCTGGATCTGGTCCCGCAGCCGCAGGATCACCGGGAAGAGCGCCGGCAGCGGACGGCGGTCGGTGTGCCCGCCGGAGTCCGCCTCCACGGTGATGTCGTCGGCGAGCGGCAGATGGTGGGCGAGCTGCGCCTGCTCCGGGGTGATCAGACCGTCCCGCAGCAGGGCGTCCACCATCGCCGTGGGCGCGGGGCGCATGAACCGCTCGGCGGTCTCCGACCGGGACACCTTGGCGATGACCCGGTGCCCGGCCACGATCCGCCCGGACGGCTCCCGCCGCAGCCCGGCCAGCCGGTAGCGGACCAGGTGCGGGGTCAGGCCCAGGAACGCGGAGGCCTCCACACAGCGCACCTCGTGCCGCAGGAACAGCTCGACGGCCTCCCGCTCCAGCCGCTCCTCGCTGGGACTGTGGATCAGGTTGACGGCGTACGGCAGACCGGGGATCTCCGCGGCGAAGCGGGCCAGGGCCTCCTCGATGGTCTTCGGCAGCAGACCGGCCGCGCCGAAGGAGGCGAGGAAGCCGTGCCGGGCGAGGGCGATCACCAGGTCGGCGGAGGCGATGCCGCCGGCCATCGCCCCGGCCATGTACGACTGCCGTACCCCGTGCGCGGCGCGGAACGCGGCCGAGCCGAGCCGGTGCGGCGGCAGCGCGGGCACGGCGGCCAGCACGGCCGGCCCGTCCCCGCCCGCGGCCGCCGTGCCGCCGGCGGCCGCGCCGGCGCCCTGCGCCGTGGACACGATGAAGCAGGGCTGCTCCAGCTGGGCCAGGACCTGCTGGATGCCTGCCGGATCGGTGCTCGGATACCCGCCCCCGTACCAGCGGAGCGTCTCGGGTGTGGTGCTCATGGACAACACGGCTCCTTGGCTGTGGCTGCGGTCAGTCGGCATCCGGACGGACCTCGATGGCCACGTCGGTCAGTTCGTAGATGCGCAGACCCGGCTTCCACAGGTCCGCGTCGGCGATCAGCAGCAGCCGGCCCGCCTCCTCGCGGACCTCCTTGACGTGCACGTCGAAGAACAGCTCGCGGTCGTCGCGCAGGATCTGCCCCCGGTACTTCCAGGACATCTCCACGTCGGTGGCCATGGCGAACCGGGGCCGGGTCATGCCCCCGGCGAGGCCCTGGTCGAGGACGAACAGGCGCAGCGCCTGCAGCACCGCCTCGACACCCAGCGAGCCCGGCATCACCGGGTCGCGGTGGAAGTGGCAGTCGAAGTACCACTCGTCGGGCCGGATGCTGCGCTGCCCGTGCACGTAACCGGCGCCGTGCCGGCCCCCGTCCGCGACCAGGTCGACCCGGTCCACCAGGTCGAAGCGGCCGCCGGGCAGGTGCAGCCGGCCGCCGGAGGCGTCCCGGAAGGCGGGCGCGTCCGGGCCCAGTTCGATCCGCTTCACCCTCTCCGGCGCCGGCTTCTCCTCCTCGAGCCAGGTCGGCCTGTAGGTGCCGCTGTCCAGGCCCACCTGGTTGGCCAGGGCGGACGCGGAGAAGTACCCGAAGAGCGACTCGCCGGTGTAGAACACCTCGCCGTCCGCGGAGAGTTCGTACGAGAAGTTCTGCAGTACGGCGCCGGACACCACGCTCGTCATCAGCAGCTTCGAGCGGTGCCGGACGGTCTTCCCGCGCAGGTCGACGTCCTTGACCAGGGTGGCCCGGCCGTCCAGGTTGCGGATGGAGTACTGCTCCTGCGGCTCGCGCAGTGTCGCGCCCAGGTAGTAGCCGAGGAAGATGGCGGCCTGCAGCGAGCTCTCCATGTACACGCAGTTCGGCATGTACGGCGTGGAGTTCTCGCGGTAGTACCAGGCGTCGTCGGGCGAGTCGTACTCGGTGACCATCTCGGAGCCGGGGCTCAGGTCGCCGCGGGTGCCGGTGAGCGACATGACCCGGTCCACGAACTGGAAGTCGCCGTTGGGGATGTAGGGCGCCCGGCTGGTGCGGTAGATCTCGAACTCCGGCCCCATCGCCATGTCCAGCAGCCCCTTGGCGGAGTGCGCCAGGTGCAGCTCGTTGATCATGGCGGCCTCGCCGTCGCGGTTGCGCCGCCCGAGGAACGCGGGGACGCCGCCGGTCTCCGGCCGGTACGGGGTGCCGGGCTTCTCCACGATCTGCAGGCCGAGGTTCTGCATCCGCACCACCGGCTTGTCCCCGAGGTAGATCAGGACGTCCGCGACCACCGTGGGACGGGGCAGCAGCGTCAGCTCGGTGACCTCCACCTCGTAGCGGATCTCGGCGTCCTTCGGGGTGACCTGGCCGCGCACCTGTACGTCGATGCGTCGGTCGGTCACCGTCTGGAAGCGCGCGTCCGGCAGGGTGAGGTGCATGCCCTGGTGCATCAGGTAGACCTGCAGCAGCTGGATCGCGCCCTCGGCGATCAGGGAGCCGGCCAGCACCGGGTCGTCGGGGAAGTGGCAGGTGAAGTACCAGGCGTCCGGCTCCAGATGCTTGACGGCGCTGATCGAGCCCAGCTCGCAGGGCCCGCCCTTGCGGTCGATGGTGACCTCGTCCACCATCCGCAGCCGCGCGTCCGGCAGCCGCAGCGCCGGGTTGATGCCGGGGTCCTGCGCGTGCTCCGGTCCGAAGACGTCACCGGGACGGCCCTGGGCCAGCAACTCAAGGTCGGCCGCGTCGAGTTGGTTCTTGGTCGTGGCGGCCAGCGGCTTGAAGGAGCCCTTCGGCAGGGCGGCGCGGCGGGCCCGGTCCTGATCGGTGAGGACCACGCCGAGCGGGGTCTCCAGCTCCTTCTTGCTGAAGAACCCGGCGCAGGCGTCCCGGAGTTCGAGGATCAGCTCGCCGTCGGCGTAGCAGTCGTAGCTGAAGAAGAAGATCGTGGTGTCGCCCTGGTGGACGAACCGGTCGATGGAGATCTCGTAGCGGAGCGTCTGCCCGGTGGTGGGCAGCCCGCCGCGGAAGACCAGGGAACTGTCGAGCAGCCGGTAGACCCGCTCGCCCTTGTTGCGGAAGTCGATGCCCAGATAGCTGACCAGCAGCAGGTCGCACTGCCCGGACTCCACGGTCACCGCGGGCGGCACCCCGCCGTCCACGGCGTACCAGGCGTCCTCGGGCACGTCGTACTCGGTGGTGATCCTGGCCGGCCGGAGCACTCCCGGCTCGGCGTCCAGCTCGGTCACCCGGGTGACGAAGTGGTACGGCGGGGCGGGCAGCCGCACCCGGGCCGCGTAGGTGTCGATCTCGGCGAACTCGGGGCCGAAGACCTTGGCCACCGAGCCGGTCGCGAACTCCAGCAGCTCCGCCTCGTTCCAGATCGCACCGCCGTCCGCACCCGGGACCACCTGCGGGGCCGCGGGCAGTGCCGGGGGTGCGGGGGGCGGCGAGGCGGGGAGCGCGGGCGCGGCGGGCCGCGCGGCGGAGACGGCGGGCGGGGCCGCGGGGGCCGCGGGAGCGGGCGCGGGCCCGCCCAGCAGGGCCTCCGTACGGTCCAGGGTGGCCGCCTGGAGCACCCGGTGGGTCTCCATGACCACGCCGTGCGCGGCGACGATCTCCCGGCGCAGCTCCCGCACCAGGTCCGCGGCCGGCCCTCCGCCGGTACGGGCCCCCGCGGGCGCCGGTGAAGCCGGCCGCGGTGCGGGCTGCCGCGGCGGGTCCGCCGCGGCGGGCGCCTGCGGGACGGCGGCCGGCGCGGGCGGGGTCCAGGGCACGACCGTGGCCGGCTCCCCGTCGAAGGTGATGACCTCGGACATCTCGAGGGTCGGGTCGGCGGGCATGGCTGCGGGCACCTCCGGCGGAGCGGACGGGACTGTGACAACGGGTTCCGGCCGGTCGGCGGACGGCGCCGCGGCGACGGGACGAAGGGCGGACAGGACCTCGGCCGCCTCACGGGCGACGCGGTCCGGGATGGGCTCGCCCAGACCCACCCGGGTCAGGGGCAGACGGCGGGACGCGGCCGCCGGCGCGGGCCGCGCGGCGGGCTCCCGCCCGAGCAGGGCCGTGAGGTCCACCGGGAGCCCGTGGCCGGCGAGCCGGGCCACGAGATGGGCCAGCGGTGTCGTGGCGGACACCCCGCGCCGGTCCACGCAGGCGGCCATGTGCGGTGCGTCGCCGAGCGTGTCGCGGATCCACCGCGAGCAGGTGGCGCCGGGGCCCACCTCGATGAAGTAGCGGTAGCCGCGCTCGTACGCCGCGTGCACCAGCCGCGGGAAGTCGATCGGCGAGCGCAGCGTCGTCGCGATGCGCCGCGGCGACTCGGCCAGCTGTCCGGCGGGCAGCGGCCGGTAGTCGTACGCGCTGAACAGCTCCAGGTCCCCGAAGGAACCGGTGGGGTAGTCGTTCAGCCGGGCCAGACCGTCGAACTCGGCGTCCACCACCGGGCAGTGCATGACCACGTTCACCGGCGAGCGGGCCGCACGGCAGCCCAGCTCCCCGATCAGCGCCCGGCACTGGGCCGGATCACCGGCGATCACCAGCTCGCCCGGCGTGTTGACGTGGGTCAGGAACACCCTGTCGTACCGGGTGAGCGCCTCGCGCACCGGTTCGGCCGGGGAGAGCAGGATGTGGGAGGCCCACACGGACGAGTCCGGGGTCTCCCGCGGCAGCCCCCACGCCTCGCGCACGGTGCGGCGCGGGCCGCACAGCCGGTCCTGGAAGACGGGGCTGTCGCTGATCAGCGAGTCGCTGCGGCCGGCCGGGTCCCAGCCGCCGGTCGCGAACAGCATGCTCGACTCGCCCAGGCTGTAGCCGAACCCGCCGTGCGCGGTGACGCCCAGCACCTCGCGCACCAGGGCGGTGTAGAGGATGGCGAAGCTGGTGCCGGTGGCGAGCATGAACGGCACGTCGTCGCCGAGCCGTTCCTCGAGCAGCATCAGGTCGCGCCGGGTGAGCGCCTCCAGGGTCCGCGGGTACAGATGGGCGGCCCGCAGCATCCGGGCAGGTTCGGCGGCCTGCTCCTCGAAGCGGTCCAGCAGCGCCGGGAAGGCCCGGAAGAGGTCCGCGCCGAGCCCCGGATAGCTGTTGAAGGCGCCCGGGTAGACCAGGGCGACCCGCCCCTCGGGACCGAGCGGCCGGGGGGTGAAGAAGGAACCGGCGGGGGTGGCCCACTCCTTGCCCTCGGCGTGCGCCGCGGGCACGTCACGGGCCATCAGCTCCAGCTGCTTCACCAGCGCTTCGCGGTCCTGGCCGACCAGCACGGCCCGCAGCCGCCGCCCGTCGATCCGGCCGGCCGCCTCCCGCGCCAGCGCGCGGGGGTCGGCGCCGTCCTCGAGCAGCGCGCGGTACCGCCCGGCCTCCTCGACCAGCCCCTCCGCCGTGCCGGCGCCGACGGCCAGCAGGACGGGGCCGCCCGCGCGGTACCAGTCGGCGGTGGGCCGGGGCCGGTCGGCGCCGGGCACCGAGGACAGCACCAGGTGGGCGTGGGAGCCGCCCGCGCCCAGCATGCTCACCGCGGCACGGCGACGGGTCCCCGCGCGCTCCCGCAGCCAGGGGCGGGTCGCCTCGGGCACATGGAACGCGGAGGCCGCGAAGTCGTCCGCGAGGTCCTCCGCCGGGCGGCTCCAGCCGCGCGTACCGGGCAGGTACCCGTACCGCAGGCACAGCACGGCCCGGATCAGACCGGCGATCCCGGCCGCGCACCCGGCGTCGCCGAGCTGCGCCTTGACGCTGCCCAGGGCGGTGCTGCCGGCGCCCGCGCGGTAGACCCGCGCCAGACCGGCGATCTCCGCGCGGTCCGCGTCCCGCGTGCCGTCCGCGTGGGCCTCCAGATAGCCGACGTCGGCCGCGCCGGCGCCGGCCTGCTCCAGGGCCGCCCGCGCGGCCGCGGCCAGCTCGCCGGCGTCCGCTCCGGGCAGGGCGCCGTCGGCCGGCGCGTACCGCACGGCCAGGCCGTCGATCCGGGCGTGCACCCGGCCCCCGCTCACGGCGGCGTCCGCGCGGGTCACCACCAGGGCGCCGGCGCCCTCGCCGACCCGCCGCCCCCGCTCGCCGTCGTCGAACGACAGCCCCGGTCCGGCGGCCGTGCCGGGCCCGGTCAGCAGGTTCTCCGCGGAGCCCGCCAGGTCGACGGCGCCGACCAGCACCGCCTCCAGGTCCGGGTCGAGCAGCAGCAGCCGCGCGACCTCCAGGGCCTCCGCGGTGCCCGCGCCGTCGGCGGACAGGGTGAAGGACGGTCCGGTCAGGTTCCAGCGGGAGGAGATCCGCCCGGCCATCACGTTGCCGATGTAACTGAGCACCTCGTTGGCGCCGATCGGGTCCACCACGGCGTCCCGGGAGATCTCGGCGAGCGCCGCCCGCTGCTCCTCGGTGAGCTCCAGGCCCGCCGCGTCGAACTCGCGGCGCAGGAACGCCCCGAGCCCGTAGCGGCTCAGCCGGGCGTGCGTGTACGGCTCGATCTCGGTCACCACGACCACGGCGACCCGGCGCGGCTCGGGAGTGTCGCCCGCCCCCGCGCCGAGCCGGTAACCGGCGTCGCGCAGCGCCTCGTCGGCGACCTTGGTCATCAGCGCGTGCTGCGGGTTGTAGATGCGCAGGTCGGACGGCGGCACCCGGAGTTCCACGGGGTCCACCTCGACGCCGTCGACGAACGCCCCCCGCGGTGCGCCGCCGGTGAGTCCGGCCTCGTCCAGGGTGCCGCCGTCGGTACGGTCCAGGCCGCGCCAGCGCTGCTCGGGCAGCGGACGCAGATCGTCCTCGCCCCGGTGGACGGCGCGTTCGAAGGCGTCCAGGGTCTCCAGCGACCCGAAGTGCGCGCCCAGGCCCACCACGTCCAGCGCGGGCGGCACGGCCGGCCCGTCGGAGGCCTCGGGGCCGTCGGCGGAGGCGGACGTGGCGTCCGACAGCACCACGTGCGCGTTGGTGCCGCCGAACCCGAACGCGGAGACCGCCGCGCGCCGCGGACCCGGACCCTCGGGCCAGGCCCGCGCCGCACGCACCAGGACCGGCTCGCCGACCCGCCCGTCGGGGGAGGAGATGGGCTCCGTGACCCCGATCGTCGGCGCGATCGTGCCGTCGTCCATGGCCAGCACCACCTTGAGCAGACTGCTCAGACCGGCCACGGTCAGCAGGTGCCCGACGTTGCCCTTGACCGAGCCGAGCAGCGGCACCCCGCCGCGCGGGCCGAAGAACTCGGCGACGGACTCGGCCTCCGTGGCGTCCCCGATCGGCGTGCCGGTGGCGTGGCACTCCAGGTAGTCGATGGCGGCCGGGTCCACCCCGGCGTCCGCGTAGGCGCGGGCCAGCGCGTCGAGCTGGCCGCTCTTGCGCGGCACCAGCGGATGACGTCCGGAACCGTCGTTGGACAGCCCGATGCCGTCCACCACGGCGTGGATGCGGTCACCGTCGCGCAGCGCGTCCGCCAGCCGCTTGACCGCGACCATGCCGGCGCCCTGACCGGTGACGATGCCGCCGGACCCGCGGTCGAAGGGCTGGCTGAAACCGTTCTGCGGATAGGCGTGCAGATCCGAGAACGACAGATGGATCAGCGTCGGGTCGGGCGCGCACACGCCGCCCGCCAGCACCAGGTCCGCCTGGCCGGAGGCGAGGTGGCCGCAGGCCAGACTGAGCGCGTACAGCGCCGACGAGCAGGCCGCGTCCAGGCAGTAGCGGGGTCCGCCGAGACCGAGGGCGGCGGCGGTGACCGCGGCGGGCGATCCGCTCACCCGCAGGTTCTCCGGGACGACCGCCGCCCGGTCGACCAGCGGGCGGGCGCCCGGCAGCCCGGCCAGCTCGGGCTGTCCGGCACGGCGCAGCCCGGCGAGCACGGCCTCCTGCGCCAGCGGGACGCTGACCTCGGCCGAGGCGGGCGTGGGGAACGAGTAGTTGCCCATCACCAGGCCGGTGCGGGCCAGCGTCCCGGGCCGCTCGTCCGCGCCGCAGTCGCGCAGCGCCTCCCGGGCGGCGTACAGGGACCAGTGGAAGATCCGGTCCAGCCGGGAGAGGCGGTCGGGGTCCAGGCGGTAGCCGGTGGGGTCGAACTCGAAGCCGGAGATGAACCCGCCGCGACGGGAGGTGATGCGGTGGCGGGGATCGAGGTCGCGCTCGTCGAGCGCCGGCCCGAAGACCTCCTCACCGCCGTCGCGGCGGCTGTCCGTCCCGTTCCGCAGGTTGTCCCGGAACTCCTCGGGAGTCCGGGCGCCGGGGAACAGGCAGGAGATCCCGACGATCGCGTATCTGCTCATGACTGGGAGAGGTTCCTTCCCGAACGGGGGATCCTGTGGGGCGGGCGGCGGCGAACCGCCGCCCGCTCGGTGCGTCCTGCACAGGCCATGGGTCAGCCCGCGAACTTGGCCGCCAGCTGCGGGGCCGAGACCACGGACACGTCGGTGAACCGGGCGAGGACCCGGCCGTCGGGGGCACAGGCGGTGACGGTGAGCCGGGAGCCGGCGCCGTCGTGCCGTACGGGCTCCACCACGACGAGGAACGTGCCCGTCGAGGCCAGCGGGGCGTGCAGCTCCACGCCGCCCACGGCCAGCGGCAGACCGGCGGCCGACCGGAAGCGGCGCACCCAGACCAGCGCGGCCTGCAGCAGCAGGTCGGCGGGGCCCGCCGCGTAATGGGACGTGGCGGCGGTCACGGCGTCCGCCATGACCGGCTCGCACTCCAGGACGAGCCGTGACTCCTCCTCGGCGAGCACCCGCCGCACCCCGCGCAGCGCGGGCCCGTGGAACAGGGTGCCGTCCTCGTAGAGCCCGGCAGCGTCCCGGCCGGTACCCGGCGCGGGCAGCCCGGCCGGCGGGGCGGCCGGCGCCAGGGGGTCGCCGGTGACCACCGTGGCCGCGTAGTGCGGCCGTACCGAACCGTCGGCGGCGACCGACCGGACGGCCACCTTCACCTCGCCGTCGGACGGGGTCATCACCAGACGGCACTCGTCGGGCTGGGTGCCGTCGAAGACGATGCCCTTGTGCACGGAGAAGTCCCGCAGCCGCACCGCGGGCCGTCCCTCGGCGTGCTCCACCGCGCCCAGCGCCCAGCCGATGGCCACGGCCGCCGGCAGGACGGGCACCGAGTCGATCACATGGTCGGTGACGAGCGGAGTGTCCGCGGGCTCCGTGAGCGACCGCCGTACGGTCGCCGGTGCCGTCGGCGTCCGGTGCTCCCGCGAGCTCAGGGGCGTCGTCGGGCCCAGCACCGTCACCGTGTCCGCCGCCCGCTCGGGAGCGAACTGCCCGGCGAACAGCTCCGCACCCTCGGAGGCCTGGATGAGCGGGATGCCGCGCTCCTCGAACACCGCCTTGATCTGCGGGGACACCATGCCGCTGTCCCAGGCGCCCCAGTTCAGCGAGGTCACCCTGGCCCCCGGCAGCCTCCGGCGGGCGGAGGCGGCCCAGGTGTTGAGCACCTCGTTGGCCATCGCGTAGTCCGACTGGCCCTGGTTGCCGAAGAAACCGGCGACCGACGAGAACAGCACGACGTGGCGCAGCCGTTCGGCGGGCAGCGCGGCCATCACGGACCGCAGCCCGGCCAGCTTCGGGGCGAAGACCCGCTCGATCTCCGAGGCCTTCTTGTTGGCGATCAGCTGGTCGGCGAGGACGCCGGCGCCGTGCACCAGACCCGTGACCCGGTCACGGTGCGGGGCGAGCGCGGCGGCCGTCGCGGCCTGGTCGGTGATGTCCACCGCGAGGTACTCGGCCCTGCTGCCGGCCGTGTGCAGCGCGTCCAGCGTGGCCCGGATCTCCCGGCTGCCCGTCACGGACGCCGCGAGCAGCCCCACCTTCTTGGGGGTCGGCTTCTCGCCGGACGCGGTGAGGGAGGCCGCGGCGGCCGCCTTGAGACCGGAGTCCGGGACACCGCGCGCCCAGTCGGGCTCCTCGCCGAGCGGCGTGCGGCCGAGCAGCAGCAGCTGCGGGCGGTGCCGTTCGGCGAGCCGGAGGACGCAGGTGGCGGTGATGCCGCGGGCGCCGCCGGTGACCACCAGCAGGTCCTCGGAGGTGGGCGCGCCGACCTCGGGGACGTCCCCGGCGAGCGGCCGCGTGTCCACGGTCAGCCCCACCCGGCGCGTCCCGTCGAGGCCGACCTGCACCGGCTCGGGGGCCGAGTCGGCGGCCTCGTCCAGCAGCAGCGCGGCCCCGGTGGCCGCGTCGACGGCGGGGGAGAGGTCGACGGCACGGCAGAACAGGGCGGGCGCCTCCAGCGCCAGCGTCTTGACGAGCCCCGCCACACCACCGGCGGGCGCCTGTTCCTCGGCGACCCCGGTGAGTCCGAAGGACCCGTCCAGCACGGTCGCGGTGACGAAACCGGCCCGGCCGTGCTCCGCCGCCGCGCTCAGCGGCTTCACCACATGACGCGCGAGGAGCAGGGTGTGGGCCAGCCGCCGGGTGCCCTCGGACCATTCCGCGCCGGACGGCGCGGTGACGTCGACGACCAGGGCGATCCGGTCGGTGAAGATCTCCTCGACCTGGGCGGCCAGTTCGGTCGTGCCCCATCCGGTGAGGGCGTGGTCCCGCACACCGGACGAGCGCGCCGGGACTCCCGGCAGGCGCAGGGTGTGCACCCGCCGGCCGGTGCCGGCGAGCCGTTCGACGAGCTGTGCGGCCAGCTGCGAGCCGTCGTCCACGACGAGGGCGCCGTGGTCCGGGGCGTAGGCGTCGAGCAGCGGGTCGGGAGCGGGAAGGGTGACGAGCGCGGCCTGTGCCCGGCCGATGCGCGAGGGCTTCTCCGACACCGGTTCCGGGGGATGGTCCTCACCCGCCGGCGCCGCCTGCGCGGACGATCCGGCCGACGCGGCCTCACGCTGCCCGGTCCGGGGCACACCCGCCACGAAGGCCACGATGTCGCCCAGCGTCCGCAGCTCGGCGAGCTGTTCGGGCCCGGCGGCCGCGAGGGTGCCGAAGCGTTCCTGGATGACGCCCATGATTTCGACGCGTTTGATGGAGTCGATGCCGAGGTCGGCTTCGACGTCCATGGTGAGGTCGAGCATGTCGGCGGGGTAGCCGGTCTTGTCGGCGACGACGTCGAGGAGGACGGTGCGGACCTTGTCGGCGTCGGCGGTGGGTGCCGGGGCGGGGGTGGTGGTCGGTGTTGCTGTCGCGCCGGCGACGAAGGTGACGATGTCGCCCAGGGTGCGGAGTTCGGCGAGTTGTTCGGGTCCGGCGGCGGTGAGGGTGCCGAAGCGTTCCTGGATGACGCCCATGATTTCGACGCGTTTGATGGAGTCGATGCCGAGGTCGGCTTCGACGTCCATGGTGAGGTCGAGCATGTCGGCGGGGTAGCCGGTCTTGTCGGCGACGACGTCGAGGAGGACGGTGCGGACCTTGTCGGCGTCGGCGGTGGGTGCCGGGGCGGGGGTGGTGGTCGGTGTTGCTGTCGCGCCGGCGACGAAGGTGACGATGTCGCCCAGGGTGCGGAGTTCGGCGAGTTGTTCGGGTCCGGCGGCGGTGAGGGTGCCGAAGCGTTCCTGGATGACGCCCATGATTTCGACGCGTTTGATGGAGTCGATGCCGAGGTCGGCTTCGACGTCCATGGTGAGGTCGAGCATGTCGGCGGGGTAGCCGGTCTTGTCGGCGACGACGTCGAGGAGGACGGTGCGGACCTTGTCGGCGTCCGCGGCGGGCGCCGGGGCCGGAGCGGGCTCCGGGGCGGGCGGAGCCGCCGGTGCGGGCGTCCAGGTCGCGGGCAGGGCGGGGGCGACCGCCGGTTCCGGGAGGGGCGGTGCGGGAAGCGCGGGCTCCTGCGCCACGGCGACGGGCGTCACCGGGACGGGCGTCACCGCGGCGGGCGCCGGCACGGCCGCAGCCGGACGGGTGGGCGCCGCCGGGGCGGCCGGGGCCTCGTTGCCGAGCTCCAGGCCGGCCAGCCGGGCCAGGACCTCGTTGGCCCGGATGTGGGTCCGGCCGATCGCCAGCCCGTGCTCCTTGACCGAGCCGATCCCGGGCAGCACCTGGTCCAGCCTGTCCTGCTCGTCCGCGCGCTCCAGGAGCCGCGCGAGGCGCTCGGCGCTCTGCAACTGGCCGTTCAGATAGTCGTCGTGAAGGGAGAGATGGTCCGAGATCAGCTCGGTGAGACGGTCGCTCGGCATGGGTTCGTTCTCCTGGGCGGGGCGAGGGTGGTCCGGTTGCGGAACGACGGCCGGTGCGCGGAGGACGGGCGCTTCGGGGGCCGGTCGCGGTGACTGCGCCGGGGGCGCCACCACGGCGGGGGCCGGTGCCACGGCGGCGGGCGCAGCCGGTGCCGGTGCGGCGGGGGCCGCGACCCGGTAGCCGTTGGCCAGCGCGTCCTGGTAGGCGGCGCGGCGCTCCGGGGACACGTAGTTGATGCCGTTGAGCATCACCGTCATGCCCTTCGCCGGTGTCTCCTTCTCCGGCTCCGCCGCGTAGCGGTCGCTCGTGGCCAGGGGCAGACCCAGCACCGCGAGCCGCGCCACCGCCTGCTTGAGCGTCAGGTCGGCGTCCCTGCCGGGGCCGCCGTCCAGCGACACCGCGGTGTGCGGGCGCCCGCGCAGGATCCTGCCCACCAGCCCGGTGAGCACCGTGCCGGGCCCGAACTCGACGAAGACGCGGAACCCGTCGGCGTACATCTCCTCGACCCGGGCGGCGAACTCCACCGGGTGGATGAGCTGTTCGGCGAGGACCCGGCGGTTGCCCGCGACGTCCGGGCCGTAGTCCGCCCCGGAGGTGTTGGCGTAGACCCGGCCGCGCGGCGCCGCCATCTCGGCGGCCTCCACGGCCGTACGGAAGTCGTCCACCGCGTGTGCCACGAACGGGGTGTGGAAGGCGGCGGACACCGGCAGCCGGCGCGCGCGGACACCCGCGTGTTCCGCCGCCTCGAGCAGCCGCTCCACCTCCGCCGTGGCGCCGCCCACCACGATCTGGTCGGGCGCGTTGCGGTTGCAGACCAGCAGCCCGGAGCGTTCCGCCAGCAGTTCGGCGACCCGCTCCTCCGGAGCGAACACCGCCGCCATCGTCCCGGTGTCGTCGGCCTGTCCGGACGCCGGCGACATGGCGCTGCCGCGGGCGCGCGCCAGCCGGTGCAGGGTGTCCTCGTCGTAGACCCCGGCGGCGTACAGCGCGGTCAGCTCGCCGAAGCTGTGGCCGAGGAAACCCTCGGCGGCGAAGCCGAGTTCGGTCAGGTACCGGAAGTGGCCCGCGGACAGCGCCCCGATCGCCGGCTGCGCGTAGGCGGTGGCCCGCAGGGCGGCCTCCTGCGCGGCGCGGCCGGCCTCGTCGACCAGCGGCTGCGGGAACGCCACCCGGGACAGCGGGGTGTCCTCCGGGTAGTGGCGGTTGGCCCGGTCGAAGGAGGAGCGCAGCGGCGGCAGCGCCAGTACGGCGCTCAGTCCCGGCGCCACGTACTGGCTGCCCTGGCCCGCGAAGAGGGCGCCCACCCTGCCGGTCTCGCCGGCCGAGCGGCGGTAGTGGATGCCCTTCGGGTGGGTCCATTCCGTGGCCTCGGCACGGGACCGCAGCTCACCGAGCGCCGTCTCGCGCAGCGCCCGGGCGTCGTCCTCGCCGCGTGCGGCGTAGGCGAGACGGGCGTGCCCCTCGGGCACCGGGCCGCCGGTGGGCGTGCCGCCCGCGGCCAGCAGGTCGGCGAGGGCAGCCGGGTCGGGAGCGTGCCACAGGTGCACCCGGGCGACCGGGAACCGCACCGCGACGTCGTCGCCGTCGCCGTACTCCTCGAGGACCGCGTGGAAGTTGGTGCCGCCGAAGCCGAACGCGGAGACCGCTGCACGGCGGTTGGGCCGCTTCGGGTCACGGATCCACGGCCGGCTCTCGGAGTTGACGTAGAACGGGCTGTCCGGGCCGAAGGACGCGGAGGCCTTGCCGACGTTGATGGTGGGCGGCAGCACCTTGTGCTCCAGGGCGAGCGCCAGCTTGATCAGCCCGGCCGCGCCCGCCGCCGCCTTGGTGTGCCCGATCTGGGACTTGACGCTGCCGATGGCCGCGTACTCCCGCTCCCCGCCGTCCTTCGCCACCACCTCGGTGAGCGCGCTGATCTCGGTGGCGTCGCCGACCGCGGTGCCGGTGCCGTGCGCCTCGAACAGCTCGATGCTGTCGGGGGACACGTCCGCGTCCCGGTAGGCGCGGTTCAGCGCCACCATCTGGCCTTCCTTGCGCGGCGCGTAGATGGACTTGAAGCGCCCGTCGCTGGAGGTGCCCAGGCCCCGCAGGACCGCGTAGATCCGGTTGCCGTCGCGTTCGGCGTCGGCCAGCCGGCGCAGGGCGAGCATGCCGATGCCCTCACCGATCAGCGTGCCGTCCGCCTCGCTGTCGAACGGGCGGATGCGGCCCGACTTCGACAGCGCCGGGGTCTTGCTGAAGCACAGGTACATGAAGATCGTGTTCTCGGCGTCGCACCCGCCGGCCAGCATGGTGTCGGCCCGGCCCTCCAGCAGTTCGCTGACGGCGGTGCGGACGGCGCCGAGCGAACTGGCGCAGGCGGCGTCGATCGTCATGTTGATCCCGCCGAGGTCGAACCGGTTGGCGATCCGGCCGGCGACGACGTTGCCGAGCATGCCCGGGAAGGAGTTCTCCTCCCACGGGGCGTACGCCATGCGGAACTTGGCGGCGATCTCCTCCGCGTCCCGGTCGGACAGCCCGCAGCTGCGGACCACTTCCTTCAGCACCGGGCTCTGCAGACGCGCGGTGAGCGGCTGGGTCAGCTGGTTGGCGCCGGTGATGCCGAGCACCACGCCGGTGCGCGAGGCGTCGTACCACTCCCGGTCCGCCCCCGCGTCCTTCAGCAGGTCGCGGGTGACCATCAGGCTGAGCAGCTGCAGTACGTCGGTGACCTCGAGCGTGTTCGGCGGCAGGCCGAACTCGAGCGGGTTGAACGGCACGTCCGGGATGAACCCGCCGCGCTTGGCGTACGTCTTGTCGGGCGCCGAGGGGTCGGGGTCGTAGAACTCGCCGACGTCCCAGTGGGTGGCGGGCACCTCCGTGGTGCAGTCGGCCGCCGCGACGACGTTGGACCAGTACTCCTGGAGGTTGCGCGCCTGCGGATACAGCGCGGACAGGCCGACGATGGCGATCGGGTCGCGGGCGAGTCGTCGGTCGAGGGTGCGTTGCTGGGATTCGTTCACGGCGAGGGCCTCCGGGTCGTGACGAGGTGCGCCGGCCGGAGGGGTGGCACCAGTCCGGCTATGGCCTGCGAGGCGTCCGGGCGGATCAGCATGGTGTAGTGGTCGCCGGGCGCCGAGTGGGCGGTGATCCCGTGGCCGGCCAGCTCGCTCCAGCCGAGCGTGGGGTCCGACGGGACGAGACTGTCGCCGGCCTTGATCTGGACCAGCGGAACGGTGGCGGGCGCCGGGCGGTAGGGAGCCGTCAGCCTGTTGTTGCGCAGCAGCCCCGCCGTGTACGCCTCGAAGAGCTTGCGTATGCCGGCCATGGGCGTGCCCTGCGGCAGGGCGCCCGCGGCGATCGCGTCCTCGAGCAGCCGGGCCAGCGCGGTGTCGGCATCCGCGCCCTCGGGCACGGGGCGCGGACGGACCTCCGCGCCGCGCCGGGCGCCCAGGAACATCGCGAACCAGCGCAGCACGAGTGCGGGTTCGACCTCGTCGCCCTCGGTGTGCTGGTAGGCGTCCACGGGGGCGATGCTGTCCAGCAGTACCACGCCGCGGGGCCGCTCCTCCGGCGTCAGCCGCTCGGTCATGCCGTGGGCCAGGACTCCGCCGAAGGACCAGCCCACCAGCACGCTGTCCGTGCCGGCCGCGCCGGTGCGGTCGCGGTCGGCGCGGTAGGCGGCGGTCAGCAGGCCGACGAGGTGGTCGATGGTCAGCCGGGAGACTTCCGGGGCGAGCGCGGCCTCCCCGTACTCGGGCACCGCGCCCAGGTCGAGGACGGCGAACCCGGTCTCCTCCGGCAGCGCGCCGGCCAGCCCGGACCAGACGGCGACGGGCAGCGCGCCGGGGTGCACCGCGTAGACGGTGCCCGCGCCGGGCGCGGCGTCCCGGTGACGTATCAGCGGCTTGGGCGGCGACGTCGCGTCAGGCCGTCGCGCCATGCCGCGCACTCTCCTCGGCGATGTGCGCCGACAGGGCCTCGATGGTGGGGTGGTACCACAGCGCCGTGGTGCCCAGCTCGAAGCCCAGCCAGCTCTCCATCTCGCCGGCGATGATCAGCGCCTCCGTGCTGTCCATGTCGAGTTCGTCGAAATACTGGCCCGGCGGAATGGCCGAGGGCTGCTCACCGAGCCGCTCCGCGATCTTCTCGATCAGCCATTTCTGCACCTCGTCGGCCGTGACCTTGCCCATGACCCGTTCCTTTCTCGTGCCTATACGTACGCGTGCACTCCGGCGCGTTGTTCGCGACAGCGGAGTGGGCGGGTTTCTTCGGGAGAATGAAGAGCGGTCAGGCCGCCGCTCGCAGTTCGGGAGCGTAGGGAGGCGGACACCCTTCGCGCAACTCAATCGTGAGCGATGGGAGAGCGGTCGACGAGGCGCGGTCAGGGCACCTGAAATGGAACGTATCCGCAGGTGGGAGCGGTTTCGGTGATCTTGCCCGGCCGGTAGGCCGGCCCTTCCGGGCGGACTCCCGCGGGCGCGGCACCATCCAGCCTTGGCTGTCGCTCATCCGCCGTGTCAGCGCGGTGTCAGAATCGCCTCAGTGCGGCGTCCGACTGCTCTCCTATCGTGAACACGAGGTAACACGCGGCACATTTCACGGCCGCTGTCCCGCGCACTCGTCCCCGTCGGTGGGATCTTCCGGGAAAGCGGCCTCCGTAAAAAGGGCGACTGCTATTCCGTACGTTCCGTGAACAATGTCTTTCACCTATCCTTGATAAGGATCGACATGCCGACCGAGATCGAACAGATGTGGGCGGTCACGGCTCGTCAGGGGGAACTGCGGGCCATCGGCTCCGCGCTGACGGACCGCGGCGGGATCCTCCTCACCGGCACCACCGGCGTGGGCAAGACGCGCCTGCTCGCCGCCTCACTCCAACGCGTCGCGGCCGAGGGCCGCACCGTCGTGGCGGTCGGCGGGGCGGGCGGTCCCGAGACCGGCTGCGCGGAGAACTTCTGCTCGCTCGCCGAGTGCCTGGACCGGCTGGAGTCCGTACGGCGGCACAGCGATCCGGCACGGCGCACCGTCGTCGGCTTCGACGACGCCCACCTGGTGGAGGAGTCCGCCGCCCACCGGCTGTACCGCCTGACCGCGTCCGGGCGGGTGGCGGTCGCCGCCACCGCCCGGCGGGACGCGGCGCTGCCCACCGGGGTGGACAAACTCTGGGTGGAGCGCCTCGTGGAACGCCTGGAGGTACGGCCGTTCGCCCGGGACGTGGTGAGCTCCATCCTCCACGGCAGGGTCGGCGGGCCGGTGGACTCCGCGACCCTGGAACGGCTCTGGGCCACCACCCGGGGCAACGCCCTGATCCTGCACGAACTCGTCGAGTACGCGCTGACGGACGGCTCGCTGCGCCGCGTCGACGGGCGGTGGCACTGGGACGGGCTGCCCGCACGGCCGCCCGAGCGGCTGGCCGACATCGTCCTCCTCCGGCTGCGCGACCTGGCCCCGGAGGAACAGGAACTGGTGAACGTGCTGGCCGTGGCCGGCCCGGTCGAGTACGGACTGGCCGAACGGCTCGGTCTCGCCCGCGCCGCGGAGACCCTCGACGGACGCGACCTGGTGCAGATCGAGTACAGCGGACGCCGGGTCGGCATCCGGCTGACCGAACCGCTCACCGGGGCGGTGGTGGCGGACCGCATGTCGGGCCTCACCGCCCAGCGGCTGCGGCTGCAGCTCGCCGACGCGATCGAGGCCACCGGCGCGCGGCGCGAGGACGACGTGGTGCGGATGGCGACCCTGCGCATGGCGGCGGGCCGCGTCCCGGAACCGGCGGTACTGCTCGCCGCGGCGCGCACGGCGGCCCACCGCCGCGACTTCGCCCTCACCGAACGACTGTGCCGCTCCGTACTCGGCAACCCCCGCCCGCCCCGCGACGCCCGTCGGACACCGTCCGCCGGGCCGGCCGGTGACGGCGCTCCGGTGTCCGGCCCGGCCCGTGGTGTGGCGGGTGCCGACAACGTTTCCGTGGCGGGCGAGGGGGACGGGGCCTGCGGTGGGGTGGTGACCGCCGACGAGGCACGTGCCGCGCTGCTGCTCGGGCGGGCCCTCGCCGGGCAGGGGCGGCACGAGGAGGCCGAGGCGGTCTTCGCGGGCGCCCTCGCCGAACGGCCGGGTGCGGCCCCGCACGGGCTGCCCCGCGACGAGCTGATCGCCGCCGTCCACGACCGGGCGGACAACGCCGCCTGGGGACTGGGCCGCGGCGCGGACGCCGCCGCCGTCGTGGACGGACTGCCCGCCGGACTCGGCGCCCAGGGCACCGGCGTCCGGCACGGCTTCCACGCCGTCCTCGCGCTGCTCGCCGACCGGCCCGACGACGCGGCCCGCACGGGACGCACCGTGCTGCCGGGCGAACAGCCCGACTCCGTGGTGGTGCAGCACCTGCTGCCCCCCGCCGCCTTCGCGCTGAGCGAGCTCGGCCGGCCCGCCGAGGCGCTCGCCCTGATCGCCCGGCACGCCCGCGACCTCGGCGGCTGGCACGACGACGCCCGGCTGCGCTGCCTGGTCGTGACGGCGCGCTGCGCCTTCGCGCAGGGCGACCTCGGCCGTGTCGCGGACACACTGGACGCCACCGGCCGCTTCGCGACGCCCGGCGACGACCTGCGCCAGCTCCAGCTGGCGCTGCTCCGCTCCCGCCTGCTGCGGCTGCTCGGCCGCCCCGCCGAGGCCGTCACCCTGCTGCGCGGCGCCAGCACCCTGCGGGTGCGGCGCGACTGGCTCGGCACACCCTCCTGGACGCTGGCCCAGCTCGCGGGCGCGCTCGCCGAGGCGGGCAGGCCGACGGAGGCGCTGCAGACGCTGGTCGAGGCGCAGGCCGCACGCCGGGACGCGCCCGCCTACCCGCTCGCCGACGACGCCCTCCTCCTCGAGCACGCCGTGGTGCTCGCCCACACCGGCGACCGCTCGGGCGCCGCCTGCCGCGCCCTGGAGGTCGTCCAGCGGGCCGCCGCCCGCCCGGCGACCGCGCTGGCTGCGCTGCACCTGGCCGTGCGGGTCGCCGACGCGCCGCGGGCCGCCGTCCGCGCCGCGCAGCTCGCCGCCGGCGCCCACTCGGAGCTGATGCGGCTCCAGTGCGACCACGTCGTCGCGCTGACCCGCTCGGACGGCGAGGCGCTGGAGGACGTGTCGGCCCGCTTCCGCACCATGGGAGCGGTCGCACTGGCGGCCGAGGCCGCGGCGCAGGCCGCGGACATGTACCGCAGGGACGGCCGGCGCCGCGCGAGCCGGCTGGCCCGTGCCGCCGGCGCCCGCCTCCTCGCGGAGACGGGCTGCGCGCTGGTCCCGTGGGCCGACCCCCAGGAGCAGCGGCAGCCGGACCGGGCCGCGCCCCTGACCAGCCGCGAACGCGAGGTCGCCGCCCTGGCCGCCGGGGGACTGTCCAACCGGGACATCGCGGCACGCCTGGTGGTCTCGGTCCGCACGGTCGAGAACCACCTCTACCGGGTGTACGAGAAGCTCGGCATCACCGCCCGTTCCGATCTGGGCGGCGCGCTGCAGGGCCCGGCCCGCAACTCGCTGGGCCGGGCCGCCTGAGGGAACGGCTCCGGGCAGGGCGGTGCCCTGCCCGGCCCGTCAGCCCGCCGCCACCAGGGACGGCGTGCGCAGACCGGCGACGAGCCGGCCGAGTTCCAGGGCCTGGGTGCGGTTCAGCCGGGGATCGCACGCCGACTCGTAGCGGGACGCGAGGTCGGCGGGGCGCACGCCCGCGCTCCACACCGCTCCCGAACCGCCGCCCAGGCACTCGGTGACGTCCGCGCCGGTCATCTCCAGATGGACGCCGCCGGGGTGCGTGCCCAGCGCCCGGTGCACCTCGAAGAAGCCGGCGATCTCCTCGTACACGTCGTCGAAGTACCGGGTCTTGCGGCCGTTCACACGGACGGTGTTGCCGTGCATCGGGTCGCACACCCAGGCCACCGGGACGCCCGCGTCCGCGACCGCGCCGACCAGCTCCGGCAGCACCCGCCGGACGCTGCCCGCACCGGTCCGCACGATGAACGTCAGCCGGCCCGGCACCGCGCCGGGGTTGAGCGTCCGGGCGAGCCGCAGCAGGTCGTCCGGACGGGCGCCGGGGCCGATCTTCACCGCCACCGGGTTGGCGACCCGGGACAGGAACGCGATGTGCGCCCCCTCGGGGTCCCGGGTGCGCTCGCCTGCCCACAGCAGGTGCCCGGAGCCGGCGTACGCGCGTCCCGTGCGGGAGTCCCGCCGGGTCAGCGGGAGTTCGTAGTCCATCAGCAGCGCCTCGTGGGACACGAACACCTCCCGCGCCACCGGCCGCGGCTCCGGACGGTCGGCGACCAGCCGCAGCGTGGTCGCGGCCGCCTCGTACGCGCGCAGCATGCGCCGGGGATCGGGGGTGCGGTCCTCCGCGGTGAACGCCGCGCCGTTGACCGCGTCACCGCGGTAGGCGGGCAGGGTGTGCCCCTGCACCGTCTCCAGCGGGCTGGAGCGCGGCTTGGCGTACTGACCGGCGAGCCGCCCGACCGTCACCACCGGCATCCCGAAGGCCCGCTCCAGGGTCCCCGCCAGACGGGACAGCGTCGCCACGGTGCCGTGCACCGCCGCCGGTGTGGCCCGCTCGACCATCTCGGCGCAGTCGCCGCCCTGGAGCAGGAAGGCCCGGCCCCCCGCGACCTCGCCGAGCAGCGCGGCCAGCCGGTCGCTGTCGTGCGGGCGGACGAGCGGGGGAAGGCCGGCCAGCCGTTCCCGGACACGGGTCACCGCGTCGGGGTCGGGCCACTGCGGCTGCTGCTCGGCCGCGGGTACGGCGGCCGGCGGCACGGGGAACTGGGGTACGGACATCACGCCGGGACTCCCTGGTCGGGCGGTGGGCAGACGGGCGGGGCGAGCAGGCCGGTGAGCAGGTCGCCCAGGACACGGTCGCCGTTCCTGGTCATCACCGACGCCGGATGGAACTGCACGGAGCAGAAACCGGGGCCGCGCAGCGCGAGCACCTCGTCGGTGAGGGCGTCCCGGGCGATGCGGACCGTGCCGGGGCGCACCGGGGCGCTCGGGATCTCGTCGGTGCCGGAGACCGCGGTGAACGAGTTGTAGAAGTAGACCAGTTCGCGCGAGCCGAACAGGTCGACGGCGCGCTGCACGCCCTGGTTGGGCACCGGGCGGCGGACCAGGTCCAGGCCCAGTGTCCGGCTCAGCACCTGGTGGCCCAGGCAGACGGAGAGGAACGGGGTGTCCTGCTCCAGGAGCTGCCCGGTGACCTCGTACAGGATGTCGATCTTCGCGTGGCCGCGGTCCCGCGGATCGCCGGGGCCCGGGCCTACGACGACGAGGTCCGGCCCCTGCAGCGCGTAGTCCTCGTCGTACCGGCGGACCTCCACCTCGCAGCCCAGCGCCCGCAGCAGCGTGGCGCCCATCGCCGTGAAGTGGTCCTCGGCGTCGATGATCAGGACGCGGCGCCCCGCCAGGGCCGGCCGCGGGGTGCTGCGCGCACCCGGGTCGGTCAGCCAGAACGGCGCCAGCGGCTCGTTCCGCCGGACCAGCGCCTCCCGTACGGACGGCAGCCGCGCCAGCCGGTCGCCGTGCCCGGCCGTGGCGGCGGGCGGCGACACGTCCTCGTCCGCCGCGCCGGCCACGGCCGCCAGCAGCCCCGCCGCCTTGGCGCGGGTCTCGGCCGCCTCGGCCATCGGGTCGGAGTCGCGCACCAGCGTCGCGCCGACCCCGAGGCGCAGCGCGCCCGCGCGGTCGATGTCCATGGTCCGGATCAGGATCGCCGAGTCCATGGTCCGCCGCCCGCGCGGCGGCCCACCAGTGCGGCCACCCCGGAGTAGTAGCCGCGTCCCTCCGGCTCGAACCGCGCGATCACCGAGCAGGCGCTCTCCAGCGGACTGCCCGTCACGGTCGGCGCCAGCAGGGTGCGGCGCAGGATCTCCCGCGGGTCGAGGGCGGTGCGGCCCTCGATGAAGTACTCGGTGTGGGCGATGTGCGCCATCATGCGCAGCCGCGGACCGAGGACCCGGCCGCCGTCCGCGCACACCGCGCTCATCATCTTCAGCTCCTCGTCGACGACCATGAAGAGCTCGTTGGTCTCCTTGTCGTCGGCGAGGAACTCCAGCAGCCCCTCGGCCTCCGGGCCCTCCTCGGGGTAGCGGTAGGTGCCGCTGATCGGGTTCATCACGGCCCGACCCTCGTCCAGGGACACATGCCGCTCCGGGCTGGCCCCGACCAGGGTGCGGTCGCCGAGGTGGACCAGGAAGGTCCAGTGCTGTCCGGAGGTACGGCGCAGCAGCCGCCCGTAGTACGCCAGGGCCGCCGGCACCGACCAGCCGGCCAGGCGGGCCGAGTAGTCGCGGCGCAGCACGAAGTTGGCGCCCGCCCCGCTGGCGATCTCCTCGTCCAGGACCCGGCGCACGGTGTCGGCGTACCGCCGGTCGTCCAGTTCGAAGCCGCCGTCCCGCAGGGCCAGCGGGTGGTCGGCGGACCGGGGGAGGGCGGCGAGCACCTCGTCCAGCGGCACCGACTCCTGCGCGGTGATCCGCAGTCCGGCCAGCGGTGTGCCGTCGTCGACGTGGTCGAAGCCGCGCTCGCCGATCTGCCGGTGCGGGACCAGGGCCAGCAGTTCGAACCCGTCGTCGCCGCCCGGCTCGTCCAGCGGGAGGCCGGCGAGCGTCTCGTACTCGTCCACCGGCCCGGCCAGCACGTCGATCCGGTCCGGCGCCCCCGACTCGGGGCGGTGCAGCAGGGCGAACGGCCCGTTGTGGGTGCCGTCCGCGATCCGGCGCAGCAGCGAGCCCGCGCCGGCGGTCACGACCGTGCCTCCGCGAGCTCGGCGCCGGCCGCCCGGTCACCGTCGAGCGCGGTCACCAGGGTGCCGGTCGGCAGCACCATGGCGCACCGCTCCGCCATGTACCGCAGGGCCAGCCGGTGGTGGCCCCGGGAGAAGTCCGCGGTGGCGTCGCCCGCGACGAAGGTGCGGATGCCGTGCGCGAAGCCGTCGGCGGCGGTCAGCAGGATGCCGACGTGGGCGTAGATCCCGCACAGCACCATCTGGTCGCGGCCCGAGGCGCGCAGCAGCCGCAGCAGCTCACCGCCGTGGTAGGCGCTGGCACGCCACTTGACGAGCACGGTGTCGCCCTCGTCCGGCGTCAGCCCGTCGACGACGGCCCGGTCCTCGGGGCGCGCGCTCATGCCGGGGCCCCAGAAGTCCGCGAGCAGTCCGCGCTCGTCGGGGCTCATGCCGCCCGGCTGGGCGGTGTAGAGGACCGGCACCCCGGCGCGGACCGCCGCCTCGCGCAACGCGACGGTGTGCCGTTCGAGTTCGGTGCGCGGCGACTGCCGCGCGGGCAGCTTCTCGACGAAGAAGCGCTGCATGTCGTGGACGAGCAGCACGGCCCGGTCCGGGTCCAGGACCCACTCGGCGGTGTTCCGCGGCAGCTCGGCGGCGGTGGGCATGGCATGGGGGACGATCTCGGGAACGGCGGCCTGCGTCATGGTGTGCCCTTCTGGGTCTTCGAGCGTCTGGGAGCCGGGCCCCGTCCGCCGGAGCGGTGCGTACCGGCGGACGCGGCCCGGACCACGGCGGGCGGCTCACACGCCGAGCGTGGCGCCGCCGTCGACCGTGAGGTCCTGCAGAGTGATGTGGCCGGCCCGCTCGGAGAGCAGGAACACCACCGCCTGGGCCACGTCGGAGGGTCGGGCCAGCCGGCCGGTGGGGATGCCGACGCGGTACGCGTCGGGGGCGCCCTCGATGGACGGGCGGCCCGCGTCCTCGCCCTCCCACAGGGAGGTCAGCATCGGCGTGTCGGTGGAGCCCGGCGCGACCACGTTGCAGCGGATGCCGGCGCCCGCGAGCTCCAGCCCCAGGCACTTGGTGAACGCCTGCGCGGCCGCCTTGGACGCCGCGTAGGCGGCCATGCCGGTACGGGCGGTGCGGGCCGCGTTGGAGGTGACGGTGACGACCGCCCCGTGCCCGCGCGGCGCCATCCGGGCGGCCACCGCACGGCTCATCAGATAGACGCCGGTGGCGTTCACCGCGAGGGTGTCGGCCCAGTCGCGCTCGGACAGCCCGGCCACCGGACCGGGGCGCAGGATGCCCGCGGCGTTGACCAGGTGTGTGATCGGCCCCAGCTCGCTCTCCACCCGCTCGACCGCCGCCGCTACCTCCTCGCCGTCCGACACGTCCGCCGGCACGGCCAGCAGCCGGGGCTCGGGCGCCGCGGGATCGGCGGCGGCCTCCTTGCGCAGCCGCGCGGCGAGCTCCTCGAGCGCCGTCCCGTCCCGGTCGACCAGGGCCACGGCCGCCCGGTGGCGGACCAGTTCGGCCACGACCTCCGCGCCGATGCCGCCGGCCGCGCCGGTCACCACGGCCACCCGGCCGTCCAGTCCGAGACCGTCCCGCTCGAGATCGTGCGTCAGCACCGTCATCGGGTCGCCTCCTCGGCGGCGCGGCGCCGCGTGGTGCGCGCGAACACCTCGTCCACGCTCTCCTGCGGAACCTTCAGGCAGCGCACCGAGTAGGAGCGCAGCGCCGCCTCGTAGTCGGCCAGCAGGGCGTCCTCGTCGAAGCCGGTGGGCCGGCCCGACTCCACCAGGACCCGCCCGCCGACGACGACCGTGTCGATGTCGCCGGAGCCGCCCACCGCGAGGAACGCCTCCAGCGGACGCGGCGTGTGCACGAACCGCCAGTCGTCCAGCGGAACCATCACCAGGTCCGCCTGCTTGCCCGGGGCCAGGCTGCCGATCTCCTCCTCCCAGCGCAGTCCGCGGGCGGCGATCCGGGTGCCCATCGCCAGCGCGTCGGTGGGCCGGACCAGCAGCGGGTCGGCGTACATCTCGTTGTGGGTCTGCCAGGCGGCCCGCATCTGCTCGGGCATGCCGGGGAAGACCAGCGGCTGGCCGTCGGTGGACAGCGACACGTCGAGTCCGGCGTGGCGCAGTTCCGGGATCAGCCGGGTCTCCGTCATCGCGGACTCGCCCGCGGAACCGTACTTGGCGGGGGAGTGGCTCAGGTGCACTCCCGCCTCCAGCAGCATCTTGCGTTCCTCGTCGTCGGCGAACCCGGTGTGGATCGACATCAGCCGCTCGTCCAGCAGCCCGAGCCCGGCGAACCGGCGCACCGGCGTGTCGCCGTAGTAGCCGCGGACGAACTCGCCCTCGTTGCGCTGGGCGCCGATGTGCGAGGCGAAACCGGTGTCGTGGCGCTGCACGATCCCGGCCAGCCCGCGCCCGAGTTCGTCGGTCATGTTGGTGCCGTACACGGCGGTGGGGCGGGCCCTCAGCAGGCCCGTGGGGTCGTCCGCGCACGTCTTGACCAGCGACTCGATCTCGGACAGCACGGCGTCGGTGTCACGGCTGCGGGTGAACGCGCTCTCCCCGGGCCGGCACACGGCGTCCGTGGCCCAGGTGCTCACCGAGCAGCGCATCCCCAGCCACACGGCGGCCGCGGCCAGCGCCTCGGGGCGGTTGACCGAGCCGACGTCACCGAGCGTGGTGACGCCCGCCCGCAGCTGCGTCCACATCGAGAACCGGGCGATGGCCTCGCCCTCGTCCGGGGTGAGACCGGCGATCAGGTCGTGGAAGGAGTCGAAGACGGCGGAGATGCGGTGCATGTCGCCGCCGTGACCGAGGAAGCCGGCCTGGTCGCCGCGGTCGTCGGCGGGCCGCAGCGCCCCGTTGAACGGCAGCCGGGTGGAGAACAGTTCGTGCCAGTGCGCGTTGACGAAGCCGGGCAGCACCAGCATCCGGCGGGCGTCCACCGTACGCAGCGCGGCCCGCTGGCCGGGCGGCAGCGCGGCGACGGCGGCGTCCACCTCGGCCACCGTCCCGACGGCGGCGATCCGGCCGTCGACGGCCAGCAACGACCCCTCGGGCAGGACCCGTTCGCCGTCGTCGGCCGTGTACAGGTGGGCGCCGCGCACGAGCAGCGGCTCGGGTGCGCTCATGCGGCACCCCCGGTCGCCGCGGACCGCGCCCGCGCCTCGGCGAGCTCACGGCTGAACCCGGCCACGGTCGGGTCGGAGAGCAGGGAGTCGAAGTCGACGGGGAAGCCGCCGCGCCGCCAGCGGCTGCTCAGCCGCATGACTTCGAGCGAACCGAGCCCCAGCAGGATGAGGTTGGCGTCGTCCGGGATCTCGTCCGGCGCGGTACCCAGGAGCTGGGCGACGGCGTCACGCACCTGTGCGCGCAGCTCCAGGTCCCCGGTCGGTGTACTGGTGTCCATGGGCGGTGCGGGCCTTCCTTCGGTCGTGGGATGACAGGACGCGGCGGACGGCGCTCAGCCCGTACGGTCACGGGCGGGCACGAACGCCCCCGCCTCGGCCGGGGCCTCGCCGCGCAGCAGCGCGCCCAGCGCCTTCTTGTCCGTCTTGCCGAGGCCGGTCAGGGGCAGTTCCTCGAGGTACACGAGCCGGTCGGGGAGCTTGTACTCGGCGAGCCCGCGGGCCTGCATGGCCCGCTTCAGCTCCGGCAGCAGCATCTCCTCGGCGCCCTCCGCCCGGACCAGGCAGGCGCAGGTGCGCTCGCCGAGGAAGTCGTCGGGCACGGGCACGACGGCCGCCCGGGCCACGCCCTCCAGCGCCTGGAGGTGGCCCTCGACCTCCGCCGCGGAGACCTTGTCCCCGCCGCGGATGATGACGTCCTTGATCCGGCCCTCGATGACGAGGTTGCCGTCCTCGGTCAGCCGGGCCAGGTCGCCGCTGCGGTAGAAGCCGTCCTCGGTGAAGGCGCGGGCGTTGTGCTCGGGCGCCCGGTAGTAGCCCTGCAGGGTGTACGGGCCGCGGGCGAGGAGTTCGCCGATCTCACCGGCCGGCAGCTCCTTGCCGTCCTCGTCGGCGATCCTGATCTCGTCCGCCGGGGAGATGGGCCGCCCCTGGGTGGCGAGCACCGTCTCCGCCGGGTCGTCGTCCCGGGTGAAGGTGCACAGCCCCTCCGCCATCCCGAACACCTGCTGGAGACGGCAGCCGAAGGCGGGCTCGATCTGCTCGGCGATGTTGCGGTGCAGCTTGGCGCTGCCGATCTGCACGGTACGCAGGCTCGACAGGTCGTCGGGGAGCCACTCCGCGCCCTCGAGCCACAGCTGCACGACGCTCGGCACCACCGAGGTGACGGTCACCCGCTCGGCCGCGATCAGCGGGAAGCAGGTCTCGGGCGTCGGGTCCTCGGCGAACACCACCGTGCCGCCGGCCCGCAGCGTGCCCACGATGCCGGGGCAGCCCCAGGTGAAGTTGAACGCCGCGGGCAGCGTCGCGAGATACACGTCCCGCTCGGTCAGCGCGGTCGCCGAGCCGGCGGCACGCACCTGGTAGGTGTAGTCGTCGTGGGTGCGCGGGATCAGCTTGGGCAGCGCGGTGGTCCCGCCGGAGAGCAGGAAGAACGCCACGTCCGACGGGTCCAGGACGGGGAACGGGGCGCCGGCCTCCGGATCGCCGTCCACCTCGGACAGCGGCACGACGGGTTCGGCGTCCGTACCCGACGGGTCGTCGCCGCACACGAACAGGTGCCGCAGCGTGGGCACCTCACTGCGGATACGACGCGCGAGCGCGGCGTGGTCGAAGCCCCGCAGCAGCCCCGGATGCACGTAGCCGACGGCCCCGGACAGCTCGCACAGATGGCGGATCTCCACGTCCCGGTGCGCGGGCAGCGAGAAGACGGGCCGGGCGCCGAGGGTGAACAGGGCGAAGCACACCCGGACGAAGTCCGGCGTGTTCGGCAGCTGCACCACGACCCGGTCGCCGTCGCCGATGCCCCGGTCGCGGAAGCCGGCCGCGAGCCGCCGCACCTCCCGCTCCAGCTCGGCATAGCCGATCCGCCGCCCGCCGCCCACCAGGGCGGTCTTCGGGCCGTGCGTGCGCGCGGCGTCGGCCAGCAGCCGCACCAGGCTCTCCCCGCGCCAGTACCCGTCCCGGCGGTAGCGCTCGGCCCGTTCGGCCGGCCAGGGGGTGCAGTGCTCCAGCATCACGCCTCCTCGTCCGGCGTCACCGCGCGCTGCGCGGCCGTCGGCTCCGCGGTGATCTCCAGGACGGCGCACCCGGCCTCCATGCCGGTGGCCGCGCCGATGAGCATCACGTGGTCGCCGGGGCCGACCTCGCCGTCCAGCCACAGCCGTTCCAGGGCGATGACGAAGTCGCTGACCCCGGTGTGGCCGATCCGCCGGCAGATGTCCCAGGTGCCCTGCTCGAGGGTCACGCCGAGCGGCTCCAGGAACATGGTCAGCAGCGGGTCCTCGTTGAAGCCGACGTGGCAGAAGCGGCGGATGTCCGACAGCGCCACACCGGCCTCGGCGGCGGTGCGTTCGGCGATCGCCGCGACCTGGTCGCCGAAGTGCCCGATGGGCGGCTTCACCCCGGACGCCCACTGCTTGCGCCAGTACTGCACCCGCGAGTCGAAGTCGAGCGGGATGCCCGCGGTGACACTGGGCGGCAGCAGCGCCTCGCCGCCCCGGTGCAGCGCCTCCATCCGCGGGTCCGACAGCGAGCCGACGGCGAGCACACGGGCGAAGCCCGGCCGCCGCGACACCACCAGCGAGGAGCCGGCGTCGCCGAACAGGAACAGCTTGGAGGAGGTCCAGCGGTCCACCAGCGGCGTGGAGAAGTTGTCGCCCGTCGTCAGCAGGACGCTGTCCCCGCCCCCGCCGCCGGTGTACCGGTCCAGGGACAGCCGGGTGGCCGCGGACTCCAGGGCGGCCACCATGCCGAGGCAGCCCTGCCGGATCTCCACCGCCGGAACCGGCCGGTTCAGGGTGTTGAGCAGTACGTAGTGCGGGGCCGACCAGCCGTCGGGCCCCTGGTGGTAGGCGCTGCTGTGCAGCAGCGCCGCGAAGTCGTCGGGTTCCTGCCCCGACCGCGCCAGCGCGGTCCGCGCCGCGCGGATCGCCATGTCCGGCGCCGGCACGGTGTCCTCGACGGCGACGGACTCGATGCCCGACGCCTCCCGCACCCCGGCGTCGAGGCGGCCTTCCTTGACCGCCAGGTCGGTCGGCACGAGCTCCGGAACGTAGCAGCCCACGCCCGACAGATGGATGTCCTCGACCTTCACCCCGGCCCCTCCCTCGTCTCGTGTGGAATCGGGGCCAGCACAACACCCGCGGCCGGGAGGCCACCTGAGTAGCAGTCACTCAGCTTCACCCGCCCGCCTCCCCGGCAGCCGCCCGCCGGGCCCCCGGGCCGTCGCGCACGCGGATGAGTGGCGCGCACTCACGAGGTGCCGGCCCGCGGCTGCTGTGCTGGGCCGACAGGCGTGGGCGACGTCCCGAGGAGGCATCCGCCATGACAGTGACCAGGCCGGAGATCGGTGACTGGAAGAGCATCGACGAACTGCGCGAGCTCCAGGAGCGGCAGCTGCCGCCGCTCCTCGCGCGCGCGGCCCGCTCCCCCTTCTACCGCTCCCGCCACCCCGGCCGTCAGGCTCCCGCCACCCCGGCCGACCTGCGCTCCCTGGAGCCGACCAGCAAGCAGGACCTGCGCGACGCCTACCCGTTCGGGCTGCTCGCCGTGAACCGTACGGAGCTGGCGACCTACCACGAGTCGAGCGGCTCGGCGGGGCAGCCCACCGCCTCCTACTACACCCGGAACGACTGGGCGGACCTCGCGGAGCGCTACGCCCGCAAGTGGGTCGGCATCGAACCCAGCGACATCTTCCTGGTGCGCACGCCGTACGCACTCATGATCACGGGCCATCTCGCGCACGCCGCCGCCCGGTCCAAGGGGGCGACCGTGGTCCCCGCCGACAGCCGCTCGGCGGCCACGCCCGCGGCCCGCACGGTGAAGCTGCTGCACCGCCTGGGAGTCTCGCTGACGTGGTCGAACCCCACGGAGACCCTGCTGTGGGCGGCCGCGGCCCGGGCGGCGGGCCTGGACCCGGCGACCGACTTCCCCTCCCTGCGGGCCCTGTTCGTGGGCGGCGAGCCGCTCTCCCCGGCCCGGCGGGCGCGCATCTCCGCCCTCTGGAACGCGCCGGTGGTGGAGGAGTACGGCTCGACGGAGACCGGCACGCTGGCCGGGCAGTGCCCCGAGGGCCGGCTGCACCTGTGGGCGGACCGGGTGCTGTGCGAGGTCCTGGACCCGGAGAGCGGGAAGCTGTCCGAGGAGGGCCGCGGCCGGCTGGTGGTGACACCGCTGTACCGCGAGGCCATGCCACTGCTGCGGTACAACCTCGACGACGAGGTGGAGGTGGAGTACTCGGACTGCGCCTGCGGCTGGCGGCTGCCGGTGGTGCGGGTGCTGGGGCGGGGCGGTTTCGCCTGGCCGGTGGGCACCGGGACGGTGGACCAGCACCAGGTGGAGGAGCTGGTGTTCGGGCTGCCCGCGGCGGACGGCGTGCTGTTCTGGCGTGCGCGGGCCGGGCGGGATCTGCTGCACATCCAGGTGGAGGCGGGTGAGGGGCGGGCGGCTGCCGTGGAGCGACGGCTCACCGAGGCGGTGGCGCGTGAACTGTCCGTGCCGTGCAGGGTGGAGGCGTTGCCGCCGGGCGCGTTGGTCCCCACGGAGGTCCTGACCGCGAACCCGGACGCCCTGAAACCCCGCGGCCTCTTCGGCCCCTCCGAGGACTGGGACGCAGCCCTGCTCTACTACTGACCGGTACCGGCGCGGGTGCGTGCCGGGGGTGGTCTGCGCAGCCCGGCGCTTACGGGGTGCCGTCGCGCCCACCCGTGCCGCCCTGCGGCACGACTGCCCGCGGAGTGCGGTGGCGCGGCTGTCCAGAAGTGTGGCGGTGTCGCCGGTGGTCGGCGTTGGTGTGGGCCGGGGGTGGGTCTGCGCAGCCCGGCGCCTGCGGGGTGCCGTCGCGCCCACCCGTGCCGCCCTGCGGCACGACTGCCCGCGGAGTGCGGGGGGGCTTGGGGACGGACGGAGCCGTGGCGGACAGCCGCCGACGGCGTGGAGGGGACGGGGCGGGGGTGGCCGCCCGCAGTGGCTGGCGCGTCCGCGCCGGCCACCTCTTCCAGCCGACGCAGTCGCGCCAGTCCGAGGACGGCCACCCCCGCCCCGGCCCCGCCCCACCCACCCCGCGGGCGCTACGTCACCCCGACAGCCCCCCACGGTCCGGCCGGGACAGCACCGCCGCCACACCGTCCAGCGAGCGCTCCACCGTGTAGGCGTAGAAGTCGTCCTCCAGCGCCGCGATCGCCTCCGGATCGTCCGTGCCCCGGCTGGTGACCGCGGCCCCCACCGCCGCCAGCCCCCGCCGCTCCGGATCGTCCCGGTGCGCCGCCAGCGCACCGGCCAGCCGCTCCCGCGCCTCCGGCAGGTTCTCCGCCCGGTCGTCCTCGACCATCACCAGCGTGAACGCCGAATTCGTCAGATACCGGTACGCGGCCGTGGCCCCCTCGGCGAACCCCGCCTCCTGGAGCACCAGGATCCCCCGGTCCATCATCGTCAGCGCCGACGGAATGATCGGCCCGATCCGCACCAGCCGCCGCGCCACCCCCCGGTACCGCCGCAGCACCGGCCGCCCCTCCAGCAGCAGCGCACTGAACCACTCCCGCCAGGCAAGCTCCTGCGACGGCAGCGAGATCATGCCCACCACCCGGTCGGCCACCGCGTCCGCGACCGCGTCCCGGTCCCCGATGTGGTGGTACACGGCCCGCGGCCAGACCTCCAGCGCGGCGGCGAGCTGCCGAGTGGACCACGCGTCCAGCCCCTCCGTCTCGGTGAGCCGCAGCGCCGCGTCGACGATGCCCGTCGGCGTGATCGGCGGCCGGTCGACGGGGCGCCGACCCCGGCCACCAGGTGCAGGTGAACTGGGCATGGCAGGCAATGTATCCACTCCTCGGCTCGTCCGGTGGCCCGGCACTTCTTGACCCGGCCCGCCCGGCCCATCGTATGGTGGGCTGAGTTTATTACCCAGTGGGTAGTAGCATCTACTATTACCCACTGGGTAGTAACCCCCCGCATCCGAATTGGAGGACGACGATGGCCGCGGAACCCGCCGCGCTTCCGTCATTACTGCAGCCCGTCCGTAAGCGACTGGCTCTGGCGGTGCTCTGCCAGGCAGTCGCCGCCCTGCTCAACATCGCCCCGTTCGTAGCCGTCGCCGAGCTGGCCAGGGTGCTGCTCGCGGACGGCTCGCTGGACCACGACCGCGCCTGGACCGTCACCGCGATCGCCGGCGCCTGCCTCCTCGTACGGCTGCTGTTCCTGCTGGCCGCCAGCGTCGTCAGCCACCTCGCGGAGAACGACCTGCAGCTGTCCGTCCGCCGGCTGCTCATCGGCCGGCTCGACCGGGTCCCGCTGGGCTGGTTCTCCGGCCGCGGCGGCGGCGCCGTCAAGAAGGCCGTGCAGGACGACGTGCACGCGCTGCACCACCTGGTCGCGCACTCGCTCCTGGAGCTGACCTCCGCGGTGATCGTGCCGCTGTCGACGCTCGCCTACCTGTTCTGGGTCGACTGGCGCCTGGCGCTGATCACGATGATCCCGCTGGTCCTCGGCATCGGCCTGTTCGGCCGCACCGGCGCGGCGTTCAAGAAGAACCTGCCCGCGCTGGACGCCGCGATGACCGACATCAACGGCGCGGCCGTGGAGTTCGTCCAGGGCATCGCCGTGGTGAAGACCTTCGGCCAGACCCGGCGCGCCCACCGCCGCTACACCGACGCGGCGGACCGCTTCGCGTCGTTCTTCCGCGGCTGGGTCGATTCCCTTGCCGCGCCCAGGGCGCTGTCCGAGATCGTGCTCTCGGCGCCCGTGATGCTGTTCACCGTCCTGCTCGGCGGCACCGCCCTGATCACCGCCGGCCGCACCGCCCCCGAGGACCTGGTCCCGTTCGCGCTGCTGGGCGTCGGCATCACCACCCCGGTGCTGACGATCAGCTTCGCCGAGGAGGAGGTCCGCGCGGCGAAGGCCGCCGCGGACCGCATCGGTGAGGTCCTGGCCACTCCCGCGCTGCCCGTGCCGGAGCGGCCCGCCACGGCGGGATCCGGAGCGGTCACCTTCGAGGCCGTCGGCTTCTCCTACGACGGCGAGCACCGCGTCCTGGAGGGCGTGGACCTGACCCTGGCCCCCGGCACGACCACCGCGCTGGTCGGCCCCTCGGGCTCGGGGAAGAGCACGCTGGCGTCGCTGCTGCCGCGCTTCTGGGACCCGGACGAGGGCACCATCCGCGTCGGCGGCACGGACCTGCGGGACATCGCCTCCGAGGAGGTGTACGGCCGGATGTCCTTCGTCTTCCAGGAGGTGCGCCTGCTGCGCGACACCGTCCGCGCCAACCTGCTGATCGCCCGCCCGGACGCCACCGACGAGGAACTGCGGGACGCCGCGCGGCGCGCCCGCATCCACGACCGCGTCACCGAACTGCCGCGCGGCTACGACTCCGTGGTCGGCGAGGACGCCCGGTTCTCCGGAGGAGAGGCGCAGCGCCTGTCCATCGCCCGGGCGATGCTCGCCGACGCCCCCGTACTCGTCCTGGACGAGGCCACCGCGTACGCGGACCCGGAGTCGGAGGCGGCCGTGCAGGACGCCCTGTCGGAACTCACCCGCGGCCGCACCCTGATGGTCATCGCGCACCGTCTGTCCACGGTGAAGGACGCCGACCAGATCGTCGTCCTCGACGCAGGGCGGGTGGCGGAGCGCGGCACCCACGACGAACTGCTGGCCCTGAACGGCACGTACGCCGGGATGTGGCGGGCCCACGAGCACAGCACCGTCTGGCGGCCCGGCAGCCCGGACGAGTCCGCCGCCGTCCGACCCGCGGTCGAGCCCGCGGCCCCGTCCGCGGTCGAGGAGGCCGTCCGATGATCCGTCAACTGATGTCCGTGGTCGGCCCCGCCGAACGGCGGCTGCTGCGGAAGGTACTCGCGCTCCAGGTCCTCGGCGCGGTCCTGCAGGCGGTGGCGTTCGTACTGATCGTGCCGGTGCTCGAACGGCTGCTGGGCGACGAGCCCGACCAGGCCTGGCCGTGGGTGTGGGCGCTGGCCGCCGCGGCCGCGGCCCAGTCGGTGGTCCACTACTGGGCCACCAAGGCAGGCTTCCAGGCGGGCGCCGCGCTCTCCCGGGTGCTGCACCACCGCATCGGCGACCATGTCTCCGAGCTGCCGCTCGGCTGGTTCGGCCCCACCCGTACCGGGGAACTGAGCACGCTCACCACCCAGTCCGTGATGGGCATCATGCGCGTCCCCGGGTATCTGTTCCGCCCGCTGATCGGCGGACTGCTCACCCCGGCCGCGGTGGTGGTGCTCATGTACCTGTTCGACTGGCGGCTGGCGCTCGCCGCGACCTGCACGGCCCCGTTCATCGCGGTGGTCCTGCGCTGGAGCACCCAGCGCACCGCCACCGCCGACCGGATGCGCGCCGGGACCATGACGGAGGCGGCCAACCGGGTCATCGAGTACGCCGAGGTGCAGCCGGTGCTGCGCGCCTTCCCCGGATCGAGGGCGGCCGGCGGCAGCCGGCTCGACGAGGCGCTGGCCGCGCAGCGGGACGCCGGACGGCAGGTCATGAGGGCCGGCGTGCCGGGCCAGATCGGCTTCACGCTGACGGTGCAGGCGGCCTTCACGGTGATCCTCGTGTACGGCACCTATCTCGCCCTCGGCGGCTCGCTCGACGTGCCCGAGCTGCTGGCCCTGCTGGTGCTCGCCGCGCGGTTCGTGGAGCCGATGGCGGAGGCCGCCAACCTCGGCTCCGCGCTGCGCTCGGCGAGCGCGGCCCTCGGCCGGGTGCAGCGGGTGCTGGACGAGGAGCCGCTGCCCGAACCGGAGCACCCGGCCCACCCGGCCGGCACGGACATCGAGTTCGACGCGGTGGAGTTCGCGTACGACAGCGGCCGCAAGGTGCTGGACGGCGTCGGCTTCCGCATCCCCGAGCACACCATGACCGCGCTGATCGGGCCGTCCGGTTCCGGCAAGACGACGGTCGCCCGGCTGATCGCCCGGTTCTGGGACGTGCACGGGGGCGCCGTGCGCATCGGCGGCGTGGACGTGCGGGAGCTGCCGGCCGAGGACCTGATGTCCCGTATCTCGGTGGTGTTCCAGGACGTCTACCTCTTCGAGGGCACCATCGAGGACAACATCCGGGCCGGCCGTCCCGAGGCGACCGACGAGGAGGTGCGCCGGGCCGCCACCCTGGCGCGGGTCGACGAGATCGCCGAGCGGCTGCCCGGCGGCTGGTCGACGCAGGTCGGCGCGGGCGGCGCGGGCCTGTCCGGCGGTGAGCGGCAGCGCATCTCCATCGCCCGGGCGCTGCTCAAGGACGCGCCGATCGTGCTGCTGGACGAGGCCACGTCGTCCCTGGACCCGGCGAACGAACGGGCCGTCCAGGAGGCCCTGTCGGAGCTGACCCGGGACCGCACCCTGCTGGTGATCGCGCACCGGCTGCAGACGGTGCGGGCCGCCGACCAGATCCTGGTCCTCGACGGCGGGCACATCGTCCAGCGCGGCACGCACGACGAGCTCATCGCCCAGGAGGGCCGCTACGCCGACTTCTGGGCCGAGCGCAGCCGCAGCCGCGGCTGGCGGCTGGCGAAGACCCCCGTGGCCAACTGAGAATCCCCCGGCGGGACCGCTCTCGCGGTCCCGCCGGGGGATCGGTGTGGCCGCCGCTCCCGGTTCACCCCCGTGCCGAGAGCGGCGGCTTCCCCGGTACGCCCGCGATGCCCCAGCGGGTGGCGGGCACCTCCTGGAGGACGACCCAGGTCGCGGCCCGCGCCGAGTCGCCGAAGACCTCGGCGACCGCGTCGGTGATCCGGGCGATCAGCTCCGTCTCGGTGGCGCCGTCCAGTCGGCCCTCGTAGAGCTTGACGTCAATGAGCGGCATGTGAGGTCTCCTTCATGCTCGGTACGGTCGTACGGCTCCCGGTACGGCTCTCGGCGTTCTCGATCACGGCGCGCGCGTCCTCCAGGGCCGCGTCCAGCGCGTCGGCCAGGTGGTCCACCTGCTCGTCGCTCAGCCCCGGATGGCAGGGCAGGTTGACGTGCTCGGTGAACCACAGCTCCTCGGCGACCGGGCACTCGCCGGGCTCATGCCCGCGGGATCGCCACTCCGGCAGCAGATGCAGCGGGAAGTAGCGCAGCTGCACCTCGACGCCCCGCGCGTCGAGCCCCCGCACCAGCGCCTCACGGGTGCCGCGGGGTCCCGACACGAAGCACGTGTACAGGTGCTGGGCGTGGTGCACGCCGGGACGCGGACGGCCGGCCCGGGCGTGCGGATGGCGGTCCACCACCGCGTTCAGCCGCGCCGCGATGGCGCGCCGCCGCTCGACGAGGCTCTCCAGCCGGTCGAGCTGGTGCAGCCCCACCACACAGGCGGCCTCGGACAGCGTCGCGTTGGTGCCGCTGCGGCGCACGCCCAGGCAGGCGTCCCGGTACACCGACGACGAGTACTTCATCCAGGGCAGCAGCTCCGGCGCGTCCAGCGGCGACGCGCTCCCGTCGACGAACACCCCGTCGACCTCGTTCGAGCGCAGCCGGTCGATCCGCTCCGCCCAGTCGTCGCGGTCGAAGGTGAGCATGCCGCCCTCGCCGAGCGTGGTGATGTTCTTCGAGGAGTGGAAGCTGAAGCAGCCGATGTCGCCGAGCGAGCCCGGACGCCGGCCGTCGTAGCGGGCTCCGAGCGCGTGCGCGCAGTCCTCGACGACCAGGATGCCCCGCTCCCTGGCCATGGTCACGATCTCGTCCATCTCGGCGGGCCAGCCGCCGTAGTGGACCAGCAGGATGGCCCGGGTCCGGTCGTTGATCAGGCCCTTCAGCACGGCCGGGTCCATGTTCAGCGACTCGCGGTCGATGTCGCAGAACCGCACCCGGACCTGTCGGTCGAGCAGGGGCTGTACGGTCGCCTGGAACGTCTGCGGGGTGACGACGACCTCGTCGCCCGGCGCCAGGTCGAGCAGGTGGACGGCGAGTTCGAGGGCGACGGTTCCGCTGGTGACGCTCAGCGCGTACCGGGTGCCGGCGTACTCGCTGAAACGCCGCTCGAACCGCTCCCTCCAGGTGCCCATGGACAGTGATTCACCGGATTCGAGCAGCTGTCCGAGAGCCGTCGCCTCCGTCGCACCGAGGATGCTTCCGCGACTCGCGTACGGAACTTTGTAGGCCCCGTGCATAAGTACCCTCCGGCAGGATTCGGGGATTGATTTCCCGTCGCCGACTGGGGCGACGCACCTGACTCTACGATTGTGACCTGCCCGCCGAGAAAGCAAATCGGAGACGCTGACAGCGATTTGACATGCCGTCAATCTCACGGAGAACGCTTGCCTCCGAAGATCCCCCCGGACCATGATTCGGAGCGAACCGAACGAGAGGGTCGTGCACCCAGTCGAACACGAGGGGCGAAGCGTTTATGAAATTCGGCGTGAATTTCTTTCCGGTGATCGATCCCGCGCAGAAGAGCGCCACGGCCTACTACGAGGAGACGCTCCGCCTCGTGGAACTGGCGGAGGCCCTGGACTTTGAACACGTCCAGACGGTGGAGCACTACTTCACCGGGTACGGCGGCTACTCCCCGGACCCGGTCACCCTGCTGACCGCGATGGCCGCCCGCACCAGCCGCATCCGGATCGCCTCGGGCGCGGTCGTCCCCGCCTTCACCCACCCGGTGAAGCTGGCCGGCAAGCTGGCCATGCTCGACCACCTCTCGCACGGCCGGCTCGACGTCGGCTTCGGACGGGGCTTCCTGCCCACGGAGTTCGAGGCGTTCGGCATCCCCATGGACGAGAGCCGGGCCCGGTTCGACGAGGGCGTCGAGGCGTGCGTGCGGCTGTGGAGCGAGGAGGACGTGGTCTTCGAGGGCCGCTTCCACCGCTTCGGCCCCGTCACCCTGCTGCCCCGGCCCTACCAGGCGCCGCACCCGCCGGTCTTCATCGCCTCCGCGACCAGCGCGGAATCCTGCGCGGCCGCCGGCACGGCCGGCCACCACCTCCAGGTGGTGCCGTCGGTCACCAGCGCCGAACAGCTCTCCGCGATGCTGCAGAAGTACCGGGCGGCATGGGACGAGGCGGGCCACGATCCGGCCGCCCGCCGCATTCAGATCAAGTACACCTGCTATCTCGCGGACGACGCCGCTCAGGCCCGCCGCACCGGGGAATTCTACGAGCGTTCCTACATCGAGCACATGGCGAAGGCGGTGGAGCCGCTCGCGAACGGGAACCGGGCCGATTACCCGGGTTACGAGAAATTCCTGGAGAAGGCCCGGAATTACGACTTCGCGGCGTCCCTCGCGGCGAACAAGGTGTTCGCGGGCGACGCGGCACAGGTACGGGCACAGCTGGAGAGGACCCGCGAGGAGTACGGCGCGGACCTGTCCGTCAGCCTGCAGTTCAACCCCGGCGGCCTCGCCTACGGCCTCGCGGCCCGCGCCATGGAGCTGTTCGCCCAGGAGGTGGCCCCCGCCTTCACCGGCTGAGGTGCCCGGCCGGCGGCGGACCCCACGAGCAGCGACAGCTGCTCCACCTGGAAGCGCAGCAGCCGCTGCTCGTCGACGAGTTCGTCGACCCGGGCCCGCAGCCGCCCCAGCTCGCCCCCCTCCTCCGGCCGGCCCGCGCCGCCCCCTCCCCGCACGGGAAGCGGGCGGCGCGGGAGGTCCGGGGGACACGGGTCCCCCGGTGCGGCGGCGGCGCGCGCCCGGGTCTCGTACAGCAGCTCCAGCGCGGCCAGCCGCTCCTCCTCCAGTTCGGCCGCCGCCCCCGCGCACAGCGGACCACTGGTGCTGCCGGCCATCGCGGGACCCCGCCACAGCCCCAGGGCCTCCTCCAGCAGCGCGCAGGCGCCGAGCGGGTCGCCCGCCAGCAGCGTCCCGGCCTTCGCCACGCCCAGCCGGAACCGGGCGCTGTCCAGCTCCTCGGGGCGCGCCTCGAGCACATAGCCGGTGTCACGGGCGACCAGCCGCGGCATGTTGGCCCGCGACGGCTCCGCCTCGATCAGTAGCTGCCGCAGCCGCGACGCGTGGGCCTGGAGGGCGTTCACCGCCTTGCCGGGCGCGCACCCCCTCCACAGCTCGTCGATCAGCCGGGCCGCCGGCACGGGAACGCCGGGCCGGACCAGCAGCGCCCCGAGGAGCTGCCGCTGTTTGGGACTGGTCAGGGGCACCCACCGGTCCGCGACGTCGTCGTGGACCTCGGGGACGCCCAGCACTCGAAACTGCATTCGCACCTCCGTGGTCGCACACCCCTGCTCCGTCCCAGCTGACCCCGGACGGCCGTGCGCCCGCCTGAGTGCCCGGTACTCAACTGGGCCCGCCACCCGCCGGGGCGGGGCGCCGGCGGACTGAGTGGCGGCTACTCACGATCGGCCGCCCGCACCGTGATGGTCTTGTTCGGACGCGAGTCACAGCCACGGGTGAGGAGTTGAGGACGCATGGCGCGGTGGGACGCGGAGGTCGCGGTGGTCGGCCTGGGAGCGTGGGGAGCGTGCGCGCTGTGGCAGCTCGCCGAACGCGGGGTCGACGTCGTCGGCGTCGAACGCCATGAGCCGGGCCACTCCCTGGGCTCCTCGCACGGCGGTTCGCGCATGTTCCGTGTCACCTGCCTGGAGCACCCGGGGCTCGTCCCGCTGGCCCGGCGCTCCCGTGAGCTGTGGAGCCGGCTGGAGGACTCCGCCGACCAGCAGCTGTTCTTCCCGGTCGGCGGCCTGCTGATCGGCCCGAAGGACGGCCGGGTCGCGGGCGGCACGCTGACCGCCGCGTACCGGCACGGCATCGAGGTGAGCACCCTCACCGCGCAGGCGCTGCGCTTCCACTACCCCCGCCATGTGCGGGTGCCCGAGGGCCACATCGGGGTCCGGGAGCCGTCCGCCGGCATCATCCGGCCGGAGCTGTCGATACGCGCGGCGGTGAACCGGGCCGAGAAGTACGGCGCCCGGGTCCTCACCGATACCAGGATCGCCACCTACGACCTGGTGCCCGACGGTGTGGTGCTGCGCACCTCCCAGGGCGAACTGCGCGTGCGGCAGGTGGTGTTCACCGTCGGCTCCTGGCTCTCCTCGCTGGTCGACGGGCTGCCGCTGCGGACCGTGCGGATGCCCATCACCTGGTACCGGCCGCTGGAGCAGGGCGACGAGAGCTTCGCCCTGGAGCAGTTCCCGGTCTTCATGCGGGAGCTGGACGACGGCACGATCCTGTGGGGCAACGGCACGGAGGGCGGCCACGACGTCAAGCTGGGCATCGAGGACCGGGCCGACGCGCTGCCCCTCGACCCCGAGGCGTACGACCGCTCGGTCGGGCCGGGGGACTGGTTCGCCCTGACCTCGCTGCTCCCGGCCAAGCTGCCCGGTCTGGAACCGCTGCCGTCCAAGGTGGCGGTCTGCATGCTGACCCGCACGCCGGACGGGCAGTTCGTCATCGGCCGGCCCGGCGGCGATCCCCGCGTGGTGGTGGCCGGCGGCGACAACGCGCACGGCTTCAAGCACGCCACCGGTATCGGGGAGGCGCTCGCCGAGATCGTGCGGGGCGAGGAGACGACGGTGCCCATCGGCTTCATGTCCCCGAACCGCTTCGGCTGAACCGCGACCCCAGGAGGGCGACCATGACGTCGACACCCACTTCGCAGCAGGCGCCGCTGGTGAGCGCCCGCCAGTTCCGTGACGCGATGGCCGAGCTGGCCTCGCCGGTGACCGTGGTGACCGTCCCGGACGGCACGGGCGGACGCCGGGGCTGCACGGCGAGCTCGGTGACGTCGCTCTCCCTCGACCCGCCGCTCCTCCAGGTCGCCGTCGCCCACACCTCCAGCTGTCACCAGGCCCTGGTCGAGTCGGAGGAGTTCGTCGTCCACGTCCTCGCCGACCGGCACCGCTGGCTGGCCGACCGGTTCGCCCGGCAGAACATCGACCGCTTCGCCGGGTCCGGCTTCACCACCTGGCCCGGCACCGACCTGCCCTGGTTCCCCGACGCGACGGCCGCCTTCCGCTGCCTGACCCGTCAGGCGATCCCGGTCGGCGACCACACCCTCCTGGTCGGCGCCCTCTCCGCCGTACGCCGGGGCCCGTCCCACGACACCCCGTCGGACGCCCTCCTCTGGTACCGCCGCGCCTTCCACACCCTGACCTGACGCCCCGAGCGGCGGTGCCGCCCCCCACCCGGTCGGAAGCTGAGGCGGTGTGCGTGGCCCGCGGGGGCGGTGGCGTTCGTGGGTGGAGTCGGGCGGGGCGTGCCCGGGCGTGGCCCGGAGGCGATGGTGGTGGGGGTTTTGGTCGGTGGGTCCGTGGGTGGGGTCAGGCGGTGGGGGTCAAGGCGGTGGATTCCAGCCAGCGCTCGGTGACCAGGCGGGCCAGCTCCGGGGCGTCCCCGAGCGGTGCGGAGAGGACCTCCGCGCGGGCCGCCACCGCCTCGGCGGCGATGCGGTCGGGGAGCAGGCCGGGAGCCAGTACGTACGGGGCGACCGCCACCCGGCGCACGCCCCGCGCGCGCAGCTCCCGCACCACCGTGCCGGGCCGGGGCTGCGGACCGGTGACGAACGCCGGCCGCACCGCGCGCCAGCCGGCGCGCCGCAGCTCCCGGGCCGCCGCGCCGACCGACTCGATCGCCTCCGGGTCGCGGGAACCCGCCCCGGCCAGCACCACCGCGGTCGTGGACCGGTCGGCGGGGGACAGTCCGGCCTCGAAGAGCCGCCGCTCCACCGCCCGGACGAGCAGCGGGGACCCGCCGAGCACGGCCGCCTGACGCACCTGTGACCCGCCGGCCTCCGCGAGCGCGGCCGGCAGGTCGGTCTTGGCGTGGTAGGCGCGGGTCAGCAGCAGCGGGACCGCCACCGCCGCCGTGGTGCCGGACCGCTCCAGCCGCTCCAGCGCGCCCGCCACCCCCGGTGTGTCGAACTCCAGGAAGGCGGGCGCCACCGTCAGGCCGGGCCGCAGCAGCCGGATCCGGTCGGTCAGGGCCCACACGGTCGCCGCGTGCCGGGGGTCGCGGCTGCCGTGGCTCACGAGCAGCAGCGCCGGCTCCGCAGTGGTCGTACGTACCGCTGTCACCCGCGGACCCCCGATCGGCGCACCCGTACGGCGGTGGATTCCGCCGCCGGAGCACCGTAGCCGGAGCCGGTCACACCGCCCTGACGGTGCGCTGACCGGCTCAGGCGGGCCCACGGCTGTGCAGCGGCTCACCCCCGAGCTCGGCGCGCATGCCCCAGTCCCAGTCGCCGACCACCGTGGCGGGCGCCGGGGAGTCACCGCGGAGCATCCGCTGGTGCGCCTCCCGGACCGCCTCCGAGGGCTCCAGACCGAGCTCGGTCACCAGCCGGGTGTGCAGCCGCCGGTAGGTCTCCAGCGCCTGCCACATCCGGCCGGCCTGGTACTGCGACAGCATCAGCTGGAGGTGGAACCGCTCGTGCAGCGGATAGCGCGCCGCGAGTTCGGTGAGCCTGGCCAGGACCTCGATGCCCCGGCCGAGCGCCAGGTCCGCCGCGACGCAGATCTCGAACGCGCTGAGCCGCGACTCCTGCAGCCGCAGCACCTCCACCCGGAGCACCGGCCCCAGGGGCACGTCGAACAGGACGTCGCCCCGCCACAGTCCCAGGGCCTGGTTGAGCAGCTCGGACGTGAGCCGGTGGTCCCGTTTGCGGGCCGCGGCGAGCCCCGCGGAGACCAGGCTCTCGTGCTGCAGCGCGTCCACTTGGTCAGGTGTCGCGTTGAGCACGTAGCCGCCGTGCGCGGTGGCGAGGATCTCCTTCGCGCGCACCGGTCCGCCGATGCCGCACACCGCGGCGATCCCCCTTCTCAACTGCATCATGTACGTCTGCAAGGTGGCCTGCGCACTGCGCGGCGGCCGGTCGCCCCAGAGTTCGTCGACCAGCTCCCACACCGGCACCGTGCGCCGGGCCCGCAGCGCCAGCAGCGCCAGCACCTGGCGGTGCTTGGCCGCGCTGGGTGTCCAGAAGTCGTCTCCAAAGTTGGCAGTCAGGGTGCCCAACAGCTTGATCTCCACCAGCCAACCTCTCCCCGTGTGTTGCCAGCGACATGATGCTGACACGACGCGCGTAGCTTCAGTAGTGCCCTCGATCACCAGTCCGGTGTGAACGGGCATATGACCGGCCTGGCCGAAACTCGCCTCCAGCGGGAGTCCAGTGCCGCATGAGCTGCGCCTCAAGAAGCGGACGACCGCAGCGTGTGAGGCTTTCGCCATGGAATTCACGCTCCTCGGCCCCGTCGGGATCGTCACGAAGCACGAGCACGTTCCGATCGCCGGCTCCCGTCAACGGATCCTGCTGGCCTCACTTCTCGTCAGCGGAGGCCGGCTGCTGACGAACGAGCAGCTCTACAGCGAGCTGTGGGGGGACGAGCCGCCCCACACCGCCCACAACGCGCTCCAGGCGCAGGTGTCCCGGCTGCGCCGCACACTGAGCCGGCTCGCCGACCCGTCGGAGCCGGCGCCCGCCCTCGTCACCCACTCCGCCGGGTACGTCCTGAAGGCCGACCCCGCGCGGATCGACATGAACGACTTCCGGCGCCGGATCACCGAAGCCAGGGCAGTCGCCGACCGTGACCCGATGGCGGCCGTGGGCCTGCTGGAGTCCGGAATCGCCCTGTGGCAGGGCAAGCCGCTGCAGGACACCGGCACCAGCCCGCTGTGCCACAGCACGGCCGTCCAGCTGGAGGAGGAGTTCCTGGCGGCGCACGAGGCCAAGCTGGAGCTGAAGCTGCGCTGCGGTCTCACCGAGGACGCGATCGGCGAGCTCCGGGCGATCGGCGTGGTGCACCCGTGGCGGGAACGCATCACCGAACTCCTGATGCTCGCCCTGTACCGCGTCGGCCGCCGCGCGGAGGCCCTGGAGACCTACCACAGCACCCGCCGCCAGCTCACCGACCACCTCGGCATCGAGCCGTCCCGCCGGCTGAAGGAGACGCTCCAGGTCATCCTCCGCGAGGACCCGGTGCCGCTGGCGCCGCTCCGCCCGTCACCGCTGTCGGCCCTCGCCCGCTGACCGGGGCGCCCCGGCGGGGAGCGCCGTCCTCAGTCCCCTTCCGCGGGGGCGGGCCGGTCCGGTGACGGTTCGTCCACCGGCTCGGCCAGCACCACCCGCGTACCGCGCCCGGTGAACGCCGCGACGTCGGCGTCCGTCGCCGAGGCGTCCGTGACCAGGGTCCAGCCGGCCGGCAGCTGGGCCCACGCGTGGAACGGGGCCCGGCCCAGTTTCGCCGCGTGGGCCAGGACGTACGTGCGGGCGGCCCGCCGGGCCATCAGTTCCTTCAGGCGGGTCTGCCGCAGGTCCGCCTCGCAGATCCCGCCGTCCGCCGTGACACCGTCCGCGGAGAGGAAGACCCGGTCGAACGTCATCCGTTCCAGCGCCGCCTCCGTCAGCGGGCCCACGAACGCCTGGCTGAGCGGACGCAGCGTCCCGCCCAGGCACTCGACGTGAACGGACTCGACGTCCGCCAGTTCGTGCAGCGCCGTCAGACCGGTGGTGGCGACCGTGAGGTCCTTCGCCGTACGCAGCTCGTGCGCCAGCGCCCCGACCGTCGACCCGGCGTCCAGCAGCACGGTCTCACCGGGCTGTACCTGCGCCGCCGCCCAGCGGGCGATGGCCCGCTTCTGCGCGTACGCCTCCGTGGTGCGCTGCCGCAGCGACGCCTCCGGATGCGCGTTCAGCGCCATCGCCCCGCCGTACGTGCGGGCCAGCCGGCCGTCGGCGGTGAGCCGGGCCAGATCGCGGCGGATCGTTGAGGCGGTCACGCCGAAGTGCCGGGACAGTTCCTCGACGCTGGCCAGGCCGGTGGTGGTGGCGAGTCGCAGGATCTCCTCACGCCGAGCCTGGGATCCGTTGGGCGGCATCAAGTGTCCTTCGCGATACGTGGGTTCAGCGGGCGGTGGACATCTCGGCGGCCTGCCGCAGCGCCTCGATCATGCTACCGGCCTCGGCCTTCCCCGTACCGGCGATGTCGAAAGCCGTGCCGTGGTCGACGGAGGTGCGGATGACCGGGAGGCCGACGGTGAGGTTGACGCCGGCCTCGATGCCGAGCACCTTGACGGGGCCGTGGCCCTGGTCGTGGTACATCGCCACGATGAGGTCGTAGTCGCCCCGGGAGGCCAGGAAGAACGCCGTGTCGGCGGGCAGCGGGCCGCGGGCGTCGATGCCGTCGCGGCGCACCGTCTCCAGCGCCGGGACGATCTTCTCCTCCTCCTCGCCGTACCCGAACAGCCCGTTCTCGCCGGCGTGCGGGTTGATCCCGCAGACCCCGATGACGGGGGCGGCCACCCCGGCCCGGACCATCGCCTCGTGGCCGCGGCGCACGGTCCGCTCGACCAGGCCGGGCTCGATCCGGTTGACGGCGTCGATGAGACCGATGTGGGTGGTGACGTGGATGACCTTCACCTTCTCGGTGGAGAGCATCATCGACACCTCCTCCACCCCGGTGAAGTGGGCCAGCAGTTCGGTGTGCCCGGGGTAGACGTGCCCGGCCGCGTGCAGCGCCTCCTTGTTGAGGGGGGCGGTGCAGATGCCGTCGATCTCCCCGGCGAGGGCCAGCTCGGCGGCCCGCTTGACGTACTCGTAGGCGGCGTTGCCGGCCGCGGCGGACAGCGTGCCCCAGGCCAGGCCGGCGGGGAGCAGTCCGAGGTCGACGACGTTGATCCGGCCCGGTGCGGACTCGGCCGCCGCCGGTGACGGGACGGCCACGATCTCGCAGTCGGCGCCGAGGATCCGGGCGGCCTCCCGCAGCCGCGCGGCGTCACCGATCACCACCGGCCGGCACCGGCCCAGCGTCGCGGCGTCCAGCACGGCGGGCACGATCACCTCGGGCCCGATACCGGCACCGTCGCCCATGGTGACACCGATGAGGGGGAGGGGCTGCTGCGCGTTCACTGGGTGACTCCTTGCTGAGAGGGGCGGAGTGCCGCCGCGATACGGACGAACGAGTCCGGGCCGCCGAAGCTCCCGGGGCGGGTGACGACCGACCGGCCGTCGGTGGTGGTGCAGTGCACGGCGCCGTGGTGGATCTCTCCGACGGGCCGCAGCGTGGTGACGCCGAGCGCGTCCAGCACCCGGCGGGCCGTCTCACCGCCGGTCAGGACGAGGTCCGGACGCCCGGGCAGCGCGGAGACGGCCCGGGCGAGGCCCGCCACGACCGCCCGTGCCGCACCGGCCCGGACCCCGCCGGCGCCGTCCACGGACACCACGGTGACCGTGCCGGGCGCGGGAGCGGGCAGCACGACGGTGTCCGTCCCGGCCAACTGCCCCGGCGCCAGCACGACATGCCGCGCCCCGGCCGCCACCAGCCGCCCCACCTGCTCACCCACCACAGGCTCCGCACTCCCGGCAACGACGAGCAGCCCCCGCCCCCCGGTCCCGACCGTGTCGTACACCGGTACGACCGCCCGGGCGGCCCCCGACGCCGCGTCCGGGCACGTCGCGGTCGGTCCGGCGGGGGAGGGCGGTGAGGCCGGTTCGGTGGTCGCCGTGGCCGGGGTGTGGGTGGCGGCTGTCGGCCCCGTGGCTTCCGCCGGTGCCGTCGGGTGGGTCGCGGCCGGTGTGTGGGTGGCGGACGGTGGGACGGCGGACGGCGGCCGGGTTCCGGCGGAGGGGGGTGTGGGGCGGCGGGAGGTGAGGAGGCGGCCGAGGGCGGCCGCCAGACCGCCGCTGCCCAGCAGCCGGACGCCCGGGCCGAGCAGCGCCGCCGCCGTGGCGATCACCGTCAGGTCGGTGTCGGTCTCCGCGTCGCAGACCGGGTGCCGCCCGTCCGCCGCCACCTCCCGGAACCGGCCGGCCAGGGCGATGGGGCCCCGCCGTACGGTCTCCAGCGGTACGCCGGTGACCGGCAGCGGGGCCAGCGCCCCGGCGACCGACCGCGGCGCCGCGCGCTCCTCGGCGCGCCAGGCAGCGGACTCGTGCAGCGGGACCCCGTCGACCAGGACCACGCCGCCGCGCACCACGCGCCGCGCGGCGGGCAGCGCGGTGGCGACCACCAGGACCTCGGCGTCCTCCGCGAAGGCGGCCGCCTCCGCGCCCACCGGCCCGCGCAGCAGCGAGTCGCACTTCTTGAACCAGAGCGGACCCCCGTCCACCGCACCGGAATTGACTGCGCGAAACGCGCGCCCCTCCGCGAGGTTCCCGTCCGCGTCGCGGCCGGCGCCGGACGAGACCCGCCCCGCCGCGCGCACCGCGCGTACCGCGGCCCGTACGGCAGCCGCGGCGGCCCCCTCGTCCAGGTACCGCGAGTCGAGGTCCACCACGACGGCCTCACCGGGGGCCGGGGAGAGCCCCAGGTCGGCCGGTCGCAGTACGAGCCGCGCGGGCAGGCCCAGCAGCGCGGCGACCTCCGCCGCCCCCGACAGGTCGTCGGCGAGCGCGACCACCGTGGTGTCGTCCCGACGGCACACGCGGACCTCCTCCAAGAACTCGGCGTCGCAGTGCCCCGATGATGACATAGCTTGCGTGATTCGCGCGAGACTCTTGCGCATAACGCGCAGTCATGCGAGCGTTCACACACCGAGAACCAACCGCCCGCACCGGAAGGAACCGCTCGTGAGCACCGGCACCCGCACCGGCCCGCACGGAAGCCCGCAGGGAATCGGACTCCCGTCCGTCCCCGTACCGCTCTCCCGTCTGGTCCTGGGCACCATGACGTTCGGCGACACCGTCGACCGCGCCGGCGCCGCCGCCATGCTGGACACCGCCCTCGACGCCGGCCTCACCGGCGTCGACACGGCCAACGGCTACGCGGGCGGCGAGAGCGAGCGGATCCTCGCCGAGCTGCTGCCCGGCCGCCGGGACCGGATCGTGCTCGCCACCAAGGCCGGCATCCCGCACCCCGACCAGGGCGAGCACGCCCCGCTCTCCCGGGCCGGCCTGCGCGCCGCCCTGGAGGGCAGCCTCAAGCGGCTCGGCACCGACCACGTGGACCTCTTCTACCTGCACCAGCCGGACCGCAGCACCCCGCTCACCGAGACCCTGGGAGCCGTGGCGGAGTTCGTCGCGGAGGGGAAGGTCCGCGCCCTCGGCGTCTCCAACTTCGCCGCCTGGCAGATCGCCGAACTGACCCGCGCCGCCGACGCGACCGGCGCCCCGCGCCCCGTGGTCGCCCAGCAGCTGCACAACCTCCTCGCCCGCCGGATCGAGGAGGAGTACACCGAGTACGCGGCGGTGAGCGGTCTGCGCACCATGGTCTACAACCCGCTCGGCGGCGGCCTCCTCACCGGCCGGCACCGCTTCGGGGCCGACCCCGCCACCGGCCGCTTCGGCGACTCCAAACTCGCCGCGATGTACCGGGACCGCTACTGGAACGAGGACCTCTTCGGAGCCGTCGGCCGGCTCACCGCGATCGCCGACGAGGCCGGCCTCCCGCTCACCGAACTCGCCCTCCGCTGGCTGCTGGACCGCCCCTCCACCGACGCCCTGCTGCTCGGCGGCTCCCGGCCGGAGCACCTGCGCGCCAACATCGCCGCCGCACAGGCCGGCCCGCTGCCGGCGGACGTCACCGCCGCCTGCGACGCCCTCGGCGCCGCCCTCCGCGGCCCGATGCCCGCGTACAACCGCTGACCCCCCGATACCCGCAGTCCGGAGACCTCTCATGACCACCGCCGCGCACTTCACCGCCGCACTGCGCGACCGCCGCCCCCTCCTCGGCTACTGGTCGCTGCTCGACTCGCCCGTCGCCGCCGAGCGCCTCGCCCGCCTCGGCTACGACTACCTCGCCTTCGACGCCCAGCACGGCCTCTTCGGCTACCAGGGCCTGCTGAACAACCTCATCGCCACCGACACCCGCGGCTCCACCGCCGTCGGCGTGGTCCGCGTCGAGGCCAACGACCCGACGTACATCGGCCGCGCCCTGGACGCGGGCGCCGCCGCCGTCATCGTGCCGCTCGTCGACACCGCCCGGGACGCCGCCGACGCGGTCGCCGCCGTCCGCTACCCGCCGCACGGCCGCCGCTCCTACGGCCCCATGCGCGCCCAGCTGCGCATCGGTCCGAACCCGGCCGACACCCACGAGCAGACCGCGGTCCTCGCCATGATCGAGACCGCCGACGGACTCGCTAACGTCGAGGAGATCTGCGCCACCCCGGGACTCGACGGCGTCTACGTCGGCCCGTCCGACCTGCGCCTGGCGATCGGGGGCGCCACCTCCACCGACCCGGACGTGGCCGACGCGTTCGAGCGGGCGCTCACCCGGATCCGCGAGGCCGCCGCGGCCGCGGGCATCGCCGCCGGCATCCACAACGGGGACGGCGCGAGCGCGGCCCGCCGGCTCGCGGAGGGCTTCACCTTCGCGTCCGTCGCCGCCGACGTCGTCCACCTCCAGCAGATCGCCGCCAGCCACCTGGACGCCGCGCGCGAGGGCCGGGCATGAGCACCCCCGCGCGCACCACCCTCATCACCACGCCCACCTTCGCCCGCCACTCGCCCGACCCCTGGACGCTGCTCGCCGACGGCGGCGCGGGCCCCCTGCGCCCGTACGACGACCGTGCCCTGCCGTACGGCGAACTGCTCGCCCGGATAGCCGGCGCCGACGCCCTCGTCGCCGGAATGGACCCGGTGACCGCCGAGGTCATGGACGCCGCGCCCCGGCTGAAGGTCATCGCCAAGCACGGCGTCGGCACCGACACCATCGACGTCGCCGCCGCCCGCGACCGGGGCATCCCCGTCGTCTTCGCTCCCGGCTCCAACTCGCGGGCCGTCGCCGAGTACACCTTCGGGCTCGTCCTCGACGCCGCCCGCCGGATCAGCGCCTCCCACACCGCGGTCACCGAGGGCGGCTGGCCCAAGCTCTTCGGCCCCGAACTGCACGGCCGTACCCTCGGCGTCGTCGGCTTCGGCCGCATCGGCCGGCTCGTCGCCGGATACGCCCGCGCCTTCGGGATGAGCGTCCTCGCCCACGACCCCTACGTCCCCGACGACGCGGTCACCGGGGCGGACGCCGAACCCGCCGGGCTCGACGCGCTCCTCGCCCGCGCCGACGTCGTCACCCTGCACCTCCCGCCCGCCGGCGAACCCCTGCTGGACGCCGCCCGGCTGGAAGCCATGAAGCCCGGCGCGATCCTGGTCAACGCCGCCCGCGGCGGCCTCGTCGACGACACCGCGCTCGCCGCCGCCCTGCACTCCGGACACCTGGCCGCCGCCGCGCTCGACGCCTTCGCCGTCGAACCCCTCCCGGCCGGCCATGTGCTGCGCACGGCACCCCGTCTCACCCTCACCTCCCACATGGCCGCCTGCACCCCGGAGGCCAACCGCGCGATGGGCCTGATGGTCGCCGAGGACGTACTCCGTGTCCTCGACGGCGAGGCCCCGCGCCACGCGGCCGGCTGACCCCGCCCCGCCGCCCGGAACGTCACCCCCCATTGCTCCTCCCCGCCCTGTTTGCCTTCCGCTCCGGCGACGGCGCCGGATCCAGCAAAGGAACACCGCCATGTCGACCACCACCGCCCCAGCGGCGGAGCACGCGCAGGCCGATCCGTACGCCCTGCGCCCCGAGGACGCCCGGCCCGCACCCACCGTCTTCCGCGACCGGATACGCCATCTCGGCCCCGGCTTCGTGCTGTCGGCCGCCGTCGTCGGCTCCGGAGAGCTGATCACCACCACCGCGCTCGGCGCCGAGGCGGGCTTCGCCCTGCTCTGGCTGGTGATCGTCTCCACCGCGGTCAAGGTCTGGGTCCAGATGGAACTGGCCCAGTGGACCATCCTCAACGGACGGACCGCACTCGAGGGTTACCGCGACGTCGGGCCCCGCATCGGCCGGCTGAGCTGGATCAACTGGCTCTGGATCGGCATGGACTTCGCCAAGATGTTCCAGCGCGGAGGCATCATCGGCGGTACCGCCGCCGCCTGTTCGGTGCTCTGGCCGGTGATCGGCGAACCGCTCAGCTGGGGCTCCCTCGCGCTCTGGGCCGTCGTCGTCACCCTCGCCGCGGTCCTCCTGCTCCAGTCCGGCAAGTACAGCCTCGTCGAACGCGCCTGCCTCGTCTCCGTCGTCGTCTTCACCCTGGTCACCGTCAGCCTCGCGGTGGGCCTGCCCGGCACCGAGTTCGGCTACGGCGGCAGCGAACTGGGCAGCGGCTTCGGCTTCGAGATCCCGGCCGGCACCGTCGGCATCGCGCTGGCCGTCTTCGGCATCACCGGCGTCGGCGCCGACGAGATGACCACGTACACCTACTGGTGCATGGAGAAGGGCTACGCCCGCTGGACGGGCCCCGACGACGGCAGCGAGGAGCGCGCCCGGCGCGCCGAGGGCTGGATCAAGGTGATGCGCCTGGACGCCCTCACCGGCCTCGCCGTCTGCGTGCTGTGCACCCTGTCCTTCTACGTCATCGGCGCGGCCGTGCTGCACCCGCAGGGCCTGGTGCCCGAGGGCAACAAGATGATCACCACGCTCTCGCGCATCTACACCGACACCATGGGCCCCTGGGCCGAGTACCTGTTCCTGATCGGCGCGTTCGCCGTCCTCTTCTCCACCCTCATCGGCTCCACCGCCTCCGTGCCCCGGCTGTGGACCAACACGCTCGGCCTGCTCGGCGTCATCGACTGGGGCGACGTCCGCGTCCGCACCCGCACCATCCGCGTCCTCACCTGGTGTCTGCCGCTGCTGTGGGCCTGCTTCTTCCTCTGGATGCAGTCGCCGGTGCTGATGGTCCAGATCGGCGGCATCGGCGGCGGGATCTTCCTGCTCGCCGTGGTCGTCGCCGTCTGGCGGCTGCGCTCCACCGGCGTCCCGCGCCGCTTCCGCGCCAACCCCTGGCTGACCGGGGCCCTCGTCGTCAGCAGCGCCGCCATCCTGTGCGTCGGCGTGTACGGCGTGCTGAAGACGCTGGGAGCCGTCCCGGAGTAGCCCACCGCCCGGACAGGACCCGGACAAGGACGGCGCGGGGTTCCCGCACGAGACGCTCGTGCGGGAACCCCGCGCCGTTCAGCGCGCCGCGGCCGCGCCCTCCCGCTCCTTCCAGCGCACCCGGCCCGAGCACACCGCCACCAGCACCGCGGAGGCCGCGACCACCGCCATCCCGGTCGTCAGGTCGGTGCGGCCGGCCACGAAACCGATCAGGGCCGGACCCGCGAGAAGGCCGGTGGTGCCCATGGCGGCCACCAGGGCGAGCGCGTCGGGGCCTTGGTCCGCGGCGGCGACGTAGAGGCAGGGCGTCACCGTGGCCATGCCCAGGCCGACGCAGGCGAAGCCGGCGAGCGCGGTCCAGGTGCCGCCGGACAGCAGGGCGAGGGCCAGGCCCGTACCGGCCATGACGCTGCCCACCCGCACCATCCGCGCGTCGCCCCAGCGGCCGCGCCAGCCGTCGCCCAGCAGGCGCGCCAGCACCATCATCACCGAGACGACGGCGATGCCCAGCGGCGCCAGCCGTCCCGACGCCCCCGTCTCCTCCGTCAGATAGAGCGCAGACCAGTCGTTCATCGCGCCCTCGACGACCGTGCCGCACACCATCGCGCAGCCCAGCCAGAGCGCCGCCCGGGAGGCGCCGGTCAGACTCCTGAGCCCCTTCTTCCCCTGCTTCTCCTCCTTCGTGGGCTGTTCCCCGGCCGGAGGCGCGTCCGGGAGCGCACGGGGACCCGCACCGGCCAGCAGCAGCAGTCCCAGCGCCGCCGCCACCGCGAAGTGCGCGGTCACCGAGTGCGTCACGGTGTTCACCCCCGAGGCCAGCAGCGCGCCCCCGAGCGACCCGCCGCTGAACGTCGCGTGCAGCTGCGCCATCGCGGCCCGGCCGTAGTGCGACTCGAGCGCGGCGCCCCGCGCGTTCATGGCCACGTTCAGACAGCCGACGGCCACCCCGTCGACGAAGATCACCAGCAGTACGAGCGGGTAGCCGCCCGCCGCGGCCAGCACCGGCAGCACGGCCACCAGGACCAGCGCCGACCACAGCGCCAGCCGCCGCGCGCCGAGCCGCCGCATCAGCGGGGCGACCAGCGGGAAGGACACCGCCGCCCCGACACCGCAGACCATCAGCAGCAGCCCCACCTCCGTCCCGCCCAGGTCGAAGCGGTCCTTGAGGGCGGGCAGCCGGGACGCCCAGGTGGCGTACTGGAAACCGAGGAAGCAGAACAGCGCGGCGATCGCCAGCTGGTCACGGCGGAAGTCGCCGAGGGTGGGCGGCATGGGAGTCAGATCCCCTCTCCGGGGTCGCCGGGACGGTGGTGCGGGACGGGGCGGGAGAGGTAGACGGCGCCCTCGCCGTAACTCCCGGGAGGTCCGGCCGCCGGGTCGGGCCGGTATCCGTGCCCGGCCCAGAAGCCCTCGGTCCCGCCGACGGCGACCAGCGAGATCCGCTCGAAGGCCGACCGGCCCGCGGTCGCCGTGAGATGCCGCAGGAGCCGGCTGCCCAGCCCCCGGCCGCGCAGATCGTCCGCGATCACCAGGTCGTGCAGATGCAGATTGCGCGAGTCGTACGCCCGCTCCTCGGGCCGGCTCAGATCCGGCCACCGGTGGCGGGGATAGGGCAGGGCGAGCACATAGCCGGCCACCCGCGCGCCGGTCTCCAGCACGAAGCAGGTCTCCGGGGAGGCCCGGCCCCGGGAGCGCAGCGCCTCCAGCCCTTCCGACAGCGCGGCCGGCGCGTACACCTGGGCCTCCAGGGCGGCGATCCGCGGCCAGTCGTCCTCGGTGATCCGGCGGACGCGGACGTCCGGGACGCCGCCGCCCACGCAGACGCGGGGCAGCGGGGCGAAGCCGTTGAAGCCCTCGGTCGTGTAGCTCGCCGCGTAGGCGCCGGCGGACAGCACCCACACCGGGTCGCCGGACGCGAGCGCCGCCGGTACCCGCACCCGGGGGTGCTCGTGGGCGTAGGCGTCGTCGCTGTCGCAGGTGGGGCCCGCGACGACGACCGGCACCAGGTCCGAGCCGGCCGCGTCCGGACGGGAGGGGAAGACCAGCGGGTACCGCACCTGGTCCATCTCGTACAGTCCGTTGAACTTGCCGCAGCTCAGGAACAGCCAGCGCTCGCGTTCCCCGTCCGGCCCGCGGCGCGTGGTCAGCCGGGCGACGTGCGCCCTGATCGCGCCGTGGTCGGCGACCAGATGGCGTCCCGGTTCGACCAGGAAGGCCGGCGGACGCGAGGACGCTCCGGCCAGCCGCTCCATCCCCTCGCGGAGCACCGCGAAGATCTTGTCCAGCGGGGGATCGAGCCGTTCGCCCCGGCGGTCCGTGTAGCCGAGCGCGGGCAGACCGCCGCCGAGGTTGACGTGGTCCGGCACGATCCCGCGGCCGTGCAGCGCCGTGAGCACCTCGGCCAGGGCGGTGAAGGCCCGCTGCCACGCCTCGGCGGTCATCTGCTGCGACCCCACGTGCACCGACAGCCCCGACGGGACCAGCCCCGCGTCCCGCGCGGCCTCCAGCACCCGTACGGCGTCGTCCGCCGAGCACCCGAACTTACGGCTCAGCCCCCACAGCGCGCCCTCGCCGCTGGTCGCCAGCCGGCAGAACACCCGTGCGCCCGGCGCGTGTTCGCCCAGCGCGACGACGTCCTCCACGCTGTCCGTGGCGAAGTCCCGCACGCCCAGCCGGCAGGCCTCGGCGATGTCCCGGTCGGACTTGACGGTGTTGCCGTAGTGGATCCGGCCGGCGGGCACGCCCGTCGCCAGCGCCAGGGCGATCTCCCGGGGGCTCGCCGCGTCGAACCCGGCGCCCCGGCCGGCCAGCCGGGCCAGGACCTCCGGCACCGGGCAGGCCTTCACCGCGAACCGGATGCCGACGCCCGGCAACTCACCGGCCAGCGCGTCGTACTGGGCGGCGATCCCGTCCAGGTCGTAGACCAGCGCGTCCCCTCCGGCGGCCGCAAGGGCGGCGCGCAGCGCCCCGTTCACCGCGGACCGCCCGGCACCTCGGTGTCCCGGCACGCCCGTACCAGCGCCTCCCAGTCCCCGATCAGCGCGACGAAGTCCTCGGTGTCGCGCGCGGCCTCGTCCAGCAGCCGCTCCCGGTCCGCCGTAATGCCGCGCGCGAACTCGGCGTACTTGCCGCCCAGTCGCCCGTAGGCCGCCGCGACCGTGTCCAGCCGCCGCTCGTTCTCCGTACGGTCCAGCCGCACGCTCTCGGCGAGGAACGCGGCGAACGGCTCCGGGTCGAGCCGCCCGTCGTCGTCGAGCAGCGCCGTACCGGCGTCGGCCATCCGCGCGTAGACGTAGTGCAGGTACAGCATCGACAGCAGGAACTTCACGAACCGCTCCTGGTACGCCAGGAAACCGGCGTGGGTGCGGCGCTCCCCGGTGTACCAGTTCTCGATGTGCCGGTTGTGCAGGACCCCCGGCAGCCCGGCGTCGTGCACGGCGTGGATCAGGAAGTAGTCGCTGCCGATGGTCGCGGTGGCGGGCGGCAGCGGCAGCCGCTCGTACACGTCCCGGTCGAACGCGATGTTGGACATGTCGACGTGCATCGGGTCGACCAGCGTCAGCGTCGAGTGGTCGCCGGCGAAGGGGAGCACCCCGGCGCCCTTGAAGGACTCCTCGGCGAGCTCCCGCCGCTGCTCCGCCGACCAGTGGCCGGGCGCCCACAGCCCGACGACCTCGTCGTACACGTCCTTGTCGAGTTCCCGTATCCCACCGATGTCGACGGAGAGTTCGCCGATGAAGGAGGCGCCCACCATCGACACGGTCCGCCCGGCGATCGCCGGGTCGAGGGTCACCTCGGACACCCCGGCCCAGGCGTCGGCGGCGCTCTTGCCCAGCGAGGCCAGCTCGTGGTGGACGGGGAAGACGGGCTCGCCGCCGAAGGTCTGGTAACTGCTGTCGGAGTCGCGCCGGTGGACCGAACGGCAGCCCAGCGCCGCCGCGACGAGGAACGCGCGGTTGGTGCAGGCGCCGTACGAGAGCGCGTCCGGGAGCATCAGGCCGAGCGTCCGGTCCGGCTCGGCGAGCGCGGCCCGGTCGGCGGCGCGCCGCAGGAAGTCCCGTTGGGCGGTCTCGTCGAGGTGGTGCACCACGACGTGCGGGACCTCGGGGAGCGCGGCGACCGTCCGTGCGTGGGCCTCGCGGGTCGGCCCGTCGGAGGAGTCGAGGACCAGCAGATGCGTCTCGACGCCGAACCGCCGCGCGGCGTAGGCGGCTTCGTCGCCGAGGGCGGTGATGGCGGCGGAGCACTCCCGGTTCGTGGGGAGGGCCAGGCATATCCGGTGCACGTCGGTTCCCCGTCTCATCGCGTCCGCCCGTGCCAGGCGTCCAGCCCCAGCAACGCGCGTCCCAGGTCGGTGAGTTCGGCGGGTCCGTAGCGCAGGGACTCGTGCTTCCGCGCGTCGCCGAGCAGCGTCGCGTTCCACTCCGGTGTGCTGAGCGTGCGCCAGGAGCGCACCCGGGAGTCGCGCAGCTCCCGGTGCTCCTCCAGCGCCGGCATCATCGACAGGTACTGCACCGCCCGCACACCGTCGGCCGAGGTGTTCGGGGCGACGCCGTGCGCCAGCATCCCGTTGAAGATCAGCAGGTCACCGGCCTTGAGCTCGGGCCGGACGACCGGGAACTCCGTGCGGTCGGCGCCGGGCCGGATCGGGTCCCGGTCGGCGGGCTGCCCCAGTTTCCACTCGTCGAACCGGCGGAACAGCTCGGGCGAGCACTGGAAGCCGCCCTCGTCGGGCGCGGTGTCGGTGAGCGCGATGATGCCCTGCACCCGCTGCGGGGGCACGCTCGCCGTGGTGTCGACGTCCCAGTGCAGCTCGATGTCGAAGCCCTCGTCCGTGGGCTCGATGAAGGAACGCGAACGGTTGCCGACATTGGGCGGGTTGAGGTTGAGGCGGTCCAGGGTGACCCAGAGCTCCTCGCAGTCCCAGACGTCCACGAAAGCGTCGTAGACCCGCCGGTTCTGCCGGCTGTCCCAGAGCAGCTGGTGCTGGTACGCCTCGACGAAGCCGTAGACGAACAGGTCCCGGTCGAGGTCCGAGCGGAAGGCGCGCTCCTCGTACCAGGTCTCGGGGCGCTGGGGGTCCAGCCCCTGGAAGTCCCAGGCGAACTCCAGCAGCAGCTTGGCCGCGTCGGGGGAGACGGCCTCGGGCACCACGACGTAGCCGTGGTCCTGCCAGGAGGCGAACTGTTCCCGCGAGAGCACCCGCAGGGGCAGGTCCTTGGTCAGGTGCCGCAGCTGCGTCCCGGCGAGGTAGCTCTCGCCGTCGGCGCTGAAGTAGGGGCGCTCGGAGGCGGCGCGGTGTAAGAAGCGGTGCTGCGTCGTCATGCGGTACTCCGGAGATCGGGATCACTCACGGCCTGCTCGCGCCCGCGCCGGCTCGCCGCGGCGGTCGGACGGCCCGGTGACATCGATGTCACCGGGGCCTCCGTGCGGGACCGTGCGCGGGGCGGATGCGGAAGGAACGCGCCACGTGGTTCAGACCAGTGGGATATTGGACTGGACCAATGAGCCGTGTCAAGGAACGCCCTTTCGGTATCCCGCACTCAACTCTTTTTGATCTAGGCGGTGTTGAAAGGAACCACCCGGTCAGGGCGTCGGGGCATCAGGGCATCAGGGCGCCGGACGCGTCAGGGTCGCCGTGAACTTGTAGCGCGAGCCCCGGTACACCGAGCGGACCCACTCGACCGGCCTGCCCGACTCGTCCCGCGAGTGGCGGGAGAGCAGCAGCATCGGCAGCCCGACGTCCGTGGCGAGCAGCCCGGCCTCCCGCGGTGTCGCCGGGGAGGTCTCGATGGTCTCGTCGGCCTCCGTGGGCCGCACCCCGTACACCTCGGCGAGCGTGGTGTAGAGCGAGGTGTAGCGGGTCAGGTTGCGGCGCAGGTGCGGGAAGCGCCGGGCGGACAGATGGGTCGCCTCGATCGCCATCGGCTCCCCGCCGGCCAGCCGCAGCCGCTCGATGCGCAGCACCCTGTCCGCCGGCTCCACCTCCAGCAGCGCCGCCAGCTCCGCGTCGGCGGCGATGTACCCGATGTCCAGCACCTGCGAGGCCGGGTTGAGCCCCTGGGCCCGCATGTCCTCCGTGTACGAGGTCAGCTGGAGCGTCCGGTAGACCTTCGGGCGGGCGACGAACGTGCCCTTGCCCTGGATCCGGTCGAGCCTGCCCTCGCTCACCAGCTCCTGGAGGGCCTTGCGGACCGTCGTGCGGGAGGTGCGGAACTCGACGGCGAGCAGCCGCTCGGCCGGCATCGGGGCGCCCGGGGTGCGTTCGTCGGTCATCTGCAGCAACCGCTGCTTGATGCGGTAGTACTTCGGCACGCGTCCGGGGTGGCCCGGCGCCTGCGAGTCGGCCCGGGCGCTGCTGACATCCGTGGTCATGACCTGCCTTCCGGCTGCGGTGTCCGGCGCGCGGACGGCAGGCGCCGGCCGCGGTGCACTTCGGCGGACGGCCGGGTTCGGCGCCGCACGCTCGGCGATCCCGTTATAACGGTGCGTTCTCACTTTGGTCTAGTCCAAGCCGCAACCCGTCCCTGTTTGTGCGTAGTTCTGCGCTCCGTCAGGGGTGTCGGAGCCGTTATCCAGGCGTGAGTCCACGACCCTTGACAGAGCCATAGGTCTAGGCCAAGCTCCCCCTTGCTGGTCTAAACCATTTAGAGGAAGCCGGGTCCCAGCCCGCCGAGCTGTTGCGCCGCTGTGGGGGTCACCGCCGAGGGCGTGGGTGTGCAAGGCATTCCTGAGGAGGGGTGGCGCGTGAAGCGCAAGCTGATAGCCGCGATAGGGGTCGCGGGCATGCTGTTCTCCGTCGCGGCGTGCGGCGGCGACGACGGTGACGACGGCAAGAAGGCCGGCGCGGACGGCTACGCCGGCGAGACGCTCACCGTGTGGGTGATGGACGGCTCCTCGCCGGACCAGTGGCAGAAGGACCTCGCCACGGAGTTCGAGAAGAAGACCAAGGCGAAGGTCAAGTTCGAGGTCCAGCAGTGGAACGGCATCCAGCAGAAGCTGACCACCGCGCTGTCCGAGGAGAACCCGCCGGACGTCTTCGAGATCGGCAACACCCAGACCCCGGCCTACGCCAAGACCGGCGGCCTCGCCGAACTCGCCGACCTCAAGGCGGAGATCGGCGGCGAGTGGACCGATTCGCTCAACGAGTCGTCCGTCGTGGATGGCAAGCAGTACGCGGCGCCCTGGTACTTCGCCACCCGCGTCGTCCTCTACAACAAGAAGGTCTGGGCGGACGCCGGCCTCAAGGACACCCCCAAGACCCGCGACGAGTTCTACGACGCGCTCAAGACGATCGGTGACAAGACCGACGCCGAGCCGATCTACCTGCCCGGCCAGAACTGGTACCACTTCGTCGGCCTGGTGATCGGCGAGGGCGGCGAACTGGTCAAGAAGGACGGCGACAAGTACGTCTCCAACCTCGACGACCCGAAGGTCGCCGCCGCCGCGGAGACGTACAAGAAGTTCCAGGCGCTGTCCAAGGCGCCCAAGGACAAGGACGAGGCCACCCCGCAGCAGGGCGAGGTCTTCGCCAAGGGCAAGACCGGCGCCTTCATCGGCATGGGCTGGGAAGCCGGCATCGCGATCAAGGCCAACCCGGACATCGAGAAGGAGATCGGCTACTTCACCATCCCCGGTGCCACGGCCGACAAGCCCGAGGGCGTCTTCCTCGGCGGCTCCAACCTCGCCGTCGCCGCGGGCAGCAAGAAGCAGGACCTCGCCAAGGAGTTCCTGAAGCTGACCCTCTCCGACAAGTTCGAGGGCCAGCTGGCCAAGCTCAACGGCGTCATCCCCAACAAGGAGTCGCTGCAGAGCAACCTCGAGGGCAACGCCCCCGCCGAGGCCGCCGCGCCGGCCGCCGCCGTCGGCGGCACCACGCCGCTGATCCCCGAGTGGGCCGCGGTGGAGAACGCGCCCAACCCGATCAAGACGTACCTGACCGCCGTGCTGAACGGCAAGTCCCCCGCCGAGGCCGCCAAGCAGGTCGAGGGCGAGTTCAACAAGCGCCTGGCGCAGCAGCAGTAGAAGCGCACGCGCTCCGAACGGGGCGGGGGCCGGCCGACGCGACGGCCCCCGCACCCCGTTGAGCACGCCGAGAAGAGAGATCGCGAGCATGACCGTGCAGACCGAACGGCCGCCCTCCGGCCCGGCGGACGTCCGCAAGACGGACGACGGGGGACCCGGCAGGCCCACACCGCGAGCCGCGTCGCGCGCCGGCGCGCTCGCCCCGTACCTCCTGCTGCTGCCCGCCACCGCGGCCACCGTGCTGCTGCTCGGCTGGCCGCTGCTCAAGGACCTGCTGCTGTCGTTCCAGAACCTCAACATGGCGCAGCTGATCCAGCACGTCACCGAGTGGAACGGCCTCGACAACTACAAGGACGTCCTCACCGGCGAGGAGTTCTGGCGGGTCACCCTCCGCTCCATCCTGTTCACGGCGGTCAACGTCGTCCTGACCATGGTCCTGGGCGCGCTGACCGGCCTGCTGCTCGCCCGCCTCGGCAAGCGGATGCGGTTCACCCTGCTGATCGGCCTGGTGCTGGCCTGGGCCATGCCCGTGGTCGCCGCCACCACCGTCTACCAGTGGCTCTTCGCGCAGCGCTTCGGCGTCGTCAACTGGGTCCTGGACAAGCTCGGCTGGCACTCCATGGCCGACTACAGCTGGACCAGCAGCCAGATGTCGACGTTCTTCGTCGTCACCCTGCTGATCGTCTGGATGTCCGTCCCGTTCGTCGCGATCAACCTCTACGCGGCGACCACCACCATCCCCGGCGAACTGTACGAGGCCGCCGCGCTCGACGGCGCCGGCGCCTGGCGCAGCTTCACCACGGTCACCCTGCCGTTCCTGCGGCCGTTCCTGTACGCCACGACGTTCCTGGAGATCATCTGGATCTTCAAGGCGTTCGTCCAGGTCTTCACCTTCAACGGCGGCGGCCCCGACCGGCTCACCGAGATCCTGCCCGTCTACGCCTACGTCGAGGGCGTCGGCAACCAGCACTACGGCATGGGCGCGGCGATCGCCGTGCTCACCGTCCTGATCATGCTCGGCCTGACCGCCTACTACCTCAGGATCGTGCTCAAGCAAGAGGAGGACGAGCTGTGAAGCGCTCGCTCTTCGGCCGCCTGTGGCCCAACGTCACGGCCGTCGTCCTGTTCATCGTCTGCGTCTTCCCCGTGTACTGGATGTTCGCCACGGCGTTCAAGCCGACCGGCGACATCATCTCGGAGACCCCCGTCTGGTTCCCGACCGACGTCACCTTCGAGCACTTCAGGACCGCGACCGACGCCGACCACTTCTGGACGTACGTCCGCAACTCGCTGACCGTCACCTGCCTCGCCGTCCTCTTCTCCCTGATCATCGCGCTGGCGGGCTCCTTCGCCCTGGCACGGATGCGGTTCAGGGGCCGGCGCGGCTTCGTCATCGGCTTCATGCTCGCCCAGATGGCGCCCTGGGAGGTCATGGTCATCGCGATCTACATGATCGTGCGGGACGCCTCCATGCTGAACAGCCTGGTGCCGCTGACGGCCTTCTACATGATGATGATCCTGCCCTTCACCGTCCTGACGCTGCGCGGCTTCGTCGCCGCCGTGCCGAAGGAGCTGGAGGAGTCGGCCATGGTCGACGGCTGCACCCGCGCCCAGGCGTTCCGCCGGGTCATCCTGCCGCTGCTCGCGCCGGGACTGATGTCCACCTCCATGTTCGGCTTCATCACCGCCTGGAACGAGTTCCCCCTCGTCCTGGTGCTCAACAAGGAAGCCGGTGGCGCGCAGACCCTGCCGCTGTGGCTGTCCAGCTTCCAGACCCAGTTCGGCGACGACTGGGGCGCCACGATGGCTGCCTCGTCCCTGTTCGCCGTCCCCATCCTGATCCTCTTCGTCTTCCTGCAGCGCAGGGCCGTCAGCGGCCTCACCGCGGGCGCCGTGAAGGGATAACGCCACCCGATGACGACATTCACCACCGGCACCGACACCCTCACCCGGGACGCGCTCGCCGTGCTGCAGCCGGGCTTCGCCGGCACCACCGCACCCGACTGGATACGCCGCCGCCTCGGCGAGGGCCTCGCCTCCGTCGCCCTCTTCGGCCGCAACGTCACCACCGCCGAGCAGGTCACCGCCCTCACCGCGCAGCTGCGGGCCGAGCGGGACGACCTGCTGGTGGCCATCGACGAGGAGAGCGGCGACGTCACCCGCCTGGAGGTCCGCACCGGCTCCTCCTTCCCCGGCAACCACGCGCTCGGCGCCGTCGACGACACCGGCCTGACCCGGGGCGTCGCCCGCGAACTGGGCCGCAGGCTCGCCGAGTGCGGGGTCAACTTCAACTGGGCGCCGTCCGCCGACGTCAACGCCGACCCCGACAACCCGGTGATCGGCGTGCGCTCCTTCGGCGGGGACACCGCCCTGGTCGCCCGGCACACCGCCGCCTACGTCGAGGGCCTGCAGTCCACCGGCGTCGCCGCCTGCACCAAGCACTTCCCCGGCCACGGCGACACCAGCGTCGACTCGCACCACGCGATCCCGCACATCGACCTCGACGCCACCACGCTGCACGAGCGTGAACTCCAGCCGTTCCGGGCGGCGATCGCGGCCGGCACCCGTGCCGTCATGAGCGCCCACATCCGGGTCCCGGTCCTCGACCCGGACCGCCCGGCCACCCTCTCCCGCCGCATCCTCACCGACCTGCTGCGCGGCGAACTCGGCTACCAGGGCCTGATCGTCACCGACGGCATGGAGATGCGCGCCATCTCCGGCACCTACGGACTGGAGCACGGGGTCGTCCTCGCCATCGCGGCCGGCGCCGACGCGATCTGCGTGGGCGGCGGACTGTGCGACGAGGGCACCGTGCAGAGCCTCCAGGACGCGCTGGTCGCCGCCGTACGCTCCGGGGAACTCCCCGAGGAGCGGCTCGCCGACGCCGCCGCCCGGGTCCGCGCCCTGGCCGACTGGACCGCGGGCGTACGGCGCTCCCCGGCCGGGACGGTCGCACCCGAGCCGGAGATCGGCCTGGTCGCGGCCCGCCGCGCGGTCACCGTCACCCGCGCCGCCGCCCCCGCGCCGGTCACCGGACCCGTGTACGTGGCGACCTTCAACCCGGCCCCGAACATCGCCGTGGGCGACGAGACCCCGTGGGGTGTCGGAGCGGAGCTGGAGCGGCTGCTTCCCGGCACCACCACCGGCGGCTTCACCGGCCCCGGCGCCGGTGAGCAGGCGCTGAGGGCGGCGGCCGGCCGGCGGGTCGTCGCGGTGGTCCGCGACGAGCACCGGCACCCGTGGATGCGCGAGGCCCTCGACACCCTGCTCGCCGCCGACCCGGCCACCGTGATCGTGGAGATGGGCGTACCGCAGTCCGCCCCGCGCGGCGCCCCGCACATCGCCACCTACGGCGCGGCCCGCGTCTGCGGCGTGGCGGCGGCGGAGGCGGTCCTGGCGGGCTGAACCGCCGGAGCGGCCCCGGCCGTTCAGGGGTGGAGCTTCCTCCCCTCGGCGAGCATGGCGACGAACTTCTCGATACGGGCCGCCCGGGTCGCCGGCCGCCTGGCCTCCTCGATCCGGTGCAGGATCCCGTACCGGTTGCGGCTGTCGAGGGCGGCGAAGAAGTCACCGGCGCCGGGGGCCGCGTCCAGCGCGGCCCGAAGATCATCGGGGACGGCCGCCGTGGACTTTCTCGCGTACGCGGCCTCCCAGCGGCCGTCCGCCCGCGCCCTCTCCACCTCGCGCAGGCCGGACGGCCGCATACGGCCGCGTTCGATGGGGTCGAGGGCCTTGCGCCGGTTGACGGCCGACCATCTGCTGCGCGCCCGGCGCGGAGTGAACCGGTGCAGCCAGTGCGTGTCGTCGAGGCTCTGCGCCCGCCCGTCGATCCAGCCGTAGCACAACGCCACACGCCGTAGGCGTCACCGTGGTGCTTCTTCAGCCACGCCTCCCAGTCGGCCTGAGTCTCGAAGCCGACCGCCGTTTCCGCCGCGTCGTGCGCTTTCCCGGGCATGCGGCCATGCAAGCGGGGCAAGCGTGACGGTGTGCTGGCCCGGCGATGGCGGAGCGTGTCGTATTGGGCCGAACGGGTGACCATGAGTAAGAATTGCCCGATGCAGACAGCCAGTGCGACAGGGGACGGAGCATGCCGGTGAACAGCCACGATGTCACCGACGAACAGTGGGAGGGGCTCGCCCAGGTCGTTCCGCTGCGGGGCCGCGACGCGTGGCCGTCCGCGGTGGGCCACCGCGCCCTGCCCGAGGCCGAGACGGAGGCGGCGGCGCGCCGTCGCTTCGTCGTCCTGCGCGTGAACGTGTTCGCGGACGCCCGCGACGTCGCCGAGACGCTGATGTCCGGGATACCCGTCCTGCTCGACCTCACCAGCGCGGAGACCGAAGTCGCCAAGAGAGTCCTGGACTTCAGCACAGGTGTCGTCTTCGGCCTGGCCAGCGGAATGCACCGGGTCGACCGCAACGTCTTCCTGCTGACCCCGTCCGGCACCGAGGTCACGGGGCTGATGGAGGGAGCGGGAGCGCCGGGGGTGTGAGCCGCGCGGGCACCCGCTCGCCCGATCGTGGGAAGGACCGCCGAGCGGAACGGTTCGCCGCCGTGCCGAACCCTTAGCGTCCGGCGCATGACCTCCGCCTCGCCGCCCCGTCCGGCCGCCCTGACCGGCCGGGCTTCTCCGCCCGGCTCGGCTCTCCCGTCCGGCTCGGTTCTCCCGTCCGGCCCGGCTCTTCCGCTTCGTGGGGCTTTCCCGCCCGGCTCGTCACCCGTGGCTCCGGCTCCGGGCGGGCGGCCCGTGCGGCCGCGGGTCACCGAACTGCTGTTGTCCGCGTTCGCGGGGCACCGCGGTGTCCGGCTCCCGCTGGGGGCGCTCACCCTGCTCGCCGGGCCCAGCGGAAGCGGCAAGACCAGCGCGCTGCGGGCCTACGAGGCGCTCGCCCGGCTCGGCGGCGGGGCCGAGCTGGGGGAGGTGTTCGCGGAACCCGGCGCCTGTGTGCCGGAGCGGGCCCGCGCCGACGCCCAGCGCCGGCGCGGCTTCCGCATCGGCTGCGTCGCCGACGGCCCCGCGGGTCCCGTCCGGCTGGAGGTCGCCGTACAGGCCGAACCCGAACTGCGGATCGTGGGGGAGCGGCTGACGGCGGGCGGGCTGGTCCTCCTGGAGACGGCGCTGCGCGACCCCGGCCGGCGCACCGTGCAGGCCGCCTGGCACACGGCGGGGTCCACCCCGGTGACCCGCGGCCCGCTGCCGGACGACCGGCTCGGCACCGCGCTGCTCCCGCTGCGCGTCGCGGGCAAGACCCCCGGGCAGCGCAGGGTGCTCGCCGCCGCCGAGCAGCTGGTGGTGGCCCTGCGCTCCGTCTTCCCCTGCGACCCCCGCCCCGAGCGGATGCGGGGCCCCGTGCCCACCGGCACCGGCCGGCTGCTGGGCGGCTGCGACAACCTCCCCGACGTACTGTGGCGCACCCGCACCGAGTGCGGGCGCCGGCACGCCCTCCTGGTGGACGCGGTGCGCGCCGGATGCTCCGGGCCGGTCGCCGGGCTGCTCGCCGAGCCGTACGACACCGGCCGCCGGGTCCGTGCCCTGCTCGACCGGGGTGACGGCACCCGTACCGATCTGCGGCGCCTCGGCGACGGCGAGCTGCGGTACGCCGCCCTCGCGCTGGTGCTGCTCACCGGGCCCGGGGTGCTGGGGGCCGACGCGCCCGGCGAGGTCCCCGACGCGCTCCGGACCCTCACCGTCCTCGCCGACGGCCTGGACCGTTCACTGGACCCGGAGCAGCGGGTGCTGCTGCTGGACCTGGCGGCGCGGACGTGCGACCGCGGGCGCGTCCGGCTGCTCGGCGCCGTGAACGACGCCTCGTGGGCGGCGGGTTCGGAGGGAGTGACGGTGGTACACCTGGACCGTGACTGATCCGTACGACGACGAGAGTCCCCGCGGGAACGAGCGGCTCGCGGCACTCCAGCACCGACTCGCCGAGTTCGCCGCCGCGCGCGACTGGCAGCCGTACCACACGCCGAAGAACCTCGCCGCCGCTCTCAGCGTGGAGGCGTCCGAACTCCTCGAGATCTTCCAGTGGCTGACGCCCGAGGAGTCCGCGGCGGTCATGGACGACCCGGACACCGCGCACCGGGTCACCGACGAGGTGGCCGACGTCCTCGCGTATCTCCTTCAGCTGTGCGAGGTCCTCGGGGTCGATCCGCTGACCGCGCTCGCCGCGAAGATCGACCGGAACGAGCGCAGGTTTCCGGTCGGGGAGCCGCCGCGCCGAAAGTGAGGAGCCGTTTACTCCTCTTTCACTCTCCGTATTCGAAAACTCGGCCTCTTTCGCTTGGGTGTCCACAGATTTCGGTCTTCCTCTGGCTTTTTGTCTCAGGGGACTTCACTCTGGGTAGTGAACAAGGGAGTTCAACGGATGCGGACGCGTGGGCAGCGCGTCGGACAGACGGGGGCAGCGCATGGACGCTGTGCGGCTCATCGTGACGAGCAGACGTGCCCTGGCCGCGGGCGGCGGTGTACGGGAGCGGCTGACCGAGGTGTGGCAGGCGCAGGCCCTGGCGCAGGCGATAGGGAGCCGCCTCGCCGTCACCGGGCCGCCCGAACTGCGGGGCGAGGCGCTGGGGCTGACGGAGCTGGCGGGCCGGGGCTGCGGAGTGCTGGGCGGCCGCGGGCTCGGGCCCGACGAGCTGCGCGCGGCCTGGCTCACCGAGCTGGGGGAGCCGCGCCCGGTCCTGATGCAGCTCGGCGGGCTGCTGGGCGAGGTCGGTATCGCCCTGGTGGGCCTCGCCTGCTCCGCGGACGACGAGGCGACGTACTGGCAGTGCATGGAGGCCATCGACGCGGCGGACGAGTCCCGCGACCGGGTCCGCGAGATGCTCCGCAAACTGGCCGACTCCCTGCCGGAACGCGAGGCCGGCTGATCCGGACGCCCACAGGTGGTGGGTGGGTCGGGGCCGGGTCGGGGGTGGCCGTCCTCGGACTGGCGCGACTGTGCCGGCTGGAATACGTCGGGGGCGCGGACGCGCCAGCCACTGCGGGCGGCCACCCCCGCCCCGTCCCCTCCGCGCCGCGAGCGACCATCCGCCCCACCTACCGCCCTCCACGCGCAGTCGTGCCCCCGCTCTCCGCGGGCAGTCGTGCCGCCGCCCTCCACGCGCAGCCGCGCCGCCGCGTTCCGCGGGCAGTCGTGCCGCTGGGGCGGCACGGGTGGGCGCGACGGCACCCCGTTGGCGCCGGGCTGCGCGACACCCCCCGGCCCACCCCCACGCCGGGCACCCTGCCAACGCCGGGCAGCAACCCCGCCCCACCGACGTGCGGCAACCGCGTCAGCCCGCCAGGGCCAAGCCCCCTCCTCCCCGGCCCCCACCCCCCGACCATGCAGGATGGACCCATGGATCTCCGCATCTTCACCGAGCCCCAGCAGGGCGCCACCTACGACACACTGCTCACCGTGGCCAAGGCCACGGAAGACCTCGGCTTCGACGCCTTCTTCCGCTCCGACCACTACCTCAGCATGGGCTCCGCCGACGGCCTCCCCGGCCCCACCGACGCCTGGATCACCCTCGCCGGCCTCGCCCGCGAGACCAAGCGCATCCGCCTCGGCACCCTGATGACCGCCGGCACCTTCCGCCTCCCCGGCGTGCTCGCCATCCAGGTCGCGCAGGTCGACCAGATGTCCGGCGGCCGGGTCGAACTGGGCCTGGGCGCGGGATGGTTCGAGGAGGAGCACAAGGCGTACGGCATCCCCTTCCCGAAGGAGAAGTTCGGCCGCCTCGAGGAGCAGCTGGAGATCGTCACCGGACTCTGGGCCACCGAGACCGGCAAGACCTTCGACTACCACGGCACCCACTACGACCTCACCAGGTCGCCCGCGCTGCCCAAGCCGGCCCAGTCCAAGGTGCCGGTCCTCATCGGCGGCCACGGCGCGACCCGCACGCCCCGGCTGGCGGCCCGGTTCGCCGACGAGTTCAACATGCCGTTCGCCGGCATCGAGGACACCGCGCGCCAGTTCGGCCGGGTCCGCGACGCCGCCCAGGAGGCCGGCCGCGACCCGGACGAGCTCGTCTACTCCAACGCCCTCGTCGTCTGCGTCGGCAGGGACGACCAGGAGATCGCCCGCCGCGCCGCCGCCATCGGCCGCGAGGTCGAGGAGCTCAGGGCCAACGGCCTCGCGGGCACCCCGGCCGAGGTCGTCGACAAGATCGGCCGCTACGCCGAGACCGGCTCCCGGCGCATCTACCTCCAGGTCCTCGACCTGGACGACCTCGACCACCTGGAGCTGATCTCCGCCCAGGTCCAGTCCCAGCTGTCGTAACGCGCGTCCGAGGGGGCCGTCCGCACCCGCGGGCGGCCCCCTCGTCGTGCGCCCGTAAATTCCCGGGGCGTACCCGGCCGTTCCCGGTACGTTGGCACCGCGCGCCCCATTCGGCGTGTCCCCGCAGCTCAGAAGGGTCTCGAGGTGTAACCACCGTGTTCCTGACGATCAGTACCACCGGCTCCGCGGAGCGCCCGGCGACCGATCTCGGTTTTCTGCTGCACAAGCATCCCGAGAAGGCGCAGAGGTTCTCCACCTCCTACGGCACGGCCCACGTCCTCTACCCCGAGGCGGACGCCGAGCGCTGCACGGCGGCGCTGCTGCTGGAGGTGGACGCGGTGGCACTGGTCCGGCGCGGGAAGGGCAAGGGCCGCGGCGGAGCGCCCGACGCGGCACTCGCGCAGTACGTCAACGACCGCCCCTACGCGGCGTCCTCCCTGCTCGCCGTCGCCCTGAGCGCCGTCTTCTCCAGCGCGATGCGCGGCGTCTGCAACGCCCGCCCGGAACTGCCGGGCCGGCCGCTCCCGCTGCGCGTCGAAATACCCGCGCTGCCCGCCCGCGGCGGCCCCGGACTCGTCGGCCGGCTCTTCGAGCCGCTCGGCTGGACGGTCGGCGCCGAGCCCGTCGCGCTGGACGGCGAGTTCCCGCAGTGGGGCGACTCGCGCTACGTCCGCCTCGTGCTGGAGGCGGAGACGCTGACCCTCGCCGAGGCCCTGCGCCACCTGTACGTCCTGCTTCCCGTGCTCGACGACGCCAAGCACTACTGGGTCGCCTCCGACGAGGTCGACAAGCTGCTGCGCGCCGGTGCGGGCTGGCTGCCCGGCCACCCGGAGCAGCGGCTGATCACCAGCCGCTATCTCTCCCGCCGCTGGTCGCTTACCCGCGAGGCCATGGAGCGGCTGGAGCTGGTCCGCCTCGCCGAGGCCGACGACAGCGACGTCGAGGAGATCGACAACGCCGTCGCCGTGGAGACGGAGGCCGAGGAGAAGCCGACCCCGCTCGCCGTGCAGCGCAGGGAGGCGATCCTCGCGGCGCTCCGGGCGGCGGGCGCCTCCCGGGTGCTCGACCTCGGATGCGGACAGGGCCAGCTCGTCCAGGCCCTGCTGCGGGACCCGTCCTTCACCGAGGTCGTCGGCCTCGACGTGTCGGTGCGGGCGCTCACCATCGCCTCCCGGCGGCTGAAGCTGGACCGCATGGGGGAGCGGCAGGCGGCGCGTGTGAAGCTGCTCCAGGGCTCGCTCGCCTACACCGACAAACGGCTCAGGGGATACGACGCCGCGGTGCTCAGCGAGGTGATCGAGCACCTCGACCTGCCCCGGCTCCCCGCCCTGGAGTACGCGGTGTTCGGCGCCGCCCGCCCCCGCACCGTCCTCGTCACCACCCCCAACGTCGAGTACAACGTGCGCTGGGAGAGCCTGCCGGCCGGCCATGTCCGGCACGGCGACCACCGCTTCGAGTGGACCCGCGACGAGTTCCGCGCCTGGGCCCGCATGGTCGCCGAACGGCACGGCTACGACGTGGAGTTCGTCCCCGTGGGGCCGGACGACCCCGAGGTCGGGCCGCCCACCCAGATGGCCGTGTTCGTGACCGCGCAGGAGGCGAAGGCCGCATGACCACCGACAGCACCGCCGTGCGGGGCCGCGCCCTGCCCGTGACCGACCTCTCCCTCGTGGTGCTCGTCGGCGCCTCGGGATCGGGCAAGTCCACCTTCGCACGCCGTCACTTCAAGCCCACCGAGGTCATCTCCTCCGACTTCTGCCGGGGCCTGGTCTCCGACGACGAGAACGACCAGAGCGCGTCGCGCGACGCCTTCGACGTGCTGCACTACATCGCCGGCAAGCGCCTGGCGGCCGGCCGCCGCACCGTCGTCGACGCCACCAGCGTCCAGCCGGACGCCCGGCGTCAGCTCGTCGCCCTGGCGAAGGAGTACGACGTGCTGCCCATCGCCGTCGTGCTCGACGTGCCCGAGGAGGTGTGCGCCGAACGCAACGCGGCCCGCGGCGACCGCGCCGACATGCCCCGCCGGGTCGTCCAGCGGCACGTCCGCGAACTCCGCCGCTCGCTGCGCCACCTGGAGCGCGAGGGCTTCCGCAAGGTGCACGTGCTGCGGGGCGTGGAGGAGATCGAGCACGCCACCGTCGTCACCGAGAAGCGGTACAACGACCTCACCCACCTGACGGGGCCCTTCGACATCATCGGCGACATCCACGGCTGCTCGGCCGAACTGGAGGCGCTGCTCGGCAAGCTGGGGTACGCCGACGGCGCGCACCCCGAGGGGCGCACGGCCGTCTTCGTCGGCGACCTCGTCGACCGCGGGCCGGACAGCCCCGCCGTGCTGCGCCGGGTGATGGCCATGGTGAAGGCGGGCCACGCGCTGTGCGTGCCCGGCAACCACGAGAACAAGTACGGCCGGCACCTCAAGGGCCGCAAGGTCCAGCACACCCACGGACTCGCCGAGACCGTCGCGCAGATGGACGGGGAGAGCGAGGAGTTCCGCGCCGAGGTGCGGGAGTTCATCGACGGCCTGGTCAGCCACTACGTCCTCGACGGCGGCCGGCTGGTGGTCTGCCACGCGGGCCTGCCGGAGAAGTACCACGGCCGCACCTCAGGCCGCGTCCGCAGCCACGCCCTCTACGGCGAAACCACCGGTGAGACCGACGAGTTCGGCCTGCCGGTGCGCTATCCGTGGGCGGAGGACTACCGGGGCCGGGCCGCCGTCGTCTACGGCCACACTCCCGTCCCCGAGGCCACCTGGCTGAACAACACCATCTGCCTGGACACCGGCGCCGTCTTCGGCGGCAGGCTCACCGCGCTGCGCTGGCCGGAGCGGGAACTGGTCGACGTACCGGCCGAGCGGGTCTGGTACGAGCCGGCGCGTCCCCTGCGCACCGAGGCCCCCGGCGGCCACGACGGCCGTCCGCTGGACCTGGCGGACGTGCACGGCCGCCGCTTCGTGGAGACCCGTCACCAGGGCCGGGTGGCGGTCCGGGAGGAGAACGCCGCCGCGGCCCTGGAGGTCATGAGCCGCTTCGCGGTCGACCCGCGCCTGCTGCCGTACCTCCCGCCGACCATGGCCCCCACCGCCACCTCGCGCCTCGACGGCTATCTGGAGCACCCGGTCGAGGCGTTCGCCCAGTACGCGGGGGACGGCGTCGCCCGCGTCGTGTGCGAGGAGAAGCACATGGGCTCCCGCGCGGTCGCCCTGGTCTGCCGCGACGCCGAGGCGGCCGCCCGCCGCTTCGGCACCGCGGGGGGCCCGGCCGGCGCGCTGTACACCCGCACCGGCCGCCCGTTCTTCAACGACGCCTCCGTCACCGAGGAGATCCTCGGACGGCTGCGCACGGCGGTCACCGAGGCCGGCCTCTGGGACGAACTCGACACCGACTGGCTGCTGCTGGACGCGGAACTGATGCCGTGGTCGCTGAAGGCCTCCGGGCTGCTGCGCTCCCAGTACGCCGCGGTCGGCGCCGCCGCCGGCGCGGTGTTCCCGGGCGTCCTCGCCGCCCTGGAGGGCGCGGCCGCCCGCGGCGTCGACGTCACGGACCTGCTGGGCCGGCAGCGCGAACGCGCGCGCGACGCCTCGGCGTTCACCGACGCGTACCGCCGCTACTGCTGGACCACCGACGGTCTGGACGGCGTCCGCCTGGCGCCGTTCCAGATCCTCGCGGTCCGCGGCCGCAGCCTGGCCGCGCTGCCCCACGACCGGCAGCTCGCCCTCATCGACCGCATGGTCGAGCACGACACCACCGGACTGCTCCGCACCACCCGCCGCCTCTACGTCGACACGGCCGACCCCGAGTCGGTGCGGGCCGGAGTGGACTGGTGGCTGGAGATGACCGGACGCGGCGGCGAGGGCATGGTGGTCAAACCGGTCGACGCCCTGGTCCGCGACACGTCGGGCCGCCTGGTGCAGCCCGGCATCAAGTGCCGCGGCCGCGAGTACCTGCGGATCATCTACGGCCCCGAGTACACCCGTCCGGAGAACCTGGCACGCCTGCGCGGCCGCTTCCTCAACCACAAGCGCTCCCTCGCGATCCGCGAGTACGCGCTCGGTCTGGAGGCACTGGACCGCCTCGCCGACGGCGAGCCGCTGTGGCGGGTCCACGAGCCGGTCTTCGCGGTGCTGGCGCTGGAATCGGAGCCGGTGGACCCGCGGCTGTGACGGACCCGCGCGGTGTCCGTGGCGAATGAATCCGGCCGAGTCTCACCCGTAAGGGGGACTCGGCCGGACTTCGTCCCGCCCGGCCCCACCTGTCCCTGGCTAACCGTCAGTTGCCGTGCTAGCTTCGCAGGTCGGTCAGGCAGGAGTACCGGCTCATGGGGGAACGGTCGGTGGAGAAAGGCGAGGGTTTCGGCGGTCCCGACGGCGGGGTGCCGCGCGCGCAGGGTCTGGAACTGCTGTCCCGGCTCACCGGGGCCCTGTGCGAACTGAGCTGCATGGAGGACGCCCAGGGGCGCGTCCAGTTCGCGGCCGTCCTGGGGGAACAACTGGTCCGCACGGTCGACGTGCGCGGCGTCCGGCTCCGCGAGGACGTGGTGGCCATGGTGCGCGCCGCGCTGAACGTGGAGGGCGGCCAACACGTACTGGTGCGGGTGGTCGAGATCTTCGAGGGGGCCGCGCCCGCCGACGAACTGGACCGGCTGCTCGCCCCCGCCGCCCCGCCCCCGTCCCCCGACTCCCTCCCCGGCCCGCTCTCCGGCCACGACACCGGCATGGCGCACGCCCTGCTGGCCGACGTCAAGGGAGAGGTGCCCGCCGCCCGGCTGCGGGACGGGCTCACCGAGGAACTCAACGGCCTCTACCTGCCCGCCGGGCTCTCGCCCGACCAGCTCTTCGCGCACGTCCTGGAGTGGAACGCGCAGCCGGACGGGTTACCCCCCGCGGTGCTCCTTGCCGACGTGGCCGCCTCCCTCGCCGCGTCGCCCGGTCACCGCGGCGCCCTCGTCAAATGGGTCGACGGCTGGGCCCAGCGCTCCGGCCTGACGGCCGCCGTGGCGCGCCGCCGCGCCGCCCGCCGGGAGTCCGCCGTCGATCCGGACATCCCCTGCTGTCTGATCGTCGCCGTGGAACCCGCCCGGGACGGCTCCGGCGAGATCGTCGTACGCCCCTGGCTCAACACGGTCCCCGGCCACTGGGACCCGCAGCCCGGTGAACCCGCCACCACCACTCTCGACGGACTCGGCGAGGCCGTCGAACGCGCGCTCCAGCAGGGGGCCCGCCTGTGGTCCGCCCCGGACGCCCCCGACCGGACCGGGCGCGAGCAGCCGGCCTACGTCGAATTCGTCCTCCCGTACGACCTCCTCAACCACGACGTGGCGGGCCTGAGGTTCCGGATCGGCCACGGCAGGCCGCTGCCGCTGGGCCTGAAGTACGGGGTGCATCTGCGCAGTCTGGAGCGGATGCGCACCGACGACGCCGTGGTCCGGCAGCAGTGGCGCGACCGCTGGCACAGTCTGCGCCGGCACGGCGTCACGGTGCACGGCTGGACGGGCGCCGACGCCCAGCGGCTCGACGCCTGGCAGACCGCGCTCGCGGGGGAGGCCGGACGCACCGCCGTGGTGCTGGACGCCCCCGCCGACACGCCCGCCCTCGAAGCGCTGAAGGCCGCCATCGCGGAGGGCATCTCGCTCGCCATATGGGACCGCCGGGGCGCCTTCATCGAGGAGCGGCGCGAGGTGGTCACCGCGGTGTTCGCCTCCGTGCCGATCGCGGCGCAGATCCCCATGGCCATCCACCGGCTGCGCAAGAAGGCCGTCGACCCCGCGCAGAGTCCGGACCTCCTCGGGCGGCACATCGCCTTTTTCTGGGACGATCCGACACGACTGGTCGACATCCACACCGACGACGGCGACCCCGCCGACGAGGAGGCACTGGCGTGACGCAGGACGAGCGTACGGTCCCGGACGGCTGGCGGATCTTCCATGCCACCGGCGAGGACCCGGCCGCCGCCGTGCGACTGCCCGAGCCCCCGCCCTGGCGCCGGTTCGGCGGAACGCCGCTCCAGCCCTCGCCGCCCGACGACCCGGCGGCGGCGCTGCGGCGGCTGGGCCCCGGCGAGGTCACCCCGCAGCTCGGCTCCGAGGAGATCGACACCGTCAACGCGGCGCTGCTGCTGCGCCGGCCGCTGCTGATCACCGGCCCTCCCGGCATCGGCAAGTCCACCCTGGCCTATGTGATCGCGCGGGAACTGGGACTGGGCCGGGTGCTGGAGTGGAACATCGTCAGCCGCACGACCCTGCGCGACGGCCTCTACGTCCATGACGCGATGGGACGCGCCCAGGCCATCGCCGCCTGGCAGGCGGGGCTGCGGGATGCCGTGGGATCCGGCGCCGCGGACTCCGAGAACGACCTGACGGAACGTCAAAGTCCGCCACTTCTCGGGGATTTCCTCACCCTGGGGCCCCTGGGGACCGCTCTGCTGCCCTACGATCGTCCCCGGGTGCTTCTTGTCGACGAGCTCGACAAGAGCGACATCGACCTGCCGAACGACTTGTTGCACGTCTTGGAGAACGGAAGCTATGACGTCCCGGAGCTGGTCCGTGACGCCGCCGACACCGCGCGCGTCCACACCAGCGATCCCGGCGTCCGTGCCGAACTGCGGCAAGGGCGGGTCGAATGCCGGGAGTTCCCCGTCGTGGTGATCACCAGCAACGGCGAGCGCGAGTTCCCGGCCGCGTTCCGCAGGCGCTGCCTGCCCCTCGAGCTCCGCACGCCCACCCGGGAACAGCTCCTCGCCATGGTGCGCCGGCACCTCGGGGAGAGTGCGCGGCACAGCGAGGACCTGGTGGACCTCTTCCTCCAGCGCGTCCGCTCCGGGGGCACGCACTCCCTGGACCAGTTACTCAACGCTGTCCAGATCACTACCATGGGTGGTTTCCAGGTCGACGGGGACGGGCGTAAGCTCGTGGAAATGCTCCTCCGCGACCTCGCGAAGGGCCGCTGAATGGACAACGGCTTTCCCAGGGAGCGCGCATCCGGAACCGGCGACGGCGGACCTCGGTCGGGCTCGTCGCCTCCTTCGGCGTGCTCCGAGTCCGGCGAGTACGCCGGTGAGGTCGGAGGCTTCCTCCTCGCCGCCCCGCTCCCGCGCGCCCTCGACCAGCCGCTGCCGGGCCCGGACGGCGCGGACCGGGAGACGCCGCGCTGGCAGGAGGTCGCCGACGCGGTGTGGCTCGCCGCGTACTGGAACCGGCACGGCGGCCCCGCCGGAGCGCAGGCGGCCCCGGACCCGGACGCCCCCCGTCCCGCCGCGGGGAAAGCCGCCACACCGCCGCGGGCCGAGGACGCACCGGACCCGGCGACGCCTCCGGGGGATGCGGATCCAGCCGATCTGACGCCCGGCACCGGACTTCCCGCACCCGTCCCGCCGCCCCCCTCCGACCACCCGGGCACCCAGGACCGGGCACAGCCGCCCGCCCCGGCGGACCCGGACGCCGCCCCCGCACCGGCGTGGACCCCGCCGCGCACCGGGGACGGGCCCTTACCCCACCCCGGGGGCGCCCTCCACCGCGGCGGCCCCCTGCTGCCCGACGCCAACCTTCCGCAGCACGGGCCGGGCCGGCGCACCGCCCTGCTCGCCCGCGCCCTGCACCAGCTCGCCCGCCGCGTACCCTCCCGCGACACCCTGGAACTCGACGAGGAGACCACCGCCGAGCAGGGACTCGCCGACGGCATGTGGATGCCGTTCCTCCGGCCCGCCCGCACCTCCGCGTTCGACCTGGTGCTGCTCGCCGACGAGGCGCCCACCATGCGCATCTGGGAGGAGACGGTGGCCGCGCTCGCCGAGGCAGCCGAACACAGCGGCGCCTTCCGCGGCGTCCGCACCCTCCGCGCCACCCTCCCGCGCACCGGCACGGCCACCCTGCGCTGGGCCGGGTCCGGCACCGTCGTCGATCCCGCCGAACTCCTCGACGGCCGGGGCGGCCGGATCTTCCTCGCCGTCACCGACGGCCTCTCCCACGGCTGGGCCGCCCCCGCCGCCGACACCCTGCTGAGCAGGCTCGCCCGCTCCGGCCCCACCGCGGTGGTCCATCTGCTCCCGCCCCATCTGCGCCACCGCACCTCCCTCTACCCGCACTCCGCGGTACTCGAGGCCGGCGGCTTCGGCATGCCCAACGACTCCCTCGGCCACTGGGCGCCACCGGGCGGACCCGACCCGCTGCGCCCGCTGCCCGAGGCGGCCGGCGACTCGCTGCCCGTCCCGGTGCTCTCCCTCAAACCCGGCTCCGTCGCCGCGTGGGCCGACCTCGTCACCGGCGAGCGAGGAGTGCGCCGCTCCCTGCCCGTCGTCCTCGCCGGCACCCTGACCAAGGGGGCGCCCGCCCCCGGCCTGCGCGCCCCGCGCCTCCCGCGCGCCGCTGCCGCCGCCGTACGCCGCTTCTTCACCCTCGCCACGCCCGCCGCGCGCCGTCTCGCCACCCAACTGGCCGCCATCCCGTTCGACTTCGACCTGGTGGAGCAGTTACGGCGCCGGGTCATGCCGGAGACCGGGCCCGACCACCTCGCCGAGATCCTGATGGGCGGGCTGATCGACTGGGACAGCGGCGGCGAGGGCCGCCCCGAGTTCGCCGAAGGCGTCCGTGAGGCGCTGCTCGCCACCACCACCCGGTCCCAACTCGCTCGCACCGTGCGGTTGGTGGGCGACCTGCCGGCCGCCGGCGAGCGGGGTGCGGCACTGCGCGACGCGCTGCGCGACCCGGTCGGCACCACGCTGCCCGACCCGGCCGAGCCCGGCTGGCGGCGCAGCGAGCTCGCCGTGATGCGGGCCCTGTCCGGCCCGTACTCCGAGCGGGCGAACCGCATCGAACCCGACGTCTCCCGACTGCTGCCCGAGTCGCCCGATCGGGTGCCCGCGGAGTCGGCCGGAAGGGTGAACCACCCGGACGGCGGCGAGTTCCCCGACGACCAGGACGGGAGGCATCCAGCGTCGGACGTTCGCGAACCGGCAGGAGAGACCTCGCCGAGCCCGGTGACCGAGACCCCACACGAAGCCCCGGAGGCTGAGCCGCTCATGCAGAGCACCACGACCGCACCGCCGGCCATCATGGTGAACGTTCCGCTGAGGAACACCTCGTTCGTCGGCCGCCAGGCGCTGCTGGGTGCCGTGGAGGCGCAGCTCGAAGCCCAGGACACGGCGGCCGTGCTGCCGCACGCGCTGCACGGTCTCGGCGGCGTGGGCAAGTCCCAGCTGGCCCTGGAGTACATCTACACCCACCAGCGCCGCTACAAGGTGATCTGCTGGATCCCCGCCGAGCGGGAGAGCCTCATCCTGGCCGCGCTCGCCGGTCTCGCGACCCGGCTCGGCGTCGCCCAGCCGGGGCAGGAGGGCACCGCCAACACCTCGGTCCAGGCGGTCCTGGACGCGCTGCGCGCCGGAGAGCCCTACGACGACTGGCTGCTGGTCTTCGACAACGCCGAGGACATCGACGTCGTACGCCAGTACTTCCCGACCAGCGGCCCCGGCAAGGTCATCGTCACCTCCCGGAACCGGTCCTGGGAGCGGGTGGCGACCCCGCTGCCGGTGAGCGTGTTCGAGCGCGAGGAGTCCGTCGAGCTGCTCCAGAAGCGCTCCGCCGACCTCTCCGCCGAAGACGCCGACCGCCTCGCCGAGGCCCTCGGCGACCTGCCGCTCGCGGTGGAGCAGGCGGGTGCCTGGCGCGCCGTCACCGGCATGCTCGTCGACGATTACCTCGCCCTGCTCGCCGAGCGCAGCCCCGAGATCCTCGACCTCGACCCGGCTCCCGACTACCCGGTCTCCGTGGCCGCCGCCTGGGACATCTCGCTGGAGCGGATCAAGGAGAACAATCCCGGCGCCCGCCAGCTCCTCGACATCTGCGCCAGCATGGCCCCCGAGCCCATCCCGCGCTCGATGCTGCGCGGCGGCCGGGGCATCAGCATCACGCCCGAGGTGGACCCGCTGCTGCGGGAGTCGATCAAGCTCAACCGGGCCGTCCGCGACCTCAACCAGTTCTCCCTGGTCAAGACGGACCCCCGGACCGACACCCTGCAGATGCACCGCCTGCTGCAGACGGTGCTCCTCGCCAAGCTCGACCCCGACGAGCGCAAGCGCATGAGGGACGCCGCCCACCAGCTGCTCTCCGGCGCCAAGCCGGGCCACTACGCCTCGTCCCGCGAATGGCCCGCCTACCAGGCGCTGCTGCCGCACATCCTCACCTCCCGGGCGGTCACCAGCTCCGACACCTATGTGCGGGAACTCGTGTCCGACACGGTGCTCTTCCTCTACTACTGGGGCAACCACGAAGGGGCTGCGGACCTCGCGCGGCAGGCATGGAGCTCCTGGCTCGCGGAGTCCGGTGAGGAGGACATCCACGTCATCCGCATCACGAAGACCTTCGCCTTCGTCCTGCGCCAGATCGGTCAGATCGGCGAGGCCATCCCGCTGACCGAGAAGGCCCTGGAAGTGTCAAGGCGAATCAACGCCGACCCCGAGGACCTCATCGACTCCCTCTGCGAGATGTCCGACGCCCGTCGTTACCAGGGCCGGTTCGCGGAGGCCCGGGACCTCGGCCGGGAGGCCACCGAGCTGGCGCGCGGCATGTTCGGCGGGGAGGACCCGATCACCCTGCGGGCCACCCACAGCTGGGGGGTCGACCTACGGCTGTGCGGGCAGTTCGCCGAGGCGTTGCCCATGGACCGGGAGAACGCCCGACAGCGCGAGCACATGTTCGGTCCCAACAACTCCCTCACGCTCAACACCCTCAATGGCCTCTCCATCGACATGCGGGAGAGCGGCGACTACCCGGGCGCCCGGGAATACCAGAGGGATGTCTACTCCAGGGCCCGTGACGCCATGGGCGAACAGCACCCGCTCACCCTGCGCGTGGCTCGCAACCTCGCGGTCTGCCTGCGCCGGGACGGCGCGCTCGACGAGGCACTGAAGCTCTCCGAGGAGACCCTCGCCCGCTTCGTCGCCCGCTACGGGCCCGTTCACCCCGACTCACTCTCCACGGCGATCAACCTCGCCGTCGACCGGCGCCTCGCCGGAGGGTCCCAAAACCTCGACAAGTCCCGCGAGCTGGGCGAGGAGACCGCGCGGCGCTACGCGTCCTTGTTCGGCGAAGACCACGCCTACACCTTGCTCACCAAGGCGAATCTCGCAGCCACTCTGCGGATGCTGGGCGCTCTGGACCACGCCGCGGAAGTGGAGGACGACGCGTCTCGCAGACTGGTGGCCACACTGGGCCCCGAGCACGTGACGACGCTGACCGTCGACATCGGCAGGGCCAACACCGCCTACGCACGACTGGACTTCGACCGTGCATACGAGGTCGACGAGGCCACCCTGACGGCGCTCACCGTGACCGCCGGCGCGGAGCACCCGCTGACCCTGTCCTGCACCGCGAACCTCGCCCTGGACCTGCGCGGTCTCGGCCGGGGGGCTGAGGCGGACCAGATGCGGCGAAAGGCTGTGGAGGGCTTCGCCCGCGTGGTCCGTGCCGACCACCCCTGGCTGGAGGCGGCCCGGCTGGGCCGCCGTATCGAGTGCGACATCGCTCCCCTGCCGCTGTAGCAGTCGACGCGAACGGCCGGGGCGGCACAGTTGCCGCCCCGGCCGGATGTTCAGCCCAGATCCGTCACCGGAGCGCCGCGCGAGTCGTCCCGCCCGGTGGGTGGAAGAGGCAGGTCGGCCCGGTCTTGTGTCCCTCCGGGTGGACGGCGTTGGGCCATGCGACGGACCAGGATCAGGAGCGGCTGGGTGAATAGAGTCGTGGCCAGGGCCATGAAGACCAGGACGCTGTAGAGCCGGTCGCTCAGCAGGCCCGCCTGCAGGCCGGCGTTGAGTGCGATCAGCTCGGTGAGCCCCCGGGCGCTCATCAGGATGCCGACGGTGTGGGCGTCGTAGCGGCCCAGGCCGCCCAGCCGGGCCGCCACCGTGCCGCTGCCGATCTTCGTCACCGTGGCCAGCGCGGTCACCACCAGTACGGCGATCCATCCCGTGACGCCCATGCCGTTCAGCACGACGGCCTGGCCCGAGACCACGAAGAAGAACGGCAGCAGCAGCGAGCTGACGTCGTGCAGGGGACGGAGCAGATCGGGGTCGAGCCGGTCGTCCGGCTCGCGGGGTGTCACCACGCCCGCCAGCAGCGCGCCGAAGATCACGTGCAGACCGAGGGAGTGCGTGACCCAGGCGGACCCGAGGGCGAAGCCGATCAGCAGCGCCATCCGCAGCGAGGGCTCCAGGTGCGTGCGCCACAGCAGCCGGCGCAGCAGCGGCCGGGCCGCGAGGAGCATCACGGCGACGAAACCGGCCGCGAGCGCCACCCGCCACCCCCAGCCGAGCGCCTGGTCGCCGCCGTTCTCCAGCAGCGCCCCGGCCAGCACGGTCCAGCAGACCACGTCGAGCAGGCCGGCGGCCGAGACCGCCACCACGCCGGGCACCGTGCGGGCCAGTCCGTTCTCCCGCACTATGGCCGTCAGTACGGGGACGGCGGTGACGGACAGGGCGATCCCGGCGAACAGCACCATCGACGGGGAGGGGGCGCGCGGCATGCCGAGGCCGTGCAGCTGGTCCCAGAACAGCAGCGCGCCGCCGCTGCCGACCGCCATCGGCACCACGAACGAGGCCGCCGCCACCCCCACCGCCGTGCGCGCCCGGTCGCCCAGCAGCTTGAGGTCCAGCTCGTAGCCCACCGCGAAGAGGAACACCACCAGGGAGAACTGCGCGAAGCCGGTCAGGGCCGTGCCGATCTCCTGGGGGAACAGCATGTCGTACGCGTCGGGCGCCATGCTGCCGAGGAGGGAGGGACCCAGCGCTATCCCCGCCGTCAGCTGGCCGACGATGTACGGCTGCCGAAGCTTGCGAGCCGCCCAGCCCGCCGCGTGCGCGGCCACCAGGATCAGGGCCGAGGCCCCCACGAAGTGCGCGATCAGAGCGTCAGGGCTCATGAGTCCCCCTGTGGTCCTGTTGTTCGGCCGACCGAATGTCCGCCGAGGGTCATCGCACGCTTTGGCGAAGTCAACTCAGCCAGAATAGAGGCTATCTGACGGTGTATCGGATCATGTGCACGTGCTCGCCCCGAGTCACAGGATGCACGCGGGTAGCGGTCGAGCACGGCCGTGTACAGGGGTGCGTCGGGCTGCACCTCCGTGCTGCCGTGCGCCGTCGACGCGCTCTCAGGGTGCCGCGAAGGTACGCCGCCTCGCGGGCCGTCATTCCGGAGGGATTGTTTCCGGCCGTGCGGGGCGCCGCACGGCCCTCGAGGCAGTGCGGCGCGTTCTGCGGTGCCGATGGTTCGGCAGCACGGCCGTGTGCGCACCGGGACGTTGCTGACCGGGAGCCGGTGGCCGGGTGCATGCTGCGGAACTCCGTCTCGTCGCAGCGTGATGTGCGTGAACGGTCTTCTCCGCTCTCACCGTTCCAGGGCGGCACAGGGCGGTGCGGCCGGTCGACGTGCTCCTCGGCGGCGCTGCTTCCGCATGCACTTCTCAAGTAGGAGGAGAATCGGATGAGTTGATCGGTTCTGTCAGGTGTTCACGCAATCGATGATGATCGGATGGCGTGATCGTACGGTTTTCGATGCGGGAATCAATGGCCATGATGGATGCAAAGGACACGGGGCATTGCGTGCCACCGTGCGAGAAGGGGGACGCACCTTGCATCAGCCGCCCGCTCAGCGCAACGCCGAAGCCGCCGCCCGGAAGCCGGCCCTCGCGGCGGGGGCTCCTGTCCGGGAGTCGGACCTGGCCGATCTTGCGGCGCTGCCCCTGTCCGCTGTGGACGGCCTCGCCCCCCTCGGTCCCGGCACCCGTCTTCTCACAGAGGTCCTCCGCTCCCGCGGCGGCATCCGGGGCGGCGGCGATCCGCCCCGGGCCGAATAGCAGTCCTGCCGCGCAAAGTGCCCCCACCGGGCCCCCGCATGCCCGCCCACCGACCGGAGGTCCCGGTGACGAACAGCGAGCGCCCCCGCCCGTTCCGCATGCCCGAACCCCTCTTCGCGGAACTGGCCGCCGGCGGCGGCTCCGCACGGGCCCTGGCCTTCCTCGATCAGGGCGAACGGGCGCGCCGGCTGCTGCTGCTCCGCACCGTGCTGCAGGAGATCCGGGACCTGCCCACCCCGCTGAGCCCCGCCCCCGAGGCCTGGCGGGTGTTCAAGGAGGCGGCGGAGCGGGCGCCGGAACCGGTGGAAGGGCTGCTGCTCGCCCCGACGACCGGCGCGTGGATCGCGCACACCCTGCGCCGGATCCACGGCACCGCGACCGGGCCGCACCTGTGGGCGGAGGCGGCCAGGCTGAACACCCTGGCGGTGGCCGCCTCGCTGCGCGCCGGCACGGAGGCGTCCCTGCGCGTTCCGCTGGAGGACGGCGCGCTGTCCCTGCCGGGGCTGGGACTGGCCAGGCTGCCGGACGGGGCGGCGGGCCTGTCGGCGGCGACGGCGAGCACCCGCGCCGGTGAGCTGACCCTGACCGGCCAGGGGCGCGACGGCCGGCGCTCGGTCCTGACCTGCCGCCCCGCCTCCGTCCCGGTGGACGGGGCGCCGCCGGCGGACGACCCCCGCTGGCTTCCCCTCCGTACCCTCACGGTCGGCTCCGCCGCCGTGCCGCTGGAGGACCTGGACCCCTACCGCGACCTCGACGGCCCGGTGCCGCCCGCCCGGCTGGACGCCGACGAGGCCGTGGCCTGGCAGCGGCTGTTCGACGAGGCCGTGGCCGTCCTCGCGACCGCGCAGGGGCCGGGGCCCGGACGGCTCGACCCCGCGGTGATCCGCGCCGTGGTCCCGTGGGCCCGCACCGGCCTGCTGCCGCCTCCGCCACCCGACGTCCGCGTGTCGGCGTCCAGCGGCGACTCCTTCGGCGCGATGGTCATCGCCCGCCCCTCCTCACCGCTGGCCCTGGCCGAGGCGCTGGTCCACGAGTTCCAGCACAGCAAGCTCGCCGCGCTGATCCACCTCTTCCCGCTGCTGCGCGACGACCGCGCCGAGCGCTACTACGCCCCCTGGCGCCCGGATCCGCGCCACCTCACCGGTCTGCTGCACGGCGCCTACGCCTTCACCGGCGTCGCCGGCTTCTGGCGGGACCGGCTGTCCGACCCGGAGCACGGCGAGACGGCCGCCTACCACTTCGCGCTGCGCCGCACCCAGAGCCGTCTCGTGGTGCGCACCCTCCTCACCAGCGGCCGCCTCACGGAGGCCGGGCAGGCCCTGGTCGGCGGTCTCGCCCGGACCCTCGACGCCTGGCTGCGCGAGCCCGTGCCCCCGGCCGCCCTTTCCCGCGCCCGCACCGCAGCCGCCCTGCACCGCACCGAATGGCGGCTGCGCAACGTCGCCCCCGCCCCCGAGGGGCACTCGGTGCCATCCGACGGCGACACACCGCCGGACGTCCTCCGCTTCCGGCCCGACCGCGCCCCCTGGCCGGACGTCCGCACCCACGCCTTCTCGGTCCCGCCCGCCGGCCCCCGCACCCCGGACGAACAGCTCGCCGCCGGCAACGCCGCCGCCGCGCTCACCGGGTACGACGACGGCCTTTCCCGGGAGCCAGGCGACCCGCACCTCCTGGCCGGGTGGATCGTCGCCCGCGCGGCGCTTGCCCGGGACCCCGGGGCGCGCCGGCTGCTGGCCCGGCCCGAGCTGATCCGGCCGGCGCCCGGCCGCTGACGGAAGCCGGACCGCGGATGTGCCGGACCGGGGGTGAACCCGCCCCCGGGTGGTCAGGATGGAGGCATGACCTACCACGTCGACTCCGAGGCCGGCCGGCTCCGCCGCGTCATCCTGCACCGGCCCGATCTCGAGCTCAAAAGGCTCACCCCCAGCAACAAGGACGCCCTGCTCTTCGACGACGTGCTCTGGGTGCGCCGGGCGCGCGCCGAGCACGACGGATTCGCCGACGTCCTGCGCGACCGCGGGGTCACCGTCCACCTCTTCGGTGACCTGCTCTCCGAGACGCTGGACATCCCGGCGGCCCGCGCTCTCGTCCTGGACCGGGTCTTCGACGAGAAGGAGTACGGCCCGCTCGCCACCGACCATCTGCGGGCCGCCTTCGAGACCCTTGCGGCGCCCGGGCTCGCCGAGGTGCTGATCGGCGGGATGACCAAGCGGGAGTTCCTGGACGCCCACCCGGAGCCCACCTCCGTGCGCTTCCACGCCATGGAGCTCGACGACTTCCTGCTCGGGCCGCTGCCCAACCACCTCTTCACCCGCGACACCTCCGCCTGGATCTACGACGGTGTCGCCATCAACGCGATGCGGTGGCCGGCCCGGCAGCGCGAGACCGTGCACTTCGAGGCGATCTACCGGCACCACCCGCTGTTCCGCGAGGAGTCCTTCCACGTCTGGTCCGAGGGGCAGGCCGACTACCCGTCCACCATCGAGGGCGGGGACGTGCTGGTCATCGGCAACGGGGCGGTGCTGATCGGGATGAGCGAGCGGACCACCCCGCAGGCGGTGGAGATGCTCGCGCACAAGCTGTTCGCGGCCGGCTCCGCCGAGACCATCGTCGCCCTCGACATGCCGAAGCGGCGCGCCGTCATGCACCTCGACACGGTGATGACGATGGTCGACGGCGACACCTTCACCCAGTACGCCGGCCTGGGCATGCTCCGCTCGTACACCATCGAGCCGGGCGCGGGGGACAAGGAGCTGAAGGTCACCGACCATCCGCCGGAGCACATGCACCGCGCGATCGCGGCCGCGCTGGGGCTCAGTGAGATCCGGGTGCTGACCGCCACCCAGGACGTGCACGCCGCCGAGCGTGAGCAGTGGGACGACGGCTGCAACGTCCTCGCCGTCGAACCGGGCGTGGTCGTCGCTTACGAGCGGAACTCCACCACCAACACGCACCTGCGCAAGCAGGGCATCGAGGTGATAGAGATCCCCGGCAGCGAACTGGGCCGGGGGAGGGGCGGGCCGCGCTGCATGAGCTGTCCCGTCCAGCGGGACGCGGTGCGGTAGGCCGTATAGAAATACAAAACGTCGTATAGACTTCCAAGGGTTCATGTCCCCCATTACTGGAGCGCCCCATGGCGACTGTCCCGACCGCCCTCGCCGGCCGCCACTTCCTCAAGGAGCTGGACTTCACCGCGCAGGAGTTCCTCGGACTGCTGGAGCTGGCCGCCGAACTGAAGGCCGCCAAGCGGGCCGGGACCGAGCAGCGGTACCTGCGGGGCAGGAACGTCGCGCTGATCTTCGAGAAGACCTCGACGCGCACCCGCTGCGCGTTCGAGGTCGCGGCCGCCGACCAGGGCGCCTCGACGACGTACCTCGATCCGTCCGGCTCGCAGATGGGCCACAAGGAGTCGGTGCGGGACACCGCCCGGGTGCTGGGCCGGATGTACGACGGCATCGAGTACCGCGGCGACAGCCAGGACAAGGTGGAGGAGCTCGCGGCGTACGCGGGGGTGCCCGTCTACAACGGGCTCACCGACGACTGGCACCCCACCCAGATGCTCGCCGACGTGCTCACCATGACCGAGCACTGCGCCAAGCCGCTCACCGGGATCGCCTTCGCCTACCTGGGCGACGCCCGCTTCAACATGGGCAACTCCTACCTGGTGACGGCCGCCCTGCTGGGCATGGACGTCCGTGTCGTCGCCCCCAAGGCGTACTGGCCCGCCCAGGAGATCGTCGACCGGGCTTATGAGCTCGCCGCGTCCAGCGGGGCCCGCATCACGCTCACCGAGGAGATCGGCGAGGGCGTCGCGGGCGCGGACTTCGTGGTCACGGACGTCTGGGTCTCCATGGGGGAGCCCAAGGAGGTGTGGGACGAGCGGATCGCCGCCCTCGCCCCGTACGCGGTGACCATGGACGTCCTGCGCGCCACCGGCAACCCGGACGTCAAGTTCCTGCACTGTCTGCCGGCCTTCCACGACCTGGGCACGAAGGTCGGCCGGGAGATCCACGAGACCCACGGCCTGACCTCCCTGGAGGTGACCGACGAGGTGTTCGAGTCGGCGCACTCGGTGGTCTTCGACGAGGCGGAGAACCGTATGCACACGATCAAGGCGGTCCTGGTCGCGACCCTCGCCTGAGGTCCCGCGCCGCGTTCAGACCGGGCGCCGCTGTCCCGGCAGCCGGAACCACACCGCCTTGCCCGACTCGGTGGGGCGGTGGCCGCAGGACGAGCTCAGGGTGCGGATCAGCAGCAGCCCCCGCCCGTTCTCCTGCCAGGGGTCGGGCATCCCGAGGGACGGGCGGGTGAGCTCACCGGGGGGCTCCGGGTCGGCGTCGTGCACCTCGACCTGGCAGCCGGCCGGCAGCAGCCGCACCACCAGCTCGATCGGCGTGCTCCCCGAGGTGTGCTCCACCGCGTTCGCCACCAGCTCCGCCGTCAGCAGCTCCGCCGTGTCGCAGTCGGCGGCGTGCTCCCGCTCGGCCAGTGCCGTACGGACCAGTGCACGGGCCACCGGCACCGCCGCGGCGGTGTGCGGCAGCGCTACGCGCCAGGAGGTGGAAGCGGCGGGGGGTTCGTGCACGACGGGTCCGTTCATGGAGCGGGTGCTCCTCGCGTTCAGCAGCCCATGGTACGGCGCAGCCGGTACGGCCCCCCGAGGGGGGCGGGGCACCGGCCCCCGTGCCCGGGGGCGCCGTGCCGGGGCCCTCTGCCCCGGCAACGGGCGGCTTACCCAGCTCCACGCCCCGCCTCGCACGCGGGCTCCCGCCGTTACCGGTATGTCGACGAGTCGTGACGGACGGGACGGCGCCCGAACGGCGTATCGCGCACCCGTGACGGAAGTCACGGACAGGTGATAAATTCATCGGACAGAACTCACTGAGCCGCGCAGTGCCCGTCCGAGGAGGCCGCCCTCATGAGTCCCTTCACCGGCTCCGCCGCCCGCACCTCCCGCTGGGAGCATCTGCGCGTCGATCTGGCCGACGGGGTCGCCACCGTCACCCTCGCCCGCCCCGACAAGCTCAACGCGCTCACCTTCGGCGCCTACGCCGATCTGCGCGACCTGCTCGCCGAGCTGGCCCGGGAGCGGGCCGTACGGGCCCTGGTGCTGGCCGGCGAGGGCCGCGGCTTCTGCTCCGGCGGCGACGTCGACGAGATCATCGGCGCCACCCTCGCCATGGACACCGCCGAGCTGCTCGACTTCAACCGGATGACCGGTCAGGTCGTGCGGGCGATCCGGGAGTGCCCGTTCCCGGTGGTCGCCGCGGTCCACGGGGTGGCGGCGGGCGCCGGGGCGGTCCTCGCCCTGGCCGCCGACTTCCGCGTCGCCGACGCGGGCGCCCGCTTCGCCTTCCTCTTCACCCGGTCGGCCTGTCGGGCGGCGACATGGGCGCGGCCTATCTGCTGCCCCGGGTGGTCGGCCTGGGCCACGCCACCCGGCTGCTCATGCTGGGAGACCCGGTACGGGCACCGGAGGCCGAGCGCATCGGCCTGATCAGCGTGCTGACGGACGAGGGCGACGCGACGAGGCCGCGCGGGCCCTGGCCGCCGCCTGGCCGACGGCCCCGCCCTGGCCCACGCCCAGACCAAGGCCCTGCTCACCGCCGAACTGGACATGCCGCTCGCGGCGGCGGTGGAGCTGGACGCCTCCACCCAGGCCCTCCTCATGAACGGCGAGGACTACGCGGAGTTCCACGCGGCCTTCACCGAGAAGCGCACCCCGAAGTGGCGGGGGAGGTGAGCGGATGCCTTCCGCCAGGAGCCAGGGAAACCGCCCCGCGCGCGTGGCGGTCATCGCGGCGGCCCCGGCGGCCTCTACACCGCCGCGCTGCTGAAACGCCTCGACCCCGACCGGCATATCACCCTCTGGGAACGCAATCCCCCCGACGAGACCTTCGGCTTCGGAGTCGTCCTCTCGGACGAGACCCTCGGCGGCATCGAGCACGCCGACCCCGTCGTCTACGCGGCCCTGCAGCGGGACTTCACCCGCTGGGACGACATCGACATCGTCCACCGGGGCGTCCCGCACACCTCGGGGGGACACGGCTTCGCCGCGCTGGGCAGGCACCGCCTGCTGGAGATCCTGCACGACCGCTGCCGCTCCCTCGGCGTGGAACTCCGCTTCCGGACCGCGGCCCCGGACCCCGCCCGGCTGGCGCGGACGTACGACCTCGTCGTCGCCGCCGACGGAGTCCACAGCACCACCCGGGAGGCCTTCGCGGACGTGTTCCGGCCCCGGATCACCGAGCACCGGTGCCGTTACGTCTGGCTGGCCGCCGACTTCGCCTTCGACGCCTTCCGCTTCGAGATCGCCGAGACCGAGCACGGCGTGATGCAGCTGCACGGCTACCCGTACTCCGCCGACGCCTCCACCGTGATCGTCGAGATGCGCGAGGAGGTGTGGCGCGCGGCCGGGTTCGACGGGACGGACGGGACGGAGTCCGTCGAGCGCTGCGCCAAGATCTTCGCCGACGCGCTCGGCGGACGCCCGCTGAAGTCCAACAACTCGGCCTGGACCACCTTCCGTACGGTGGTCAACGAACGCTGGTCGCACGGCAACGTCGTGCTCCTCGGCGACGCCGCCCACACCGCCCACTTCTCCATCGGCTCCGGCACCAAGCTCGCCGTCGAGGACGCCCTGGCCCTCGCCGCCTGCCTGCGCGAACAGCCCACCGTCGAGACCGCGCTGGCCGCGTACGAGGAGGAACGCCGGCCCGTGGTCGCCTCCACCCAGCGCGCGGCACGGGCCAGCCTGGAGTGGTTCGAGGACCTGTCCCGCCATCTCGCGCAGCCGCCCCGCCAGTTCGCGTTCAACCTGCTCACCCGCAGCCGCCGGGTCACCCACGGCAATCTGCGGCTGCGCGACGCCCGGTTCACCGGGTCCGTGGAGCGGGAGTTCGGCTGCCCGCCCGGTACGCCCCCGATGTTCACCCCGTTCCGGATGCGCGGTCTCACCCTGCGGAACCGGGTCGTCGTCTCGCCCATGGACATGTACTCCGCGCTCGACGGGGTCCCCGGCGACTTCCACCTCGTCCACCTCGGCGCCCGCGCGCTGGGCGGCGCCGGGCTGGTGATGACCGAGATGGTGTGCGTCGGCCCGGAGGGCCGCATCACGCCCGGCTGCGCCGGCCTCTGGACCGGCAGACAGGCCGAGGCGTGGCGGCGGATCACCGACTTCGTGCACGCACAGGCCCCCGGCGCCGCGATCGGCGTGCAGCTCGGGCACAGCGGTCGCAAGGGCTCGACCAAGCGGATGTGGGAAGGCATGGACGAGCCGCTCGACGAGGGCAACTGGCCCCTCGTAGCCGCCTCGCCCCTGCCGTACCGGCCGGGCGGCCAGGTGCCGCGCGCACTGTCCCGGGCGCAGCTCACCGATCTGAGGGAGCAGTTCGCCGCCACCGCCGTGCGGGCCGCGCGGGCCGGTTTCGACCTGCTGGAGCTGCACTGCGCCCACGGCTATCTGCTCTCCGGCTTCCTCTCCCCGCTGACCAACCACCGCACCGACGCCTACGGCGGCTCACCCGAGAAGCGGCTCCGTTTCCCGCTGGAGGTGTTCGACGCGGTGCGCGCGGCGTGGCCCGGTGACCGGCCGATGACCGTCCGCATCTCCGCGACCGACTGGGCGCGGGGCGGCGTCACGGCGGAGGACGCGGTCGCGATCGCCCGTGCCTTCGCCGCGCACGGCGCCGACGCGATCGACGTGTCGACCGGGCAGGTCGTGGCGGAGGAGGAACCGGAGTTCGGGCGCTCGTACCAGACCCCGTTCGCCGACCGGGTGCGGCACGAGGCGGGCGTCCCGGTGATCGCGGTGGGCGCCATCTCCTCCTGGGACGACGTCAACTCCCTGATCCTCGCCGGGCGTACGGACCTGTGCGCACTCGCCCGCCCGCACCTCTACGACCCGCACTGGACGCTGCACGCGGCGGCCGAGCAGGGGTACGAGGGCCCGGGCGTGGTCTGGCCGGCGCCGTACCGGGCGGGCAGCAGGCCTCCGCGCACCGGCCGTACGGACGCGCCCAAGCCCCGGCTCACCCTGGGAGGCTGAGCCCGGTCGCGGCCGGCACCGCCCGCTCCGGGCGAGGTGTGCGGGGAACGTGAGTGAAGCGCGCCGTAACCGTGCATGCTGCATGAATATCGCCACACGCTTCCCGCCGTTCGCCGGAGCGTCACTGCAAAGTGCCGCCCCTCCAAATCCCGACATACGCCCCCATCGTGCGCTCTTCCGGTGGTCCGTCCGGCGTTGACCGGTGCTCGTCAAGGCTCTGGGACCAGCGCCTTTGCCCTCCCGGCGGCTTTAGGATCGATGTCAGACCGTCCCCTCGTACTGATGTCCTGTTCTCCCGGGTCGTTGGCAGCCGCGAACGCGGCGTGGCGTACGGGCCGCGCGGAAACACACATGCGGAAAGGTGAACACCACATGGTCCTCGGACTGCTTCGACGCCTGCGCCCGCACGGCGCCTCCGGCGCCGCCTCGGGCCTCACGGTCCCCCTGCCGGACGGGGCGGGGGCGTTCGGCTGCGAGACCGTCGACGTCCTGGGGCAGCCCCTGGGTGCGGCCGAGGTCACGGTGACCGCTCTCGACAGCCACCGTGTGGTGGCCGGCGGCACCACCGACCCGTACGGCTACTTCATGGCGGCCCTGCCCCCGGGGAGGTACAGCGTGATGGTGGCCGCGGAGGGCCTGACGCCCGTCCGCGAGACCGTCGACATCACCGCCGGGGTGGCTCTCGCCCCCGTGCGCGTGACGCTGCAACCCGGACGCCAACTGGAGCTGCCGCCGCCCGGCACCTGGCTGTTCGACCCTCCGCACACCGCGATCCGGTTCATCGCCAAACACGTGGGCATGGCCCATGTGCACGGCCGCTTCACCCGGTTCGAGGGCGGCATCCGGGTCGCGGAGAACATGGCCGACTCCCAGGTCTCGGTGCGCATCGACGCCTCCAGCCTCACCACGGGCAACCGGACCCGCGACAACCACCTGCGGTCCGCCGACTTCCTCGACGTCGGCAACTACCCGTACATCGACTTCACCAGCACCCGGTTCGCCTACCGCGGCGGCTCCCGGTGGACGCTGCACGGCACCCTCACGATGCACGGCACCAGCCGCTCCGTGGGGCTCGACACCGAGTACCTCGGCACCGTAAACGGCGGCTACGAGCAGGAACTGCGCTGCGCGGCGCTCGCGAAGGCGGAGCTGCACCGCGAGGACTTCACCCTCAACTGGCGTTCCATGCTCGCCCGTGGCATCGCCGTCGTCGGGCCGACGGTCCAGCTGGAGCTGGACGTGCAGGCCATGTACCGCACCCACGACACGCCGACCCCGCCCCAGTGACGGGCGCGCGGGGCGCGGCCCCGGGCCGTCACACGCCCACGAACCGCGCCCCCGCGTCCCGCAGCCGGTCGTGCAGGCCGCGGAAGACGGCCGCCGAGCGGGTGCCCGGCCAGCCGGCGGGGAGCAGGGCGGCGGGCAGTCCGGGGTCGGCGTAGGGGAGATGACGCCAGGAGTCCAGGGCGAGGAGGTAGTCGCGGTAGGCCTCCTCGGGCGGGGTGTCCGTCCGCTCCTCCCAGGCGCGCAGCACCGGCGCGTGCCGGTCCAGGAACGCCTCGTGCTGCCCGGCGATGGCGGTCAGGTCCCACCAGCGCGCGGCCGCCTGAGCGGTTGGCGCGAAGCCGAGGTGCGCGCCGCGGAAGAAGTCGACGTAGGCGTCCAGGCGCAGCCGTTCCAGGGTGTGCCTGGTCTCCTCGTACAGCCGGGCCGGGGCGATCCACACGCCCGGGGCCGCCGTGCCGAAGCCGAGGCCGGACAGCCGTGAGCGCAGGACGTGCCGCTTCTGCCGTTGGGACTCCGGCACGGAGAACACGGCGAGCACCCAGCCCTCGTCCTCCGGCGGATCCGTGGCGTACACCCGCCGGTCGCCGTCGTCGAGCAACTGGCGTGCCTCGGGCGAGAGTTCGTAGCCGGCCGCCCCGAGGGCGGTGCGCGCGGGGACCAGCAGGCCGCGCCGTTTCAGCCGGGACACCGAGGAGCGCACGGACGGGGCGTCCACACCGACCGCGGCCAGCAGCCGGATCAGCTCGGCGACGGGCACCGGGCCCTCCACGGAGCGGCCGTACGCGCCGTAGAGCGTGACGATGAGGGATCTCGGAGCGTGCTGGGCTTGCTGGTCGGACACGTTGATCATCTTAGGTCGTGTGCGCGGGGGTGCCGTCCGGGGGCGTCACGTCCGGCCCTCGCCGGTCCCGGCGGGAGCGCGCAGACGGAACCGCTGGAGCTTGCCGGTGGCCGTGCGCGGCAGCGCCTCCAGGAACACGATCTCCTTCGGGCACTTGTACGGCGCGAGTTCGGACTTCACGAAGGAACGCAGCGCCTCCGCGTCGCGCGGCGCGCCCTCCACGAGGACCGCGTACGCCACCACGACCTGGCCGCGTGTCTCGTCGGGCCGCCCGACCACCGCCGCCTCCACGACGTCCGGGTGGCGCAGCAGGGCGTCCTCGACCTCGGGGCCGGCGATGTTGTACCCGGCCGAGATGATCATGTCGTCGGCGCGGGCGACGTACCGGAACCGGCCGTCGGGGTCGCGGACATAGGTGTCGCCGGTGATGTTCCAGCCGTCGCGCACGTACTCCCGCTGGCGCGGGTCGGCGAGGTAGCGGCAGCCGACCGGGCCGCGCACCGCGAGCAGTCCCGGCTCCCCGTCGGGCACCGGGACGCCGTCGGCGTCCTGCACCCGGGCCTGCCAGCCGGGGACCGGAAATCCCGTCGTCCCGGGGCGGACGTGTGCAGTTCGTGGCGCCGATGCCGTTGATGATCCGCAGCCCGGTGCGTTCGTGCCAGG